>CANRNR010000043.1 GCA_947632035.1 uncultured Clostridia bacterium | reverse complement strand
TTAAAAATATTTTAGAAAAACTATTGCATTATAATGAAAATTAATATATATTATTAGTGAGCGAAAGAAAGGAAAAAAAGGTATTTACAAAAATTTTGAAATCCCTTTTATGATGGCTCCATTTTTAAAAATTAATTCAGTCTTAAATGTGACTGATTTTTTTTAATGTCTAACGAACTCCCGTTATCAGTTTGGAAGTGTAATTAATTTTATTTTATTAAATCAACATACTTGAAAGTTTTAAAGAAATGATTTATCGATTAATTCAAATTCTTATAGATAAAATTTTTGTTAAAAATGATAAAAGATATGAAAAATTTGTTAAAGAATTATATTGGCATGGAGCATTAGATAAAGATAGTTTGAGATAATTTTAAATCCAAATAAATTATGTGAATCAAAAGATTATGTAAAAGAAAAAGATGATATTAAGCATTAATTTAACGACTTCATCACCTTTTATTTTTAATTCAAAAGTTGTGTTAAACTTTATGACTGATTAATGTATTCAGCATAAGCAACATTTAAATCAATAGGCATTTTAATAGAGAATATATTTTCTGATTTTATATAATTATTATCTATTATAATTTTTGAATAAGATTCAGTTTTTATTTTATTTAACATAAATCTTTTTTTCATAGTAAAAATATAAACAAACCAATCTAAATATTCTTGTAAATGTCTAGTAGATACACCTCTAAATTTTTTTAGCCAAGTTTCAAGTTGAGAATGAATACCATTTATTTCTGATATATTGTAAACATCATTACTATGAAAACCCGATGGAATAGCATTTAATGTTAAGTTATTGTCTTTACAAAATTCTTGATAAGCACTTGCACTATCTGCTGTTATTGATTTGGCTTTGTTTAACTTTTGACCAAGTGATTCATTTAACATATTTGTTGTACATCTTCCTAAACCAACTATTTTTAATAATAAATTATCTTTTTCATCTATACTTGAAACAACACATATTTTATGATGACTTATGCCCCTATAAGGAGAAGTTGTTGATGTTCTTTTTTTAGAATATCTTGGCATATTTTTCGTTTTAGTTCCTTTTAAATTAATAGAAAAATATTTTTCATCTGACTGTATTTCTCCGGTTAATTTAATTTGTTCTATGAAATGTTTTAATGCATACAAAACTTTATGTCTTAATCTAAATGATGTTAAAACAGCAATATTATTTTCTTCAGCAATTCTTCTTATACTAAAACCATTTAATAAATTATCTATTACATTTTTCCATACTTCAAATGATAATTTACTGTGACAAATTATTGTATTAGTTGTTTGTGATGAAGTTACTTTACAACCACTACAAATATATTTTTGAATGCCACTTTTAGTTGTTCCATTTTTATATATTTTACAACCACATTTTTCACAAACTATTTCTTCTTTTTTATATTTAGAAATTATTTTTGAATTAGAATTTTTTGTAGAACATAACTTTGATAAATTTTCTAATAAATAATTTTTAAATTCAATTATTGTTATTGGATCTAAATCTTTTAATAATTCTTCTATTTTCATACTACAAAAATATCCTTAATCAACTAGCCTATATCAACATATCATTATCGCCAAACAAAGATAAAGATAGACTAGTTGATTAAGGATATCTCCTCCTTTATCTTTTGTTTGGCTATTATCATTATAGCATCTTTTTATTTATCAGTCATTAAGTTTAACACAACTTTATAAAAAAATCCCTTTTGGGATTAATTTTTAACTCTTTTTACTAATTTAGGTCCTTCTTCTGCTAAATCATAAATATCTGTAGTAACTCTATCTTTATTTAAACATTCTAAAATATCTAAACCATTTTCTTCTTGTTTAACTTTAACAATACGATAAGTTTCACATGGTAAAACTTCTTCAAAAGTATCTAATGATACTAAACCATTGGCATATCCTTCATCTTGATAATTGCTTACCCACACATATTTATACCCATTAAATTCTATTTCATTGCTAATAAAGTCATATTTATCTGCAGGTATTACTTCTTCTAAAGTTTCTGCATCAACCAAACCATATCCTGATGCGTTTTTTCTAACTCTAAAGTATCTTTTATTATTTAAAGTAGTAGGACTAGAAACATATTTATATGTTTTTTCTAATTCTGTTCTTTTTGTAATTTCTATCTTCTTTTTTTCTTGATTATCTTCTTTGTTGGAAACTTCTAAAGTTCCTTCTTTGATAGGTTCTTGACTTGGAAAATCATTTTCTTCTATAGGTTGTTGAGTTTCATAGGATAATTCTGAGGAAACTTCACTATCATTTTGAATTTTTGCCTGTTTTTGACCACAACTAGCTAAAAGAAATAGTATTAAAAATGCAGAAGAACCCTTTACTAATCTTTTCATAAATGTAACTTTTCTTTTCATATCTACATCCCCTTTAAGAAAAAAATCTTCATTTTCGAAGATTTTTATTTGTCAAAACCCCCATTGACATCTAAATTGTAGCACATTTACACTTTTTTGTCAACTTGGGCTTTATCTGAGGCTTTTTCTGTTGAATCAACAATATTATAATGTTTTTTTATTGCTTTTTCTATTTCATCTGCAACTTTAGGATTTTCTTTTAAATATATTTTAACATTTTCTTTTCCTTGGCCAATTTTTTCCCCTTTATAACTGTACCAAGCACCGCTTTTTTCTAATACTCCAATATTAGAACCAATATCTACTAATTCGCCAGTTTTACTAATTCCTTCACCATACATAATATCTACACAAGCAGATTTAAATGGTGGAGCAACTTTATTTTTTACAACTTTAATATTGTTTTTATTTCCTACAACATT
>CANRNR010000042.1 GCA_947632035.1 uncultured Clostridia bacterium | reverse complement strand
GCTAGTGGTTCCTACTACCAAGCCCACAGGCAACTTTCATGCCCTAGTTTTAACACATGCGTGTCGCACCAAAAAAAGTCAAATCCGCAAATTTGACTTTTTTAATTGCTACCCAAATATGTAATTTTAGCATAACCATTTCCTTGTTTAGCACTTTGACTGACAGGATTACTACTTACACTTTCTGTAGTGGATGTTTTTATATCAGTTTCAATGCTTGTTTCACAATTGTAGCAATACATTTCTTTATTATAAAGCCTTTTATTACCAATGTAACCAGAGCCGCCTCCGGCAGCAATTAATAATGCATCAACATTATTTTCTAATGTTGAAAGTAACCCCGATTCGGTAGCTATATGCGTTGCACCTCCACCCGTTCCATAACTCTCACCATATACTCCCAATCCATCTGACCCAAATGCAGAACCACCTCCATTATAAGTCTGCGCACTTGGAGAAGATACTACTTTACTAAGAGTAAAACCTTGTTGTCCAACATAAATATACAATATCTCTCCTTGTTCTAAAAATATTTCACCAGTAGCATAGCCACCATAGCCACCTTTTCCGTATGTAACTTGAGCTGTTCCACCTTCTGCACCCCACACTTCTAATTTGTATCTTCCATTAATTGGAGCTGTGAAGGTTTGTTCATCTCCAATGTAATCAAAAATTTGCTCTTCAAAAATAAAATCAACTGTACATGAAGTTGGTATTTCCTTTATATCTGTTACCAATACCCATCTTTCTGTATCCCATTCTCCCGTTGTATCATTATCACAATCTACTTTAATATCCGTATAATCCACTTTTAATGGAACCTTACTAGTCTTTTTCCCATTTACTGTTAAAGCAATAAAGTTGACATCTCCCTTTCCAATTCTAAAATCAGGTACGGTTCCTTTTAACACATCAAAGGTTTGTTTTTCTTCATACATGGCAAAACTTCGGTACAAACCTATACCTCCGATTACTCCTATTAATATAAGTATTGCACCTATTATAATTTCTTTTTGTTTCTTATTTTTATTAAACTTTTCTAATTTCATAAGTCCTCCAAATTAGTGCTATAAGCCCTATATTTATCCTAACATAAAAATTTAGAAAAATCTAGTGCTATAAGCCCATAATATAAAACTTTACTTTTATAAGATAATTTTAATAGGAGATGGTACTTATGGCACAAATTCATGACGAGAACTACTATTATGATATCGTTAGAAAAAATATAAAAAAGTTTAGAAAAGAAAAAGGTTACACATTACAAAAACTTTCCGAAAAAGCCATGATGTCGATGGATTATTTAGCAGAAATTGAAAGTGAAAAAAGAAAAAAATCCTTTTCCATTGCTGTTCTTGGCAGAATCGCCGATGTTCTTGAAATCGATATTGATTGTTTTTTTAAAAAAGAATAATTTATTTTACCTTTCTTGCAGAAACACCCACCACGGTTTCATTTTCTAAAACGTCTTTTAAAACAACCGAACCTGCTCCAATCTTAGCATTCTTACCAATCGTAATATTTCCTAAAATTTGTGCATGAGCACCAATAACAACATTATCTTCAATTGTTGGATGTCGTTTTTCTTGTGTATTTAATACCCCACCTAAAGTCACTCCATGATAAAGAGTCACATTATCTTTAATAATTGTAGTTTCCCCAATAACGACTCCAGAACCATGATCAATAAATAAATTTTTACCAATAATAGCTCCGGGATGGATTTCAATTCCCGTTTTTCTTTTTGCTTTCATGGATAGATAAGTTGCTAAAAAATAATGTTTATGTTTATAAAAAAAATGAGCAATCTTATAATAAATTTGAACAATAAAACTTGGATATAGAAAAACTTCCCACTTACTTTTTAAAGCCGGGTCTTTCTTTCTTATTAAATTCATTTGTTCTTTTATAAAGTTCATACTATCATCTCAAAATATTTTATGTTCAAACAAAATATTGATAAAGTACGTTAGACTCACTTTTGAACACAAATGTTCTTTCTAGAATATAATACAGTGTATCAAAGGAGGAATTTTATTTTGAAAAGAAAAATTATTGGAGCATTACTAGGTTTACTCATTCTTCTTGTTGTTTTTATTACAGCAGTTAAATTACTAGATAAAAAAGAAGAAAATTTAACAACCATTAAATTATCCGAAGTAACCCATAGTGCTTTTTATGCTCCATTCTATGTTGCAATAGAAGAAGGCTATTTTAAAGAAGTTGGTATTAATATCGATTTAATTTTAACAAGTGGTGCTGATAAAGTTGCTGCATCTGTTTTATCAAATGATGTGCAAATTGGTTTTGCCGGACCAGAAAGTGCTATTTATGTTTATAAAGGTGGAGAAGAAGATTATTTAGTAACCTTTAGTGGTCTTACCAAAAGAGATGGACAATTTATCGTTTCCAGAGAAAAAATAGAAAACTTTACTCTAAACGATTTAAAAGGTAAAGAAGTCCTTGCTGGCCGTTTAGGAGGAATGCCTATTCTTAATTTTATGAACGCTTTAGATAATGAAAAAGTGAATCAAAAAGACATTAACATCAATACAAGTGTTGAATTTGCGGCTTTATCAGGTTCATTTATTGCAGGCATGGGAGATTTTGTTAACTTATTTGAGCCAAACGCCACCAAATTAGAAAAAGAAGGACTTGGCTATATTGTTGGTAATATCGGAGCTTATTCTGGAGAAGTACCTTATACTGCTTTTTATGCAAGAAAAAGTTATCTAGAAAATAATAAAGATTTACTCGTTCAATTTACGAATGCCTTAAATAAAGGTTTAGAGTATGTAAAAACCCATACTAGCGCCGAAATTGCCCAAAGCATCCTACCACAATTTCCGGATATCTCTTTAACAGACTTAACCCAAATTGTGGATAATTATAAAAAATATGACTCTTGGTTTACGACTCCATTTATAACAGAAGAAAGTTACAAAAATTTAGAAGATATTATGATTGGAGCAGATTTATTAGATACCTATGTTCCTTATGAATCACTTGTGAATAATTTATATAATGAATAATAAACTACTAGAAATTAAAAATTTATCGAAAAAATATCATACCAAAGATGGTGAAATTCTAGCGATTTCTAATATCAATATGGAAGTGTATGAAAAAGAATTTATTTCTTTAGTTGGTTCGTCTGGTTGTGGAAAATCAACGTTATTAAATATCATTGCTGGACTTGATAAAGAAAGTGAAGGAGAAATTCATTTTGAAAAAGAAAATCCTAAAATTGGATATATGTTTCAAAGTGATTGTCTCTTTCCTTGGCTTACCATCTATGAAAATGCTTTACTTGGTTTAAAAATTCAAAAAGAAATCACCAAAGAAAGAGAAGATTATGTTTTAAGTTTACTAAAAAAATATAATCTATATGATTTTAAAGACAAGTACCCAAGTTGCTTATCGGGTGGAATGAAACAAAGGGTTGGATGAATACTGTGTACACACAAAAAATAGTAACAATTAAGTAAGTAACTTATAACTAAAAATAGAAAGATAGAGGTAAAATATGTTGTTAGATAATAATACAATTAAAGTAATAAATTTATTAGATATGTTTGATAATTTAAGTAATATAGATAAAATAAGACTCGCTATATATATTTTAGAAAATAAAAACTTTGATACTAATTTTAATATCAAAGATATAATTATTCTTTTAAAAGAAGTTTTAACAAAATTAGATCCGAGTTATAGTAAGGTAATTGTTAATTTTGCTAAATATAAGCA
>CANRNR010000041.1 GCA_947632035.1 uncultured Clostridia bacterium | reverse complement strand
ATAGTAATATATTAAGCTGACCAATACTAATAAATCGAGGGCTTAACCACAAAAAGTTAAGTAAGAAGAAGGTAAAAGATGAATAACGACTAAGAAATTGGGAATACTACGAGAAGAGAGTTGGAAGAAAAAAGAAAAAGAGTTTACAAGAAACTTTCTCTATATATTTTTGAGTGTATATTAAAAAGTACACTAACACTTTTCTGGTGATGATTACATGGAGGAAATACCTGTTCCCATACCGAACACAGAAGTCAAGCTCCAATGTGCCGACGATATTTGTGGGTTACCCTACTGAGACAATAGGTTGTCGCCAGATTTTTTTATGTTTTTTTATATGAAATTTTATTTAAAAGACTGTCTAGAGTTAATATACAAATTATATATAAAAGAGCATAGATTATAATTGGATTATAAATGGCAAATTAATAATTAATTATAAATTATTTAAAAAAACTAGAAATTGTGATTTTCTAGTTTTTTTGTGCAATTTTTTATAAAAAGTTATTATTTACAACTATTTGCTTTTTTGCTATACTTATTATTGTAAAATGGTAATCAGGAGAAATAAATATATGAAAATAAAAATATCTAATGAAGATGAACTATATAACTCATTTGACCAATTTGAAGAAACCTTAAGTGAAGATTTAATATCTTATATAAATAATAAAGCAGAAGTTGCTCCAATAAAAGAAAAGGAAGATATTGAAATAGTATCAGCTAACAAAATAGATGAAGATAAATTTAAAAAATCCTTTGAAAAATATTGTAATGAACAATTAATGCTAGTAAATAGACAACAAAGAATAAATAGAACAAAACAAATAGGAATGTTAATGGTAGGAATAGTATTTATAATACTTTCAATATTATTGACTGACAAAATTAATATTATAATTTTAGAAATTGTTTCAACTATTGGTTCTTTTTCAATTTGGGAATCTGCTAATAGCTGGTTATTAGAAAGCAAAGTGATTAAATTCAATAAATTAAAAGCTATGAAACTAAAAGATACTGAAATTAAATTTGAAATTTGCAAGTAATTAAAAAAGGAGATATAAGACTATATGGATATATGGGAAGAAATGTATTTAAAAGCAAAGGAAGAATATCATCCAGAAGAAATTTCACCATTTATACAAGCACATCATGTTGTAGCAGCTGTGCAAAGTGAAAGTGGAAAAATATTTACAGGATTCTGTATAGAAGGTGCAAGTGGAGTTATGAATTTATGTGCAGAGAGAGTTGCAGCACTTAATATGTATATTAGTACAGGAGAGACTACAATAAAAAGAATGATTGCATTTAGAAAAGAACCACCTAAAAATAATGGTGGTATGCCTTGTGGTGCGTGTAGAGAATTTTTAATGCAATTGTCTTATGAAAATAGAAATATGGAAATATTAACAGATTATGAAAGTAGAAAAATAATATTATTAAAAGATTTAGTTCCAAACTGGTGGGGAGATAAAAGATATAAATAAAATTAATGATAATGGAGATATTAGATGGAAATAAGAAGTATAAAAGATACAGAAATGAAAGAAGCTTTAGATTTAGTATGGAGAGTTTTTTTAGAATTTGAAGCACCTGATTACACAGAAGAAGGAGTAAAAGAATTTAAAAAAACTATTGATGATATTAATTGGATTAATGAAAGAGAATTTTATGGAGCTTTTGAAAATGAAAAAATATGTGGTGTTATTGCAACTAAAGATAATACACATATTGCTTTATTTTTTGTTGATGGTAAATTGCACGGACAAGGAATAGGAAGAAAGCTATATAATTATGTTGAGAAATTAAATGCTTCAAAACATTTTACTGTAAATTCTTCTCCATATGCTAAAGAAATATATCATCACATAGGCTTCAAAGACTTATCTGAAGAACAATGTATAAATGGTTTAAGATTTATACCAATGGAATATTATTTTGATTAGACAAATTACAGTTATAAATGTAAGATAGTTAATTGATTGTCTTTATACTAATAATTTACAAAAAGGAGAAATAAAAATGAGTAAAGTAATTTGGAAACCGGGAACATTTATATACCCTTTACCAGTTGTGATGGTATCTTGTGGAACAATGGAGAAAAGTAATATTATAACAGTAGCATGGACAGGAATTATAAATTCCGATAAACCAATGTGCTATATATCAGTTAGAAAAGAAAGGTATTCACATGATATTATAAAAAATTCAAAAGAATTTGTAATAAACTTAACTAATAAAAGTTTAGCATATGCAACAGATTGGTGTGGGGTAAAATCCGGTAGTAATGTAGACAAATTTAAAGAAATGAAGCTAACAAAAGAAAAAGCTAAAAATGTAAGATGTCCACTAATTAAGGAAAGTCCGGTTTCTATTGAGTGCAAAGTAAAAGAAATAAAGAGCTTAGGAAGCCATGATATGTTTATTGCAGAAATTTTATCAATTGATGTAGAAGATGAGTATATAGATACAAAAGGTGCTTTTGATATTAGTAAATGCGATTTAATAACATATGCAAATGGAAAGTATTTTGCATTAGGAAAACAAATAGGAAAATTTGGTTATTCTGTACAGAAAAGAAAAACAAGAAGAAAATAAATTTTAATGTCAATCAAATTTAATGAAACTAATTGAAAATGGCAAAAATTGAAGATAAATTAGAAAATAAAAAATAAATTAGAAAGTTAAAGATAAACTAAAAAATTTAATGAAGGGAAATATAAAACTATGAAAAAGAAAATTAATGAATATGTTACTTGGGTAGGAAAAACAGATTGGGAGCTAAAAAAATTCCACGGAGATGAATTTACAACAACACAGGGTTCTACATATAATTCATATTTAATACAAGATGAAAAAACAGTTTTAATAGATACTGTATGGCTACCTTATGATAGAGAATTTGTTAATAATTTGAAAAAAGAAATTGATTTAGAAAAAATTGATGCAGTTATTATGCAACATGGTGAGGTAGATCATAGTGGAGCATTAACTGAACTTATGGAGCAAATACCAAATGTGTCAATATATTGCACACAAAATGCAGTTAAATCACTAACAGGGCAATACCATAAAAACTGGAACTTTGTACCTATAAAAACAGGAGATACATTAAATATAGGAAAGCATACCTTAACATTTATAGAAGCTCCAATGTTACATTGGCCAGATACTATGTTTACATATATGGATGGAGAAGGAATACTATTTAGTAATGATGGATTTGGACAACATTTGGCATCAGAATTTTTGTATGCAGATGAAGTAAATAATTGCGATTTATGGAAGCAAGCAATTACTTACTATGCCAATATTTTAGCACCATTTGGAATGATGGTAAAAAACAAAATAAATGAAATTTTGAAACTTAATTTACCACTTACCATGATATGCCCAAGCCATGGTCTTATTTGGAGAAAAAATCCAGAGCAAATTATAGAAAAGTATTTGTTGTGGGCAGATAATTATAAAGAAAATCAAATTACAATAATATATGACACTATGTGGAATAGTACTAGAAAGATGGCAGAAGATATAGCTTCTGGAATACAAAGTGTAGACAAAGATGTTACTGTTAAAATAATGAATACTGCAAAAGATGATAAGACAGATGTATTAACAGAAGTATTTAAATCAAAAGCAATTTTAGTAGGCTCTCCAACAGTAAATAATGGTTATTTATATTCAATTGCAGGAATACTTGAAATGATAAAAGGAATGAAGTTAAAGGGCAAAAAAGCATCAGCTTTTGGAAGTTATGGTTGGAGTGGTGAAGCTGTAAGTCAAATATTAGAAGCTTTAAAAAAGGCTGGATTTGAAGTTACAGATGATGGATTAAAACAACCTTGGACACCTGATGCAGAAATGAAAGAGCAATGTATAGAGTTTGGAAGAAATTTTGCTAAATAGGAGAGTAAGTTAATTTTTCAAACCCTGAATTAAAAATAATAGTGGAAAGAAAAATATCAAGTGAAAAGTTAATGCAATTGTGGCAAGAAAAAAATAAAAAAAGTCATCAATATAGGTTTACAATAGATATGTCACAGTAATATAAAAAATAAAAATAGGAAATACCAAAGTATGATAAAATAGTTTT
>CANRNR010000040.1 GCA_947632035.1 uncultured Clostridia bacterium | reverse complement strand
TTATGGAGTTACAATCACTAATATTATGGATAAGTATGCTATTTTTAAAACATTAAACAATAAAAAACTTAAAGAAACTTGTTTAATGATAAATGAAACTATTAAATGGCTCAATAATTATTCAGAAGTTAATTCAACCAATATTACCATAGTAACAAGTAATTTATTTGAAAATGAAAATATTCAAAATGAAGTTTTAAACTTAAATTTTGAACAATTAAAATTAAAAATTTCAGAAATTCTTCAAGAAATTAATTTCAAAAAAATTAACAAACAAATTGAAAAAGAAGAATTTCTATATATTGATTTTGTTCATTCAGAAAATTTTAATACAAATGATATAGATTTTTATAAAGAACAAGTTTATGCTCATAGTTTACTGTATAGTGATTTGATAATGTTATTATTAAATAATTATAATTTTGGTAAGAAGAAGTTACCATCTAATAATTGGAAAATAAATTTTCTAAATGTATTGAATTTACTTTTTTACCAAGTTGATATTTTTATTAACTCGACAAGAGAAGATTTATACTATATAGTTTTGCAAATGCTTGAATTTCTCACAGTAAAATCATTACTCTTCCCAACTAGTTTAGCTAATTCATTTAATTATGAAAATACTACATCTACCCTTAAAAGATTGATATATGGTTCAATATTTAACTGTTTACATAAATTAAACAATATTTACTATATAGAAATACCAAAATATAGCTATAATAATTCAAGAAGGCTTTTAAATACTTATGATAGAAATAAAGAAATAGAATTTGGTAATAAAATTTATAGGAGATTTAATATAGTTCAAAAAATGTTTATACTTAAAAATGGTTCTTATGATAATTTTATAAATAATGATACTACAAAAAAAGAAATAGAAAATTTTATTGATTCAATATCTAATAACAAACTATTTATCATTTATCCGCAAAATACCAATGAAGAAAGTAAAAAACTTATTGAAGATAATGTTATATTTGTTCAAGATTATTGTGAAAAGAATAATCTAAAATTACTTGATTTTGTATATACACCAAGTTTTGATAACTCATCATCAACAGTATTTGTTGAATTTTATATAAAATATAATAATTATAAATATAAATTTGCTTTAGCCAAATATAATCAATCATATACATGGAAAGTAATACTTAAAAATAAAAAAATATATAAGATTAATTGCTATTTAAAAGATGACTTTAAGCATTTAGTTCAAGCAATGTTTGAAGATAATAAAAGAAAATAAAAAATAATTTTAAAATAAAATAATCAGTCGCTATACAGGATTGGTTTTTTTATGCCAATAATTCTTTTAAAAGATGATACATAACATTAACAACAATAGAATTACCTGCTTGATGATATAATGAAGTTTCACAGCATACTTTGCTAGCTTTCAAGTAATCTTCATCATCAAAGCCCATTAATCTCCAAGCTTCCTTAGATGTTATTTTTCTAATTCTCATATTACTATCCTTTCACTACAACCTTAGTATTATCAGCCGTATTATTTGCTGTTAATGTTGGAGCATATCCTAATTCTGAAAATATTCTTGCTGATTGATGATACTTACTATAATTGTCAGTACCACATACTCCACCATTTTTATATTTAATCAAATCGACCTCATATCTTATGTCATCTGTATTTTTCTTTTTAAAAAACATTTTATTATCAATCTTCTTTATTTCATCATTTGTTAAATAGTATTTTTCATCTACTTGTGAATCCATAAAATCCTTAAATTTTAAATCATTATTTATTGGTTCAGGAAATTTAAAAATATGATTATTATCTAATATTGCCACTAAAAAATACCTCTTTCTAGTTTGAGGTATTTCATAATCAACAGCGTTTAATACTTTATCATATAAAGTATAACCTAAATCAATTAAATCCTTTTTAAATAAATTTAGTGTTTCTTTAAATTTTTTGCTTGTTATATTTTCTACATTTTCAAATATGACATATTTGGGTTTAGTTTCAACTTCTCCTAACAGTCTAATCATTTCCCAACCTAAACTTGATCTAGTAGAACTTGTAATATCGAATCCTTTCATCTTGCCAGCACAAGAAATATCTTGACATGGAAAACCACCAATCCACAAATCACAATATGGTAAATCTTTTCCTTTTATATTTACAATACTTCCAACATTTAATTCTTGATTAATATTATGAATTGCACAGTAGCTTTTAATTGCATCCTTATCAATTTCTGAAAAAAATTCCAAATTATAGTCATCTATATATCCTTCACTTTTTAATTTTTCTAAAGCTTTTTCTGGACTACCTATTCCACTAAAAAATGTTCCTACTTTAATTATTTTATTTGTCATTCTATCAACCCCCTTTTTCCAACAACATTTAAAATAAAAAAGATCCTCATTTTGAAGATCTTTAAGTCAATATACAAATTTTTATTACAATAATAAATTAAAAAAATACTATTTTTATAGATAACTAGAAATTTTTAAGACTCTCTAAGCCCTTGTATTATAAGGCAATTTTAATATTCACCTATATTTTGGGTATATACTGAAATCTCCCCCCCAGACGACTATTTCGTTCGGTTGGGAGGTTCTTTTTGAAACTTTTCATTTCTCTTTCTCCTCCATATCTTAATCTAATTCTACACTTTTTTTCTAATTTTGACAATCTCCTTTTGAAACAGTTTTGACATTATTGATTTTTTAAGTAAACAAAGACTTCACAACACCAAAAATTTCAGTAATTCCTTTGGACATAAAATCTTCTACTTTTGCTCCAATAAAGACTGCTGCATCCGTAGTGTGATTACTATAGTCCTTTTTTTCTTCAAAAATATAAGTATTGACATCAATAGGATTGCCATTTTTTACATCTTCCTCAAATTTTTGAATACTTTCTGCTGTCATGGCCGTTTTTTTCGATACTTTTGCTTCATAATAGCCACTTTCTAAAGCAATATAAAGACTGATAAAACCTAAAAACAAAAGACCTAATATTCGTAAAAAAGGATTTTTATCTTTCTTTTTCATTTTCTTGTTCTCCTTTTATATAATCATATAAACTATCTGCGATAATATTTAAGGTATTATTCACTTCTGTTATCGTATTATATTGTCCACCCACTTCAATTAGAATAGCATTTGGACTAACATTTTGATTATAAATGCCATTAACGCCACTTCCACCTTTTAAAGAAATACCTCTAGAAACTCCCGGATATTTTTCTTTGATAATTGCATCAAGACTTTCTGCCATTTGTTTATTTTTTTCGTATCCTTCATGGTCTTTTCCAATGACAAATAAGATTTTCGCATATTTCTTATTTTCAATCGTTGTCGTTGTTACTTCATAAGACATGGAATCCCGATGTAAATCAATAAAATAATTTAATGTTGGATTCTTGGTAATGGCATCTTCTAATAAAATTTTACTCGCTGCATAAGAATAAGAATATTTCCAACTATGAATTCGTAATAATTCTGCAATATCATTAGTCTCTACCATAGAAGGAATCCCTAAATCATTTAAAGATTCTCTTAAAATATAAGATGCCATTAACACACTCGGCGTTATATTATAAGAAGCATTATTGCTCTTTTGATACCCTTCGGTTTGATGGCTATTATAAATATAGACAATAGGTTCTTTGATACTATTTACATAAGGGTCTTCAATATAATCGGCTTCGATGCCACTTACATATTCATCTGGTTCTTCTTTTAAAGAATCAATTCCTAAAGTATACTTTAATAGAAAATGGGTGCTATTTAAACTTAAAATATCATAAAAAAGATTGGGTGTTTTTTTCGTATTCAAATTATAATTGACAATCTGATTAATCACCGTTTCATTATCTAATTTAACTAAGAATTTCGTATATAAAATCTGAAAAACATAAAAAAAAGTAAATATTATAATAGAAAAACTAAAAAGAATTTTATATTTTGTTTTTAATTTACGTTTTACTTTGATTCTCTTTTTCATACAATTACCCCTTTTTTATGATAAGTATAGAAAAAGAAAATTAAAAACAATGTCAAAAAAAGAAAGCTATTTGATAAATAAATGATTAATACTATTTGCAATCACAGAAGAAGATGCTTCTATAACTTCTTGGATGGTTGTTGATGTAAGTAAAGTTTTATTTTCCTTATAAACACAGGGAACTCCAATTGATAAAACCGGAATATTAAATGTTTTTTTATTAATTTCTTTAGAAGAATTCAGAACACTTCCAGGAATAATTCCAGTATCATTGATTTCGATAGCTTGGTTTAAATAACGCAATTCTTTTGTTAAAAAAGAATCAATCATTAGAATGACATCTGGCTTTAAATCATGAACAACCATTTCAATTAATTTAAAAGAATTAATACCTGTTTTTTCTGTGACAGAAGGATTAAATAAAGCAATTTTAGGAAGAGTTAAAAAGTCTTGATATTGATTGGTAGCAATTAATTTGTCGGTGGTAAAAACCCCTAGTGCATCTGCTAAAACATTTTTATTTCCCAAACCAATTACGAGTATTTTCTTGGTTTTTTGGTATTTTTTTAAAAAACTTTTTAATATTCTTTCTACTTCTTTAGAAAGAAGGTTTTGGTTAAGAATTAAATTTTCATAAGAAAATTCCATAACAAAATAATCCCCTATTTCTCTTTTCAAGGCTTTTTTGTTTTCTTTGGATACTAAAAAATGAGTCGTTTTATAAAAACTGGTCTTTTTTTCTTCTATTTTCGTTTTTTCTGGTATTTTATCGATACCTGTATCTAAAAAAAGTTTTTGTTTCATTTTTTCCTCACCTACTTGTAGTATGGAAAATATTTTCTTCTTTCATTACATAGAATTGAAGGAATTGAAGTAATGTAGGTTTGTCAAACAAAAGTGACAGAGTCACGACAAACCAACGATAGATTATTTTAATTTATTAAAATAATCAC
>CANRNR010000039.1 GCA_947632035.1 uncultured Clostridia bacterium | reverse complement strand
GCTCCGTTTTGGAGTGAATGTCGCTACTTTTATTCCTGCAGAGCGTTTTAAGCGCTTTTTAGAGGGTTTTTAGAGGTCCCTCTATTACACCATGAAAAAAATTGTATGATCATCTTGATTTTTTGGTAATGTTGTGGTATGATAGATATGGAAGGGAGGGACTTGATATGATCCGAATCGCTATTGTGGATGACGAAGAATATATCTGCTCAACTCTTGACAGATATATCAGGGAATGTTGCATAGCTTTACAAATCGAATGTGAGATCGATATTTTTAACACAGGAGAAAGTTTTATTCACCATCTCAGTGCAGATAACTCTTACCATTTACTCTTTCTTGATATTGAACTGAAGCAATGCAGTGGAATTGATGTCAGTACACATATCAGGGATGTACTAATGGACGAATCACTTCAAATCGTTTATGTTTCAGGGAAAAATGGATATGACCGTCAGTTGTTTTCTTTCCGTCCGTTTAGTTTTGTTGGAAAGCCATTTGATCAGGTTCAGATTTCAGAGGTGATAAAAAAATATATTCACATCTATGGAAATAAAAGTGATATATTTCACTATAAAGTAGGACATGATAAATTTTGGATAAAATTGTCTGACATATTATATTTCAAAGGACTCGACCGAAAGGTACTTATCAAGGGAACAAAAACCGAAGATATGTTTTATGGTTCCCTTGAAAAAGTAAAAGAACAGGTGAAGGGGCAAGGATTTTTGTATCCTCATAAATCCTATATTGTGAATTATCGCTACATCAAATCGTTTCAACATAATGTTATTATTCTGACAAATGGTGAGGAATTTCCCATCGCCAAATCAAGGCAAAAAGAAATTGCAAAAGCGCAGATTATTCTGGAACGTGGGGGAAGTTATTATGAAGATTAGTTTATATCAACTATCGTATCTGTTGACAAATCTATTCAGTATAGCAATACTTCATAGATTCATGAATACTTTTTTTGAAAAGGAAAAGACCAAACGTTTTGTTTGCATCATCAGCTATCTTTTCTATTTTGCATTGACAAGTATAGTGTATTTGTTTTTTGATATACCTACACTAACTTTGATCGTCAACTGGCTTATCATTTTTCTGATTACATTAAATTACGAATCATCAATGCAAAATCGGGTGTTTGTATCTGTCAATATCATCTTTTTTATGTCTGTTACAGAAATGATTGTTGGTGTTTGTTCTGGATATTTCCGTTTTTCCTTTTTTGAAAAGGGAAATTATCATGATGTAATGGGCTTGATGATTTCCAAAATCAGTGCCTATATGATAGCTATTATGTTCCAAAAATTCAAGACATTAAAGAAAAATGAACAAGTTTCACCATTTGAATGGGTTGCATCTTTATCTATTCCGGTCACAACTATGATTTTAGAGGTTATGATCATCCAATCAGAAACGATTACACAAGTTGGGATCCTATTTTCTCTTGCGTTGGGTTTTTTGCTTGATCTTACAGCTTTTTATATGTATGATTCTCTTGCATTAAGCTACTCAGAAAAAGCAAGACTCTCAGTTCTCGAAAAAGAAAACGAATTGTATAGTAAGCAATGTAAACTCATGCAGAAATCGACAGAGGATCTGCAATCTTTTCGACATGATTTAAGTAATCAATTTGCAGTTGTACTTGAGCTGATGGAAAAAAAAAAGTATGATCTTGCTCAATCTCAGATAGCTACTTTCACAACGCAATTAAATTACAGTATGATATATAGTACAACTGGAAATACTGTCATAGATGGACTGATCAACTATAAATTACAATGTGCAGTTAATGATCATATAAAAGTTATATCTGATATTGTACTTCCTTATGACCTTTATATCAATACCATTGACATTGTGACGATTTTAGGTAATCTATTGGACAATGCGATCAGTGCCCTTCAGGAAATTCCAGAGAGCGACAGAAAATTGACCTTGAAAATCGTATACAGCAAAGACAGACTCATCATACACATGAGCAATCCTTATAAAGGGGAGATCCAATATCAGAATGGTGAAATCATTACATCAAAGCAAGATAACGCAAATCATGGTTTTGGATTAAAGAATGTTGAAAAAACGGTTGACAAATATGATGGATATTTGGAAATAAATACCATTTCAGGCATTTTTAATGTTGACATATTATTGTACATTTCTGGTAATATCTACCATAATTTGCGGTGAAATTTCCCGTTCACTACAAAAAATCCGGCATTTCACTACAACTTCTCGCACAGATTACCTTTTTGTGATATAATAATTACATCAAAAGGACAAACTGTTACAGGAGGTGATTGCAGTGAAAAGATTTCTGTATAAATATGCAAGTGTGCTTGCCGCATTAGCTCTTGTTGTTACATCGGTTAATGTAAATTCAGCGTGCTTCTGCATTATGCATCAGGACAAACTTCCTGAATCTGCAAAGAAACTGCGCAGATTCTAATGTTCTACAAAGTTTCTGAGCAAATTACAAGTTGGTTTTGTGAAATGCGAGTTATCCCCGCAGAGGATAGAGAGCTGTATAGATATGGAGTTCAGCATGGATTTATTCTGCTCTTAAATCTTGCAACTGCTATTCTGATCGGATGGGCTTGTAATATGCTCGTAGAATCTCTTGTTTTTTTGGTTTCCTATATACCACTTCGGCAGTATGCTGGTGGGTATCACGCAAAATCAAACATTAGATGTTATGTTTATTCAATCGTAATGATTTTAGTTGTTCTTTTGACATTAAGACTGTCATGTTGGAATTTTGGAATTTCGCTGATCGTAATCAGTATAGGACTATGTATCATACTTACTTTTGCTCCGGTGGAGGACAGCAACAAGCCCTTGGACGAGTTAGAGGTTAAAGTGTATCGTAAAAAGTCCTATCAGTTTGCAATTGTGGATATATGCTTGTTCATGATTGCAGCAGTTTTGAATCAGCAAAGGATGTATGAAACGGTTGCTCTATCAATTCTTTCTCTTGGTATATTGGTACTTATAGGGAAAATAGAAGACAGTTTTCATCAAAATGAAAAACATGATGGTAGATGAGCATTTATACCTGTTTTATGCTTTCCTTTTTTCTTGTAATATGGAAAGTTGATTTTATAATATGCAGGTTACATAATGTTCAGAAAATATTATAGGTTCCTTAAAAGAACTTCTAAAATGGGAGGTGGTGTGAATAAATCAATCTTCAGTATATTGTAGATGTGAAACTATGCTAAGTATGTTATTATGATTTTACACAGGGAGGAAATAATGAAAACTAAAAGATTTTTTGCTGCTTTATTGATAAGCACATCACTTTGTTCTGCGGTGGCAGTTCCTACTATTACCTCTTTTGCAGGTTCAGTTTATGACAAAGACCTTTTTACGTACACCCAAAAGGAAGAGGGATCTTATGCTAATTTTTATGCATATCCATCTTCAACATATATTACTTCAACAAAAAGTGGATATGAATCGTCCTATAAGAGCGCTGACTACATTCAGTATGGTCAAACAGGAAACAGTTACTATGAAATCGGTAGTGAGGTTGCATCAGGTACCGCAGAAACTTTAGGTACTAGTTCATTAGCCGTTACAAGTGCAGTGGCACTAAGGACACAGACTGCAGAAATACACGGAACATCAGATGAAGGATCAAAAGTTATGGAACGTTTTGCTTATAACATTTATAAGTATAAACTCTATTCACCTGAATTTATTCCGGCACCTAACAACTATGATGAATTAACATAAGTTCGACGCTAAAAGCCTACCTGTTTGCTCATTTCATATGCTCAAATCTAAGTAGATCCGTTGTTGCTTTTTTGAAAAACGGGTTTTAGAAGTTATCTTAAATCTTCTCAAATCTAATGATATCAGCTTTGATTTTAGATTTTCGGGCGTAATGGCTGTTTAAAAATGCTCTTAAAGTCCTTAATTCGTAACACCCCCAGTATAGGTTTTCGAGTAGGAGGTGGAATGCGTAGATTTGAGCAAACCAACTAGACCATATCGAGCAAATTTTGGCATTTTAAAAGCCATATGCTTAGCGGATGGCATGCTTGATCTTGTTGTTGATAGCTTCAATTTTGGCATTGCACATCCCAAAGCGTATGGCTTTTTATATATGATTCTTGGTTGTTTTATATTCTTGTAGAGTTCATACACGGAAGGAATATTGCAGTGCGATGTCCATCGCAGCCATTGCCTTAATTCGATATCTGCTTCGTAGGTTTTTTCAGTTTCAAAAAACCGCAATGATTCCTTAAGGCAATAAGTGTGATAAAAAGCTTATCATTTTAGAGATCATCTCAGCATTGATCTTCTTCTTTTCATTAGATGTTCAGGATATTTACCAAGCACATAAGATTAATGTTTTATCTCATCAGACTTTTTGGTGTCTGTAGTATTATTTGTGACCTAACGCAATCCACACCACTATATTCGTGTCCTGATTGATAATTTTAGTGATGCATATATTTCCCTTTTTGTAGCATAATTCGATGTTGAATAATTTTAGGCTCTATCACATTCTTAGTACGGCTGACACATCTATCAACAGTCTGCTAGTCTATACAAAAACATCTTGCAACCGTGCTTCGGGAAAGACATACATAGAAACAAACAACTGTCATGTAAAAATCCTTTGAAAAACTGTTTCCGGGATATACCCATGGAACATTAGCAACAATCACTCTGTGTTCTGAACCTTCAATGGTATGAGCTTGTCTCTTTAAGATAGCGGTTCTATTGAAGTTCATTTTTAATTCATTCAGCCATCATTTCTTAGAGTGTGTTGACACTATTTAATCCAAGTAAATATAGAAGCAATCTGAATGAACGAAAGAAAGATAAAATCAAGTTTATCATATCTGGTACAGACTCTACGAAACGCTTTAAGCCAACGAAACAGTCTTTCAATACTATTCCGCTGCTTGTACAGTCCATGATCATATTCCCATGGTTCTTTGCGATTTTTCTTTGGCGGAACTACCGGCTCGTGTCCAAAAGACTGGCAGAGTTTTCTTGTTTTGTCACCTTCATAGGCTCTGTCCATCAAATACGGAACTCCCGAATATTCATCTCCTAT
>CANRNR010000038.1 GCA_947632035.1 uncultured Clostridia bacterium | reverse complement strand
CAGAAAGAAGAGAAAATATATACAAATCTAAAAGGAAACGTAAGAGGAAGCTTAGATCAAATAACAGGAGAATTAGATTTAACAGAAATAAAAGCAGGTATATACAATATATATGCAGAAGTATATGATGTAGCAGGAAATATGTTTAAAACTACTACAATAATGGCAAATACAACCAAAATACCAACAGGAGATGAAGCATTTACAATGTCACAAGATCCAACAACATGGACAAATGGCGAAGTAACAGTAACAATGCAGTTAGAAGAAAAAGGAGAAGGCTACACAATAGAATACAGCACAGATGGAAAGGAATGGATAAAAGGAACAAAAGTAACAGTAGATGAAAACAAAACAGTACATGCAAGATTAACAGATGGAGTAAACGTAGGAGAAAGTCAAAGTCTAAGTATAACAAATATAGATAAAGTGCCAGTAAATGCAGAAGCAATAACAGTAAAATCAGTAACAACAAATTCAATAACAGCACAAATAAATGTACAAGATTTAGATAGTGGACTAGGAAAAATAGAATGGTTCTATAAACATAATGATGCTGATGAATATACTCAAGTAGACCAAAGCTATCAAAACCTAAACGGAAAAACTCCGGGAACAACAGAAAAAGTAACAAAAGAATTAGTATTAAAAGACATAAAAGGTGGCTCATATGAAATATATGCAAAAATATATGATGTAGCAGGAAATGTAGTAACAGCAAAAACAGTAACGCAAGCTACAACACAAATGCCAGCAGGAAATGAAGCACTTACAATGATAGTAGTTCCAGATACTTGGACAAATGAGAAAGTAATGGTAAATCTAACAAGTAGTATATCTGGATATACAATACAATATAGTACAGATGGAACTATATATAAAAATGGAACCAATGTAGAAGTAAGTACAAATAAAAATGTATATGGAAGATTAACAGATGGAGTAAATTATGGAGAGCCAAAACAAATATATGTAGGCAATATAGATACAGTAGCTCCAACAGTTGAAGAAATCAAATTAAAAACAAATACAAGCAAAACAATAACAGCACAAGTAACAGTACAAGATACATTAAGTGGACTAGGAATAATAGAATGGTATTACAGAAAACAAGATCAAACAAATTATACAAAAGTAGAGCAAAAGTATCACGAATTAAACAGTAAGGATGCAGGTAGTGTAGAATCCTTAACTAAAGAATTAGTAATGGAAAAATTAAGTGCTGGAAATTATGATATTTTTGTAAAAGTATATGATGTGGCAGGAAACGAAAAACAAAGTACTACAGCCACTTTAGCTACTATGCCTATGCCATCAGGAGAAAATTTAATTACAGTATCTAAAAATCCAACACATTGGACAAATAATGAAGTAACAGTAACATTAGGACTTGCAAATGAAGCTACAGGGTATGGCATAGAATACAGTACAGATAATATGAATTGGAATGAAGGAACAAGTGTTAAGGTAGATGAAAATAAAACAGTATATGCAAGATTAACAGATGGAATAAATAAAGGACAAGCAAAAAATATACCAATAGACAACATAGATACAGTAAAACCAATTGTACAAACAATAAATGTAAGAGCAAGAACAAGTAAGTCAATAACAGCAGAAATTAAAGTACAAGATACCTTAAGTGGACTTGGAAAAATAGAGTGGTTCTATAAAAATTCTGAAGAAACAAGTTACAAAAAATATGAAGAATTGTGTAAAGATTTAAATGGAAATGAGGCTGGAGATACAAATTCAGTAGTAAAAACATTATCATTAACAGACATAACAGCAGGTTCATATAGCATATATGCAAAAGTATATGATGTAGCAGGAAACGTAATAGATAGTGATATGGCAGTAATTGAAACAATAAAAATGCCAACAGGAAAAGATGCTTTCACAATGGAACAAGCACCAACAAATTGGACTAAAGATAGTGTAACAGTAACAATGACTTTATCAGAAAAGGCAAATGGTTATAGTATAGAATACAGTACGGACGGAAAAGCATGGACAAAAGGAAACAAAGTAACTGTAGGAGAAAACAAAACAGTACATGCAAGATTAACAGATGATGTAAACAAAGGAGAAATTCAAAGCATAACAATATCTAATATAGACACAACACTTGCAACTGTAGGAAAAATTACAACAAAAAATATATCAACAAAATCTATAACAGCTAGAATAGAAGTACAAGACTTAGAAAGTGGTTTAGGAAGAATAGATTGGTACTATAAACATAGTACTGATGGTGGTTACACTAAGGTAGAGCAAAACTATCAAACATTATATGGAAAAAATCCAGGTTCTAATGATGTAGAAACAAAAGAATTAATACTAAATAATATAGAAAGTGGAAATTACGAAATATACGCAAAAGTATATGATGTAGCAGGAAATGAAACAACTGCAGATACTATAACACCTAGTACAGGAACTCTACCATCAGGAAATGAATCAATTGAAATGATAGCAAACCCAACAAATTGGACAGATGATAGTGTAACAGTAACGTTAACAAGTAGTGAACCTAAATATATGACTCAATATAGTACAAATGGAAGCACATATGAACAAGGCTCAGCAGTAGAAATAGGTTCAAATCAAGCAGTATATGGAAGATTAACAGATGGAGTAAACTATGGAGAGCCAAAACACATTGATATAGGAAATATTGACACAGTAGCTCCAGAAGTAGGAACAATCACATTAAAAACAAATACAACCAAAACAATAACAGCTGTTATGTCAGTACATGATCCTTTAAGCGGACTTGGAAAAATAGAATGGTTCTATAAACAACAAGGACAATCAAGCTACAAAGAAATAGAGCAAGAATTTGAAACAATAAAAGGAAAAACAAGAGGAGATACAGCACAAGCAGATAGAGAAGTAACTTTTGAAGACTTAAATGCAGGAACATATGAAATATATGCAAAAGTATATGATGTAGCAGGCAACCTAAAAGAAGCTATTGCACAAAACTTAACAACAGCACCTATTCCAGAGGGAAGTACATCAATTAATATGACTAAAAAGCCATCTACTTGGACAAATGGAAAAGTAACAGTAACAATTAGTATGACTAAAGAATTACCAGGATATAGCATAGAATACAGTACAGATAATTCAAATTGGCAAGTAGGAACAACTGTAGAAGTTGATTCAAACAAAACAGTATATGCAAGGTTAACAGATGGAATAAATTCAGGTTCAGCAAATAATATTGTTGTAAATAATATTGATACAGAACTTCCAATGGTAAATAATGTACAAATTACATCAAGGACAAGTAAAGATATAACAGCTACAGTAATGGTACAAGATACTCTTAGTGGTTTAGGAAAGATAGAATGGTATTATAAAAACTCAAGTGAAACTAAATATAATGTTAGACCAGAAGATTGTCATGACCTATACTCTGATACAGCCGGTGATACAAATTCAGCAATAAAAACATTAACATTAACAGGAATATCAAAAGGAACATATAGCATATACGCAAAAGTATATGATGTAGCAGGAAATACAGAAAAAAGTGATACTGTAGTAGTAGATACAATTCCAATACCAACTGGAACTGGAGCTTTTGAAATGAAAGCTGACCCAACTACATGGACTAAAGACAATGTAACAGTAAATATTGAAAAGAAAGTAGAAGGTTACGAAGTAGAATACAGCACGGACGGAACAAGTTGGAACCCAGGAACAAGCGTATCGGTAGGTACTAATGGAACAGTACATGCAAGGTTATCAGATGGAGTAAACCAAGGTGAAAGCCAAAGCTTAAATATAGAAAATATAGATAAAGTACAAGCACAATCAAGTGCAATAACAGAGCAAAATGTAACAAGCAATAGTTTAGTAGCTCAAGTAACAGTACAAGATGCTCTAAGTGGCATAGCAAAAGTAGAATGGCAATACAAGAAAGATTCTGAAGGAGCATTCCAAACAGAAGTAGATGAATACCAAGTAATGAATGGAAGTACAAAAGGTGAAAATATACCAAAAGTAAGTAACTTATATTTAGAGAATCTAACTAGTGGAACATATAATATAAAAGCATCTGTTTATGATGTAGCAGGAAATAAAACAGATGTAGAACAAAAGAACATAACAACAACAGGAATAACAAATTTAACAAAGGATGGAAACGTAACATTTATTCAAAGTCCACAAAACTGGACAAAAGAAAATGTTACAGTTGAAATTAGAACAGATGAAAGAAATTATACATTAGAATATAGTATAAACGAAGATGGCTGGTATAAATACAATGGCCCTATTATAGTAGAGAATAACTGCACAGTACATGCAAGATTAACAGATGGAACAAACTATGGCGGTTCAGCAAGTACTACAATAAATAATATTGATAAAACACCACCTACTATAAGTAATGTAGCAGGAAGTGCTATTACTGGTAATACAGGAACAATTACAGTAACAGGAATTGACGATGTAGGAAGCGGAATAGGAGCAATAAGTATTACAAAAACTAATGGTTCATATGAATGGGTAGATATAACAGGAAGAAATAGTTATACAAAACAAGTAGAAGGAAAAGATTCAAATGGAACATGGTATGTAAATGTAAAAGATATTGCAGGAAATATAACACAAACATCAAGCACAGCACAAATAAGTGGACTAGAAGATAAAGTAGGAAACTTAAATGTAACTCCACAAAATATGGTAATATATGTAGGTGAAACAGCAAACATAAATGTAAGTTATACAGGTAAACCACAAAGTATTACATTTACAAGTCAAGATTCAGGAACAGCATCAGTAACAACGGCAGGCGAAGTAGGACAAGTACTGGGAGTTAAAGAAGGCTTAACAACTATAAGCGTTTTAGTTACAAACTTTGATGGTAGTACAATAGGAGCAGTAGTAAGTGTAACAGTACAAAATAAAAATGTGGCACCAATAATAGGATTAATGGAATTATATGATAAAGGAACAGATTGGATAAGTGTAAAAACAAAGGCGACAGATAGTGATGGAGATAGATTAACATATAATTTAAGTGTAAATTGGAGTGGAAGTGGACCAGCACCTACTGCATCTGCCTCTGCAAATCAAGGAGAAGAAGTTATAATAAAAATAACAGGATTAACACCATATACAGATTATAATTTCACAGTAAAAGCTACTGACCCATTTGGAGCATTTGACGAAGATACATCTTCTAAAGCTGTTAAGACATACTGCCCAGGAACAGGACATACATGCACAGGACCATTTGAAGAAACAAGGGATTGCCCTGATTGTGATTATGGGGGACAAGAATTTGATTGTTCATCATTAGGAGTACGCATAGAGTATCTTCTCGGGGACGCTGATGGTAATTACGAAGATTGCCCATACTGTCATGCTACGAGATCTGCTAATGGAGGTGTATTCTACTGCGCTGGATGTGGAAAGGAAGTTGGAGCGTTCTTTGGATGTTTTGCTTGTGATGATCACGATAATGGTAATGTAAACTGGGCAGGTCATACGGCGATAAAAGTAAAATGTCCTACTTGTAAAGGAAGAGGATTATTATCAACTCCAACCAATTGTGAACATCACATGCCATTTGAACATGAGTATTGTGATCATAATAGAACGGAAAGACATGATAATTAAAAAATATTACAACAATATAATTAAAAACATATAATAAAATATAGCTAAAAATTACTACAACAAGACAATTAAAAACATATTAAATGCAATAATAAAAAACAACAAAAAATGCCTATATATAAATTACTTTAAA
>CANRNR010000037.1 GCA_947632035.1 uncultured Clostridia bacterium | reverse complement strand
CAAAGTGGAATAGAGAGTTATACATATTATATAGGAATAAAAAATGACGAAGGGGAATTCCAATATAGAGAAGTAAAGAAATATGAAGAAGTAGAAGACCCAAGCTCAGGACCAGAACATGGTGGAGAAGCAGGTCCAGAAGGACAACCAGGAGCAGACGAAAAATTAAACTGCACATATGAGAAATTAAGACAAGATGAAGAATATAGAGTAGTAGTAGAAATAAAAGACAAAGCAGGAAATGTAAACAGAATAGAAGAAACAGTAAGAACTAAAAAAATGCCAGAGATAGGAGTAGCCGATATAGAAATAGGGTACTCTAATACTGAATGGACAAATGAAAATGTAACAGTAACAATAAAAGTAAGAGACGGAGTAGACACACAAGATTGTATATTAGAATACAGCTTAGATGGAGGCAAGACATGGCAAAAATATGAAGACGATGTAGAAGTAGAGATAACAGAAAATACAAACATAATAGTAAGATTAACAGATGGAGTAAATGAATTAGAAGTAGCATCAGGAAAAGTAAGTAACATAGATAAAGAAAACCCACAAGGAAGCCTAAAGGTAAAAGAGACAAGAAGCAATAGAATAGCAGTAGAAGTAGAAGGAATGGATGAAATATCAGGAGTAAAGGCATACAGCTATTATATAGGAACAAAAGATGATGCAGGAGAAGTAAAATATACAAAAGTAGGATATGAAGAAAGAAATTTAAAGCCAAGAGAAAAAGGACAAGAAAGCTATGTATATAGCAAATTAACAAAAGAAACAGAATACTATGTAAAAGTAGAAATAGAAGACCAAGCAGGAAATAAGATAGAACTAGTAGAAACAAGAACAACACAAAAAGTACCAGCATTAAATGAACAAAACATGACATATGAAAAATCAGAAGAAGACTGGACAAAAGAAGATGTAATAATAACAGTAGAAGTAGATGAAGACGTAGATATGGATGAATTTCATGTAGAATACACAACAGATGGAGGACAAACATGGCATGAATACAATCCAGAAACAGGAATAGTAGTAGAAGAAAATACAGATGTAGAAGTAAGATTATCAGATGGAACTAATGGAGGAGAAGGAACAACAATACCAGTAGACAACATAGATAAAACAGCACCAGAAGTAGAAATAAAAGAAACTAGCTCAACAAGCAGTACAGTAACAGTAGAAGTAGAAGCAACAGATGACCAAAGTGGAATAGATAAATATGTATATTACTTAGGAACGAAAAATGAAAATGGAGATATAGAGTACAAACAATGTGCAGAAACAGATAAAAATACATATACATATGAAGACTTAGACCAAGACACAGATTATTACATAAAAGTAGAAGTAGTAGACAACGTAGGAAACGTAGGAGAAGCATTAGCAGAAGAAAGAACATTAAGAATACCAGATGGCTCAGAAATAATAACATTAGAAAAAGACAGAGAAGAATGGACAAATGGAAATGTAACAGTAACAATAACATATAAAGAAACAGTATATTATGTAGAATATTCAATAGATGGAGAGAACTGGAAGAGAAGCACAAATAGTGGAGAAAGAATAATAATAGAAGAAAATACAACAGTATTAGCAAGATTAACAGACGGAAGAAATGTAGGTGTACCAACAAGTATAAAAATAACAAACATAGATAAAGTAAATCCAGTAGTAGTAGATTATCAAGTACCAAGAATAAATAGTGATGGATTTATAGAAGAAATACATTTAACAGATAACTTAAGTGGTATATCAAATATAACATGGTATATAAGAAAACAAGGAGAAACACAATATAGTGAAGAAAAAGAGACATTAACAGTACAAGAAGGTCTAGCAGCAGGAGAAACAGAAGTAACAAGACAAAAACTATATAAAGGATTAAGAACAGGAACATATGAAATATATGCTCAAATATTTGATGTGTCTGGAAACAAAGTAGAAACAGAAGAAAAAGAAGTAACATTAATACCAGTACAAGAATTAAATGAGGAAAACACAACAATAACAGTACATCCAGAAACATGGACAAATGAAGATGTAAAAGTAACAATAGAAACAGATGTAGACTTAGAAGATGGAGGCTACAGCATAGAGTATAGTTTAGACGGAAAAAAATATGAAAGCTACATTGCAGATATAGGAGTAGAAGTAAGCAAAAACGGAAAAGTATATGCAAGACTAACAGATGGGGTGAACGTAGGAAAAGAAACGAGTAAAGAGATAACAAACATAGATAAAGATTTACCAGAAGTAGAAGGAATACAAATAGCAGAAGTAACAAGTAAAAGAATAAAAACAACTATCAATATGAGAGATACCTTAAGTGGATTAGGAAAGATAGTTTGGTATTACAAACATATAGATGATAAGAACTACCAGAAAGAAGAGAAAATATATACAAATCTAAAAGGAAACGTAAGAGGAAGCTTAGATCAAATAACAGGAGAATTAGACTTAACAGAGAAAAAAGCAGGTATATATAATATATACGCAGAAGTATATGATGTAGCAGGAAATATGTTTAGGGCTAAAGAAATAATGGCAACAACTTTAGCAATACCAACAGGCGACGAAGCGTTTACGATGTCACAAGCTCCAACAACATGGACAAATGGTGAAGTAACAGTAACAATGCAGTTAGAAGAAAAAGGAAAAGGTTACACAATAGAATACAGTACAGATGGAAAGAAATGGACAGAAGGAAATGAAGTAACAGTAGATGAAAACAAAACAGTACATGCAAGATTAACAGATGGAGTAAACGTAGGAGAAAGCCAGAGCCTAACTATAACTAATATTGATAATACTCAAGCTACAATAGAAAGAATTGAAGTTATTGATGTAACAACAAATTCAATGACAGCGCAAATAAATGTACAAGACCTAGAAAGTGGACTAGGAAAAATAGAATGGTTCTATAAACATAATGATGATAAAGGATATACTCAAGTAGACCAAGTTTATCAAACTTTAAATGAAAAAAATCAAGGATCACTAGAAAAAGAAACTAAAAAATTAATAATAGAAAAAATAAAAGGCGGAAATTATGAAATATATGCCAAAATATATGATGTAGCAGGAAATGTAATAACAGCAGAAAAAGTAATGCAAGCTACAACACAAATTCCATCAGGAAATGAAGCATTAACAATGATTGTAAATCCAGATACATGGACCAATGAAGACGTAATAGTTAACTTAAGCAATAGTGTACCAGGATATACTGTTCAAGTTAGTACAGATGGAACTTCATATAAAAATGGAACAAGTATAGAAATTGACGAAAATAAAAATGTATATGGAAGATTAACAGATGGAGTAAATTATGGAGAGGCAAAACAAATATATGTAGGCAACATAGACAAGGTAGAACCAACAGTTAGAGAAATTACATTAAAATCAAATACAACTAAAACAATAACAGCACAGGTAACAGTACAAGATACTTTAAGCGGACTAGGAATAATAGAATGGTATTATAGAAAACAAGGTCAAACAAACTATATAAAAATAGAGCAAACTTATAAAAAATTAAATGGAAAAGATAGTGGTGAAACAGAACAAGTAACTAAAGAACTTGTAATGGAAAAATTAAGTGCCGGAAATTATGATATTTTTGTAAAAGTATATGATGTAGCAGGAAATGTAAAACAAAGTACTACAGTAACATTAGCTACTATGCCTATGCCAGCAGGAAAAGATTCAATAACAATATCTAAAAATCCAACACATTGGACAAATGAAGAAGTAACAGTAACATTTGGATTAGTAGAGGGCGTTATAGGATATGATATAGAATACAGCACAGACAATATAAACTGGAAGTTAGGAACAAGTACTCAAGTAGATGAAAATAAAACAGTATATGCAAGATTATCAGATGGAATAAATAAAGGAGAATCAACATATACACAAGTTGATAATATAGATACTCAAAATCCAACAGTACAAAATATAAATATTACTAATGTTACAAGTAGAACAATTACAGCAGAAGTAAGAGTACAAGATACCTTAAGTGGACTTGGAAAAATAGAGTGGTACTATAAAAATTCTGAAGATGAAAATTATAGAAAATTTGAAGAACCATGTCAGGATTTAAACGGAGAAAATGCTGGAATCACAAGTGCAACTACAAAAACATTACAATTAACAGATATGTTATCAGGAACATACTATATATATGCGAAAGTATATGACGTGGCAGGAAATGTAACAGAAAGTAAAGACGTACAAGTAGAAACAACAAAAATACCAGAAGGAATAGAAGCATTTACAATTTCACAAGATCCTACAGTATGGACAAAAGGAAGTGTAACTGTAACAATAAGCATACAAAGCAAGGGAATAGGATATGATGTGGAATATAGTACAGATGGAGCTTCATGGACTCCAGGAGAGCAATTATCAGTAGATACAAACAAAACAGTATTTGCACGTTTAACAGATGGTCTAAATAAAGGAGAAAGTCAAAGCATAACAATATCTAATATAGACCATACACCTGCATCTATAGGAGAAATTACTACAAAAGATGTAACAACAAAATCAATGACAGCACAAATAAATGTACAAGATGTAGATAGTGGACTTGGAAAAATAGAATGGTTCTATAAAAAACAAGGTCAAGAAGGTTATGAACAAGTAACTCAACAATATCAAGATTTAAATGGTAAAAACAGAGGAGATATAACCGCAGTTACTAAAGAATTAGAAATGAAAAATTTAAATTCTGGAAACTACGAAATATACGCAAAAATATATGATGTAGCAGGAAATGAAATTACTGCAAAAACTATAACATCTAGTACAGAAATGTTACCATCAGGAAATACTGCAATAAATATGATAGCAACTCCAGGATATTGGACAAACGAAAATGTAATAGTAACATTAACAAACAGTAGATCAGAATATATAGCTCAATATAGTAAAGATGGAAATACATATAAAACGGGTACAAATGTAGAAATTGATTCAATCCAAAGAGTATATGGAAGACTAACAGATGGAATAAATAATGGAGAGGCAAAATATATTGATGTAGAAAACATAGACAAAACAGATCCAGAAGTAGGAGCAATTACATTAAAAAATCATACTACAAGATCTATAACAGCTATTGTACAAGTACATGACCCATTAAGTGGAATTGCAAAGATAGAATGGTTCTATAAAGAGCATAATACATCTAATTATAAAAAATTAGAGGAAAACTTTGAAACAGTACATAGTAAAACAAAAGGAGACACATCATCAGGCAATAAAGAAATGACTTTTGAAAATTTAAGCAATGGAACATATGATATCTATGTAAAAGTATATGATGTAGCAGGAAATGTAAAAGAAAGTGCGGTATCAAACTTACAAACAGACATAATTCCATCAGGAAAAACAGCAATTATAATATCACAAGAGCCAACTACATGGACAAATAAAGAAGTAACTGTAACATTTGGATTAGCAAGTGGAATAAATGGATACAGTATAGAATATAGTACAGATAATTCAAACTGGCAGGTAGGTACAAGCGTAAAAGTTAATACAAATAAAACAGTATACGCAAGATTAACAGACGGAATGAACTCAGGAGAAGCAACAAGCAAAGATATAACTAACATAGATACCGAAAAACCAACAGTACAAAAAATACAAATACAAAATAGAACAAGTAATTCATTAACAGCAAATGTATCAGTAAGAGATACTTTAAGTGGTTTAGGAAAAATAGAATGGTATTATAAAAATACAGGCGATGCAAACTATTCTACACAAACAGAACCATGTCATGATTTAGGTTCTAGTACACCGGGAGATAAAAATGCATCAGTAAAAACATTATCATTAACAAGTTTATTAACAGGAACATATACTATATATGTAAAAGTATACGATGTGGCAGGTAATGTAATAAGTAGTGATATAACAGTAGTAGATACATTACCAATACCATCAGGAACAGGAGCATTTGAAATGGGTGCAAGCCCTACTACTTGGACACATAATGATGTAACAGTAGATATTGATAATAAAGTAGCAGGATATAGTGTATTACATAGTACAGACGGAGGTGCTTGGGAGCCTGGTACTAAAGTAATAGTTAAAAATAATGGTACTACACATGCAAGACTAACAGATGGGTTAAACCAAGGAGAAGCCCAAAGTGTAACTGTAGAAAACATAGATAAAGATTTACCAGAGGCAAGTGCAATAACAGAAAAAGATGTAACAAGTAGTAGCATAACAGCAGAAATTACTATAAAAGATACATTAAGTGGTATTTCAAAAGTAGAATGGCAATACAAAAAAGATTCAGAAAGTGAATACCACACACAAGTAGACCAATATGAAATAATGAATGGAAGCAAAAAAGGAATTAATGTACAAAAAGTAAGTAAGCTAAAAATTGAAGGTTTAAGTAGTGGAACATACAATGTTAAAGCATCTGTTTATGACGTAGCAGGAAATAAAACAGATGTAGCACAAAAAAATATAGTAACAAAAAGTGTAACAGCACTAGTAAAAGATGGAAATGTTAAATTTACTCAAAATCCAGTAAGCTGGACAAAAGATAATGTAACAGTAGGTATAACTACAACTGAAAGAGACTATATTCTTGAATATAGTACAGATGCAAGTAAATGGTACACATATAATGGACCATTTATAGTAGAAAATAATTGCTCAGTACATGCAAGATTAACTGATGGAAATAACAATTATGGAAATTCAGCAAGCACAACAATTACTAATATTGATAAAACTCCACCAACTATAGGTAGTGCAGTAGGAAGTACGGCTATAGGAAACACAGGAACAATTACAGTAACAGGAATAAGTGATGTTGGAAGCGGAGTACAAGCAATAAGTATTACAAAAACAAATGGAACCTATGAATGGACTGATATAACAGGAAGTAATAGTTATACAAAACAATTAGAAGGCAAAAAATCAAATGGAACATGGTATGTATATGTAAGAGATGCGGTAGGAAATGTGGTACAAGCTCCAACTCAAGTAACAGTAAGTGGTCTTGAGGATAGAGTAGGAAACTTAAATGTAAGTCCACAAAACATTGTAATGTATGTAGGAGATACAGCAAACATAAATGTAACATATACAGGAACAGCAAAGAGCATTACATATACAAGTCAAAGTGATGGAATTGCATCAGTAACTGCTAATGGAGAAACTGCAACAACTGGAGTTGTAAGAGGTGTTACAGCAGGTTTAACAGGCATAAGAGTTTTAGTAACGAACTTTGATGGAAGTACAATAGAATACACAGTAGGTGTAACAGTAGAAAATAAGAATGTAGCACCAGTAGTACAAAGTGTATCATTAACAAGTAAAACAACTAATTCAATAACAGTAACAGCAAGAGCAACAGATGCTGATGGTGATAAGCTTGTATATGTATTAAAAGCAGGAAAATCATCAACAGAATTAAATATAATATCTACTACAAAAGAAGCTAAAGAAGGAGAAGAAGTAGTATTAACAGTCAATGGATTAGAGCAATACACATATTATTATTATCAAGTAGTAGCAACAGATCCAGGAAACTTAAGTGGAAGCAAAGATGGAGCAAAATCAGAAAGAACGTATTGCCCAGGTACTGGAAAGCAATGCAATGATGCAACTGGTGATCCTTATGGAGATGAATGTCCTAACTGTCATGGTACAGGAAAAGGATATTGTTCACAAGGACATGGTGCAACTGGTGTATCGGAAACTTGTTCTCAATGTGGTGGACAGGGATACAGAGAAACGTGGCGATGTATAAGTACAGGAGTATCTGGTGAAGGATTTAGATGCAATAACTGTGGTTACAAATCAGGTTATAGAGATGTACCTCCTCATGAACTTGTTGAAGTTGGATGTTGGAATTGTGGAGGTGACGGAAGAGTTAATGAGGGAGGAACAATTATCCCATGTAAACACGGAAAAACTACTCCTCACGAATATTGTGAACATGATAAGACAGAAATGCATGATGACTAAAAACTTATGCCAATAAGATAATTAAAAATTAGCACAACAAGACAATTAAAAACATATTAAATGCAATAATAAAAAACAACAAAAAATGCCTATATATAAATTACTTTAAA
>CANRNR010000036.1 GCA_947632035.1 uncultured Clostridia bacterium | reverse complement strand
TCCAGACACTTCTAGGAGTTACAGGCTCACGGAAAAACATTTACTATGGCAAATATTATTCAAAAAGTACAAAAACCAACACTTGTTTTAGCACATAATAAGACACTAGCAGGACAATTATATAGTGAGTTCAAAGAGTTCTTCCCAAAGAATAATGTGGAATACTTTGTATCATATTACGACTATTATCAACCAGAAGCATACATACCACAATCAGACACATACATAGAAAAAGATGCTTCTATTAATGATGAAATAGACAAGCTTCGTCACTCTGCAACAGCTAGTCTTTTTGAAACAAGAGATGTTATTATTGTAGCATCAGTATCTTGCATTTATGGTTTAGGTGACCCAATTGACTATGAAAATATGGCTGTTTCATTAAGACCAGGCATGACAATTCAAAGAAATAATATGCTAAAGAAATTAGTAAATATGCAATATACAAGAAGTGAGCTTGAATTTAAAAGAGGTACTTTTAGAGCAAAAGGCGATATTGTAGAAATCTATCCATCTGATGAAAGTGAAACTGCAATACGAGTAGAATTCTGGGGAGATGAAGTGGAAAAACTTTCTGAAATAAATCCTTTGACTGGAAAAGTTACTGGAATTAGACAGCATGTAATGATATTCCCAAACTCACACTATGCTACAACACACGATAAAATGGAAAGAGCAATTATAACAATTCAAGAAGAATTAGAAGATAGAATTAAGTATTTTAAAGAAAACAATAAATTAATTGAAGCACAACGAATTGAAGAAAGAACAAACTTTGATATAGAAATGATGAGAGAAACCGGCTTTTGTCAAGGAATCGAGAACTATTCGAGACATATAAGTGGGAGAGAGCCAGGAAGTAGTCCATATACTTTATTTGATTATTTTCCAAAAGACTTTTTACTATTAATAGATGAATCTCATGCAACTATTCCTCAAGTAAGAGCAATGTATAATGGCGATAGAGCAAGAAAAGAATCATTAGTAAAATATGGTTTCCGCTTGCCATCAGCATTTGACAATAGACCTCTTAAATTTAATGAATTTGAAGAGAGAATAAATCAATGTATTTTTGTAAGTGCAACACCTGCAGAATATGAAAAAGAACATTCAAAAGAAAATGTAGTAGAGCAAATTATTCGTCCAACTGGACTTTTAGATCCTAAAATAGAAGTAAAACCTGTTACAAATCAAATAGATGATTTAATAGAGCAAATTCATGAGCGAGTAGCAAAGCATGAAAGAGTTTTAGTAACTACTTTAACTAAAAAAATGGCAGAAGATTTAACCACTTATTTAGCGGGAATTGATATTAAAGTAAAATATATGCATTCAGATATTAAGGCATTGGAAAGAATGGAAATTATACGTGATTTGCGTTTAGGAGAATTTGATGTTTTAGTAGGTATCAACTTATTAAGAGAAGGTTTAGATATTCCAGAAGTTTCTTTGGTAGCTATATTAGATGCTGATAAGGAGGGCTTTTTACGTTCAGAACGTTCACTAATACAAACAATAGGACGTGCTGCAAGAAATACAGATGGAAAAGTAATTATGTATGCAGATGAATTAACAGAAAGCATGGAAAAAGCTATAAGCGAAACAAATAGAAGAAGAAAAATTCAACAAGAATATAACGAAAAACATGGAATCACGCCACAAACAATTCAAAAAGCAATTCGTGATACAATTAAAGCAAGTTTTGTAGAAGAAATACAAGAACAATATAGCTTAGATAAAAACGCTGATATGAAAGAAATTATAGCTAAATTAACAGATGAAATGTTGAATTATGCAACTCAAATGGAATTTGAGAAAGCGGCAGAAATAAGAGATAAGATAAGAGAATTAGAAGCTATGATACCAGAATAAGAATACATGGAATATGATTGAAAACAAATTATGACAATAAAACTACTTGAAATTTATAATACAAGTAGTATAATCTAGCTATAAAATAATTTAAAATAAAAATTTAAGGGGTTTAAAAATGCAATATACGATACCAGTCTATTTTTTATATTTTATAATAATTGCAGTTATAGGGTGGTTTATGGAGATAACACTTCAGCTAATTACAAAGCACAAATTTGCTGATAGAGGATTTTTAATAGGACCATATTGTCCAATTTATGGATGTGGGGCACTTTTAATTACGATATTTTTGACACGATTTGAAAACTATCCTTTTGCTCTTTTTTGTGTTGCAATAGTACTTTGCGCAGTCTTAGAGTATGCAACAAGTTATATTATGGAAAAAGTGTTTCATGCAAGATGGTGGGATTATTCAGAAAACAAATTTAATATAAATGGAAGAATATGTTTGGAAACAATTATTCCATTTGGCTTATTAGGTTTACTTCTAATATATGTTGTAAATCCATATATTTTTAAAATGCTAACAGAAACACCAGAAAATATAATAAACATAATAGCAATCATAATCGCTACTATTTTTGCTTTAGATTTCATTGTTTCATTTAAAGTAATTTTAAATGTACGCTTAACATCTAAAAAAATTGATGAAGAAAATCCAAAAGATAATACTGAAGAAATGTCTGAGAAGGTAATAGCATTTTTAAGAAGTAAATCATTCTTAAATAGAAGATTATTAGATGCATTCCCTAAATTAACTATGATAAGTAAAAAAATAAAAGAAAAAACAGCAGAGGTAAAAGTAAAAGCAAATGAAATGAAAGAAGATATTAGTCAAAAAGCGAGTGTCGTAAAAAAAGGCATAAATAAAAAGGCTACTAAGATGAAAAATGATGTTAAAAAAGGTATTAATAAAACTTCAAAAGCTGTGAAAGAAAATATTAGTAAAGTTAAAACTAAGAATAATAAAACAAAAAATACTAAAGCTGAAAACAGTAAAACCAATAATTAATATTGTTCATTTTTAGTTAAGATAAATTTTTAATTGCATTTCTTGCAAGCTCGTCACAACGATTATTATATTCGTTATCACTATGTCCTTTAACTTTGTTAAAAGTAACTTCATGAACTTTGGTTAAAGAAATAAGTTCTTGCCAAAGTTCTTTATTTTTAACTTCTTCTTTATTAGAATTCTTCCAATTATTTTTAACCCATCCAGCAATCCAATTTTGTAAAAAAGCATTAACCACATAGGCACTATCGCTATATAACTGTACTTTACAAGGCCTTTTCAAAAGTTTTAAAGCTTCAATTACAGCAGTAAGTTCCATTACATTATTAGTAGTATTTTTCATGCCACCAGAAATTTCTTTTTTATTTTCACCAAGCATTAGAATAGCTCCATATCCACCAGGACCAGGATTTCCACTACAAGCTCCATCAGTATATATAACGACTTCTTCCATATTTCAAATTTATCCTTTCTCATATAATATAAAATCTAATTAACACATTTAAAACAATATATTAGTGTATATATTACAATTTAATGTATAATTTTTGTAAAAAACTTTGCATATTGTAAAATAATTCTTTTTATGATATTATATCAATAATAAAAAACAAGTCAATAAGGTGTTACTAAAATAATATTGTATTATATATAAAAACAATATTGTGAAAGGAGTACAAAAAAATGAGCAATGTATTGGGAATTGTTGCAGAATATAATCCGTTTCATAATGGACATCTTCATCATATAGCAGAATCTATAAAAAGCACAAATGCTGATTATGTAGTTTGTGTTATTTCAGGAAACTTTGTTCAAAGGGGAAATACTTCTATAGTTGATAAATGGACTAAAGCTAAAATGGCAATTGCATGTGGTGCAGACTTAGTATTAGAGCTTCCAACAGTATATAGCATTTCTAGTGCAGAAAACTTTGCAGAAGGTGCTATTAAAATACTAGATTCTTTAGGAATAGTAACACATATTTCATTTGGAATAGAAGCAAAAGAACTATCTACATTAAATAATATAGCAAATGTACTTTTTGAAGAGCCTAAAGAATATGTAACTATGTTAAACCATGAATTAAGTAAGGGAGTATCTTTTCCAAAAGCAAGAGAAAATGCTTTATTAGTATATTTAAATGATGTAAAAAGATATGCAAACGTTTTAAATGGTGCTAATAATATTTTAGCTATTGAATATTTAAAAGCTATGAAAAAATTGAAAAGTAACTTAAGTCCAATAGGAGTTAAGAGGGAAAAAGTACTATATAATGATGAAGAAATTGTAGATGACTTTGCAAGTGCAACAGCAATACGTAAAATGATATCTAATAGGCAATTTAATGATATCAGAAAAGTAATGCCAAATTCTTCTTATGTATTATTAGGAAGAGAATTAAAAAAAGGCCATTATGTAATAGATTTATCAAAATTCCAAGATGAAATCCTTTATATTTTAAGAAAAATGACAATAGATGAAATAAGAAACCTTCCAGATGTATCAGAGGGATTAGAAAATGCAATTAAAAATGCTGCAAATTCATGTAATAATATTATTGACTTAGTAAATATCATAAAATCAAAAAGATATACACAAACTAGAATACAAAGAATATTAGTTTATGCTTTATTAGGAATTACTAAGAAAATGATGGAAGATTCTAAAAAAACTACACCTTATGTTAGAGTTTTAGGATATAGTGATAAAGGTAAAAAACTAATTTCTGAAATTTCAAAAGCAAATCCTAAATTAAATGTGGTTACTTCTGTTAAGAAATTTATTGAGACTTCTAAATCTAAAGTTTTGAAAGAAATGCTACTTACAGATATTTATGCTACAAATGTATATACTTTAGGATATGAAAAAGACTCTTGGGCAAACTTAGATTATACAAACAAAATTGTTACACCAAATGACTTGAAATAATATATAATTAAAGAAAGAGCAGAGCATATTACAAGAGATTAGTATTAGGGTGGTAAATATATGATAATAGGAATTACTGGTAGCTCTGGAAGTGGAAAGAGTACCATTTGTAAAATATTAGAAAGTAAGTGGAATGCTAAGATAATAAATGCAGATGAAATAGCAAAAGATTTATCAAGAAGCGGAACTCAATATTATAAAGATATTGTTCAAGAGTTTGGAAAAGAAATTTTACTTGAAACTGGAGAAATTGATAGAAAGAAATTAGCAGATATTATATATAATGATGATAATAAAAGAGAAATTTTAAATAAACTTACTTTTAAATATGTTTGTGATGAAATTAAAAAAGAAATAAAATTAGAGCAAGATAAAAATATAAAGAAGCAAACGGAAGAAAATTTAAAGCCAAGTGAGAATCATAATAAAGAAGCGGATAATCAAAAATTAATCATAATAGATGCTCCATTATTGATAGAAGCAAAATTAGATAATATTTGTGACACCACAATTGCTGTTATATCAAAAAATAGAAAGGCTCAAATTGAAAGAATACTACAACGTGATAATATAGACAAGGATGTAGCTATTGCTAGGATTAACGCACAAAAAGAAAATGAATTCTATGTTGAAAATTGTGATTATGAAATTGTAAATGATGGAGATATAGTTGACTTAGAAAAACAAATAAGTGAAATTTTAAAATGAGAAAGAAAATATAATTAAGCTTCGTAAAGTAAAAAGGTTATTTAGGATATAAAAAATTAAGAAGTTGTTTATTATTTAAAATAAAAAAAGCAATTACTTTATACTATTAAAGTAATTGCTTTTTGAGATGATAAAAATTTATAACATAACCAATTATTACAATTTTGTTACATTTGCATAACAATTTAGTAACAATGTTGAATTGTGTCAATAAATAACATATAATTAAATCAAATATAATAGCATACATAAGAAGTATAAAAGCAAAGGGGATAAAAAAATGGAAACTTTTGCAGACTATATCTTGTCTGAAACAGACTGGATAAAAAAGATGGAAATAATGCACTATTTGAAGAAAAAAACAGGAATATTTTTTGATAAGTCAGTTATATTTAAAACTTATTTAGCAAAGTTATTTTTAGAAAACACAGAAACTGATTTAGATAAAAATGTTATTTTAACAGCCTGTTTATTATGTAACTGCAAAAAAACGAATATTCCGAAAGATTTAAGTAGAGTAAAATCCTATGCAAAAGAGGGAGCAGAATATTTAAAAGTATTAGGCTTTTCAGATAGATTTTGCAAAATATGTGAAGAAGTAAATAGATATAGTGGAAGTACCCCAAGAGAAAAAGAAAGTGATGTCCTAGAATTAGTAGATCAATTTGGTGGTATGTTATTAGATAGACCAGAAAGAATAGCATTTAAAGTAGAAGATGCTTTAGTTTTACTAGAATATAGAAATTTAAAAGACAAAGATAATCGTTATTTAGAGCAATTTAAAAATTTTGTAAATGAAATGCAAGAAGTATTAGTATAAAACTTTACATTATGGATTTTATGATAAGGAGGAAACATTATTATGCTAAAGAAAATCTTAGATTATGCTAAAGATGAAATTAATAAAGTTCCTAATGGAGATAATGAAGATCAACAATATATAAAACAAGTTGTAATAATAGACTATAACATATTACGTGCATTAAAAGAATTTAGAGAACGAAAAGAGCATCAAGAAGAAATTGATAATTCTATAAGTCCAGAAGAACTTGTTAAACAACTTAAAGCAGATATGGATAGAAATTCAAATATTGAAGAAAATAAAACAGACACTCCTAAAACAGATACAACCAATAATTCAAAAGATATAGAAGCAGATGAAAAAAGTGAATATCTAAAAAATGATGATAATCTAGAATATGTTGTAATTGATACAAAAGAAGAAAGATAAAAAAGATTGGTTCAAAAACCCAGTCTTTTTTTCGGTGCTAAATTATTTTAATATTAACTAATTAAAATATAATATTAGAGTTTTACAATAATAAGTTATTAAAGAGAGACTTAAAATATTATGCAAAGAAAGGAGTAGTATTAGCTAAAATCTAATACAAAATATAACAATGAAGGAAATGTTTGCAGATTTACATGTGCATATTGGAAGGTCTGAAAATGGTAAACCGATAAAAATAACAGCAGCAAGAAGCTTAAATTTTGCCAATATTGCAAAAGAATGTAGTGATAGAAAAGGAATACAAATAGTAGGGATTATAGATTGTGCATCACCATATGTAATAGAAGATATTGAAAATTTCTTAAAAACGGGTGAAGCTTACGAAATTAAAGATGGTGGAATAATTTATAAAGAAAAAGTTTGTATAATTTTAGGAAGTGAAATTGAAACTTCTGAGATAAATGATAATGGAAAAACAGGAAGTGCCCATAATTTGTGCTATTTTCCTAGTTTAGCAGATATAAAAGCTTTTTCAAAGGAAATGACAAAATATATTCATAATATCACATTAAGCTCACAAAGAGCATCAATTTCAGCTTATGAATTGGTAGATATTGTAGAAAAATTTAACGGAATTTTAATTCCTGCCCATGCATTTACACCACATAAAAGCTTTTATGGAAATTGTACAAGTAGATTAGAAAGAATTTTTAAAGAAAAATTTAATAAGATATTTGCTATCGAATTAGGTTTAAGTTCAGATACATATTTAGCAGATCAAATATCTGAGCTTGAGACAAGAACTTTTGTTACTAACTCAGATGCACATTCTTTGCCTAAAATAGCAAGAGAATATAATAAAGTATTATTAGAAGATATCTCATTTAAAGAACTTGTAAAGGCTTTAAAAAATGAAGATGGAAGGAAAATAGTAACAAACTATGGACTAGATCCTAAACTTGGAAAATATCATAGAACTTATTGTGAAAAATGTGATAGACCGATTGAAGGAGAGCCACCTATTAAAGAATGCCCATACTGCCATGGAGACAATATTACAATGGGTGTTTATGATAGAATAGTTGAAATTCGTGATAAGAAGGAAAGTAAAAGCCCTAAGAATAGACCACCATATGTTTATCAAGTACCACTTACATTTATTCCAGGGCTTGGGTCAAAAACTATTGATAAATTACTAAACACTTTTGAAACTGAAATGACAATTTTACACAAATTATCAGAAGATGACATAGAAGCAGTAGTAGGTGAAAAGGTTGCAAAAACCATTATTTCTGCAAGAAATGGCAATGTAACAATTCAGTCTGGTGGTGGCGGTGTTTATGGAAAATTATCAGTAGATTAAAAGTTCTAAATCTCATCTTATTGCATAGATATTATGTAGAAGCTACTAAAATTAGGCATAACAAGTTTTATTACAATTCATAACTTTATATTATACATTAAGAAATTGTTTAAAAAACGAAGATTTATTAAATTATTTTAATGTGGTAGCTTGGAACATAAAAAAGCGAAAAGGATGAGATTTGAAATGGGAAAAACACCTAAGAAAACATCAAAATTTACTACTATCATTATAAACCATATTAAAGACAACTTAAAAGAATACATTATAGTTTCACTAATTTTACTAATAGGCATAGTTGTTGGAGTATTCTTCGTAAATAATATGAATGAATCACAAGCCCAAGAAGTTGAAACTTATTTAACAAGCTTTACCAATTCTTTAAAAGATGGAGCAAGCATAAATCAAGGAAAACTTCTTCAAAAATCAATATGGAATAATTTAGTGCTTTCAATTCTCATGTGGTTAATAGGTTCTACTGTAATAGGGTTTCCATTAGTTATTGGAATGCTAGCATTTAGAGGCTTCTGCTTAGGATATACTATTTCATCAAGCATTGCCATATGGGGAGTTTACAAAGGAACATTGTTTTTTATTACAAGTGTATTATTGCAAAACATACTTTTTATCCCAGCAATAATTGCTTTAGCAGTTAGTGGAATAAAAATGTATAAATCAATTATGAAAGATAAACATAGAGAAAATATAAAGCTTGAAATATTAAGGCATACTATATTTTCCCTTATAATGCTTGCAGTATTAATTTTATCATCTTTTGTTGAAGCATACATATCACCAATTTTATTTAAAATGTATATGCCATATTTATAAATATCATGTAAATCTAAACAAAGCATTATTTTTTAGCTAAAATAGCAAAAAGTATAATGTACAAAGTACTATAAATATCAATAAAAAATAAAAGAATAGAAAATATTTTTTTTAAAATTTCAAAAATCTATTTACAATTTAAAATTATTTTGATATAACTTATGTAAATTGATTTAAATGCGATTTCAATTTATGCTTTTAAGCATTAAAATATATAATAAGGATGGGGAACTTATATGGAAAAACAAATTAAATCTTTTTTAGACTTTATTCAAAACGAAAAAAAATTATCAGACAATACTTTACAATCATACCAAAGAGATATATTACAATTTGAAGAATATGTAGAAGAAAATAGAATAAACTATGCCAAAATAACTCAAGAAGAAATGAAAGCTTATTTAAATCATTTACAAGAAATAGGTAAAAAAGCTTCAACAATTTCTAGAAATTTGGCTTCTTTAAGATCATTTTATCAATATTTAATTCGTATTAAAAAAGTTAAACATGATCCAACAGAAGATATACAATCTCCAAAAGTAGAGAAAAGAGTTCCAAGCGTTCTTACTTCACAAGAAGTAGAACTATTACTAGAGCAACCAAAAAATGTTGACTTAAAAGGTGCTAGAGATAAAGCAATGTTGGAATTTGCTTATGCTACAGGAATGAGAGTAACTGAAATTATCTCTTTAAATGTAGAAGATGTAAATGTAGAAGAAGGATACGTTACTTGTAAACAAGGAGCAAAACAAAGAAATATTCCATTAGGTTCATTATCTTTAAAAGCTTTAAAAGAATACATGAATGATGCTAGAAAAGTTTTAATAAAAAATGATAAAGAAAAAGCTTTATTTGTAAATGTAAATGGAAGAAGATTAACAAGACAAGGTTTCTGGAAAATAGTAAAATATTATAAAGAACAAGCTCATATAACAAAAGATATTACACCACATGTATTAAGACATTCATTTGCAACACATTTATTACAAAATGGAGCAGATCTAAAAGCAATACAAACAATGCTTGGACATTCAGACATTTCATCAACACAAGTATATATGCAATTCCAAGACCCAGGATTAAAAGATGTATATCAAAAAGCTCATCCAAGAGCATAATTATAAGAGATTTTTACAAATAAATTTTTATATTGAATTTAATAAAAACTTATAAATATTAAATAAAAAAGTTGTGCTACAAAAATAGTACAACTTTTTTGTAATGTTTTAGAATATTTGCAAAAAGGCTTCAAACACTATCATTGATTATAAAAAAATGGTATTTTATTAAATATTATTTTATATAAAAAATATCTTGTATAGGTTTACAATAGATATGTCACAGTAATATAAAAAATAAAAATAGGAAATACCAAAGTATGATAAAATAGTTT
>CANRNR010000035.1 GCA_947632035.1 uncultured Clostridia bacterium | reverse complement strand
GGTTTCCAAGGTGTTATTAAACGTCATGGACAATCAAGAGGACCAATGGGACATGGTTCTATGTATCATAGAAGACCAGGTTCAATGGGACCAACTTCTACACCAGGTAGAGTATTTAAAGGTAAAAAACTACCAGGACATATGGGAAGAGTAACAGTTACAATTCAAAACTTAGAAGTAGTAAAAGTAGATTTAGATAAAAATGCTATTTTAGTAAAAGGTAGTGTACCAGGAGCTAAAGGTACAATATTAAAACTAAAATCAAGTGTGAAAAGTAAATAATAAGGAGGGAAATTAAGATGCCTAAGGTAGACGTATATGATATAGAAGGTAAAAAAGTAAAAACTATGGACCTTAAAGAAGAAGTTTTCGGTATAAAACCAAATGAAGCAATTGTACATAGTGTTTTAGTAAATTACCTAGCTAATCAAAGACAAGGTACACAAAGTACAAAAACTAGAAGCGAAGTATCTGGTGGTGGTAGAAAACCATGGAAACAAAAAGGTACAGGTAGAGCAAGACAAGGTAGCATTCGTGCACCACATTGGGTTGGTGGAGGTGTAGCATTAGGACCAAAACCACGTTCTTACAATTATACTGTAAACAAAAAAGAAAAGAGACTAGCAATCAAATCAATGCTTAGCTCAAAAGTATTAGAAAACGAATTAGTAGTAGTTGACAGTTTAAATTTAAAAGAAATCAAAACAAAGGAAATGGCTAGAATTTTAAACAACTTAAAAGTTGAAGGTAAAGCAGTAATTCTTTTACCAGAAAAAGATGAAGTTGTTCAAAAATCAGCAAGAAATATAGAAGGTGTTAAAGCACTTCAAGTAGGTACTATAAATGTATATGACCTATTAAAACATAAAAATCTTGTAGTTACAGTTGATACTGTTAAAAAATTAGAGGAGGTGTACGCTTAAATGAAAGCAGAAGATGTTATTTTAGCTCCAGTAGTTACTGAAAAAAGTAATGATGGATTACAAGCTGGAAAGTATACCTTTAGAGTTAATAAAAAAGCTACTAAAGTAGATATTCGTAATGCAGTTGAAAAACTTTTTGAAGTTAAAGTTTTAAATGTTAATACAATATCAGTAAAAGGAAAAGAAAAGAGAATGGGTAAAACATCAGGAAAAACTTCTGATTGGAAAAAAGCAATTGTTACAATTGAAACTAACCCACAAGAATTAAGTTACCTAGCAAAAGGTGGAAAAGAAACTAAAGTATCTAAAAAATATAAAGATTCTATAGAACACTTTATGGGGGCTTAGAAATTATAAGCATATCGAGAAATAACTCGGATAATAAAGAATATCTGCATACGGAGCAGGAAAAAATCCGTAAATAAAATAAGAAAGAGAGAAGAAAAATGGGAACAAAAAGATTTAAACCATATACACCATCAAGAAGAAACATGACAGTTTCTACATTTGATGAAGTAACAAAAAAAGAGCCAGAAAAATCTTTACTTGCAACAAAGAAGAAAAATGCAGGTAGAAACTCTTACGGAAGAATTACTGTAAGACATCAAGGTGGCGGAAATAGACAAAAATATAGAATAATTGATTTTAAAAGAAATAAAGAAAATATGCCAGCTACTGTACTTGGAATTGAATATGATCCAAACAGAAGTGCAAATATTGCTTTAATCGAATATGAAGATGGAGAAAAAGCATATATCTTAGCACCAGTTGGTTTAAAAAATGGAGATAAGGTAATCTCTGGAGATAAAGCAGATATCAAACCAGGTAACTGCATGAAAATTGAAAATATTCCAGTAGGTACAATGATTCATAATATTGAATTAAATCCAGGTCAAGGTGGAAAAGCAGTTAGAGCTGCAGGTCAAGAAGCACAATTAATGGCAAAAGAAGGAAAATTTGCACATGTAAGACTTCCATCTGGAGAAATGAGATTAGTAATGGCTGTATGTAAAGCTACTATAGGAACAGTAGGAAATACTGACCATGAAAATGTTAAATTAGGTAAAGCAGGAAGAACAAGACATATGGGTATAAGACCAACAGTTAGAGGTTCTGTAATGAACCCAGTAGATCACCCTCATGGTGGTGGTGAAGGTAGAGCACCAGTAGGACACGCAGGACCAATGACACCTTGGGGCAAACCAGCATTAGGATATAAGACAAGAAAGAAAAACAAAGCAACAAACAAATTTATAACAAAGAGAGCTAAGGCTTAAAAACAAATAAGCATAAAATAAAGCTAAGGCTTAAAATAAGCATAATAGATAAAATCCTAAAATGGTAAGAAAGAACAAGAATTAAAATAAGAACAAATTATGTTCTTGAAATGATAAAATACAATACCTTAAAAGAAAAGGAGGAAACCAAATGTCAAGATCAAGTAAAAAAGCTCCATTTATTGCACCAGAATTATTAAAGAGAGTAGAAGCAATGAATGCAAGCGGAAATAAAGAAGTAATTAAAACATGGTCTAGAGCTTCTACTATTTACCCACAAATGGTTGGACACACAATAGCTGTTCATGATGGTAGAAAACATGTACCTGTATACATTACAGAAGAAATGATTGGACATAAATTAGGTGAATTTGCACCAACAAGAACATTTAAAGGACATTCAGGAGACAAAGCAACAACTACTGAAAGCAAATAATTTTATAAATACAAGTAATTTTATAAGTAATAGTATTAAATAAAAAAATACGAAGTTATAATATTAGAAAATTATAAAAATTATGTCCTAATATAAAAAACTCAAAATAATGTAGATAGGAGGAAAAGAAAGTGGAAGAGAAGCAAGAAACTTTAGTTCAAACAGCACAAGCTTCATTAAAATATGCTAGAATTTCAAGTAGAAAAGTTAAAATTGTAGCAGATTTAATTAGAGGAAAAAATATTGATGAAGCATTAGCTATCGTAAAATATGCACCAAAAGCATCAAGCGTTATTATAGAAAAATTATTAAAATCAGCAATCGCAAACGCTGAAAACAATCATCATATGTCACACGAAAAATTATATGTTGCTGAAATTTATGCAAATCAAGGTCCAACTCTAAAAAGAATTAGACCAGCTGCAAAAGGTAGTGCAGTAAGAATTAGAAAAAGAACAAGCCATATTACAATCGTGTTAAAAGAAAGAGATTAATAGAAAAGTAAGAAAGGAGGACTTAACAAAATGGGACAAAAAATGAATCCTAACGGATTAAGAGTAGGTGTTATTAGAGAATGGAATTCAAAATGGTATGCAGACAAAAAGAATTTTAGTGATTATTTAGTAGAAGACCACAAAATCCGTGAATATGTTAAGAAAAAATTATATGTTGCAGGTATTTCAAAAATTGAAATCGAAAGAACTGCAAAATTTGTAAGAGTAAATGTTTACACCGCAAAACCAGGATTAGTAATTGGAAAAGGTGGAAACTTAGCTGAAGTATTAAAAGCTGAATTAGAAAAAATGATAGGAAAAACAGTAAACTTAAATATTGTTGAAGTAAATAATATTGATGTTGATGCTCAATTAGTAGCTGAAAACATTGCTAGTCAATTGGAAAAGAGGGTTTCTTTTAGAAGGGCTATGAAACAATGTATGCAAAAAACCTTAAAAGCAGGTGCATTAGGTATTAAAACTGCTGTATCTGGAAGACTTGGTGGTGCAGACATGGCAAGAACAGAATTCTATAAAGAAGGAACAATTCCACTTCAAACTTTAAGAGCTGATATTGACTATGGATTTGCAGAAGCAGATACAACATACGGAAAAATCGGTGTAAAAGTTTGGATTTATAAAGGAGAAATACTTCCAGCGAAAAAGAAGCAAATGGAAGGAGGAGACAAATAATGCCATTATTACCAAAAAGAACAAAATATAGAAAACAACAAAAAGGTAGAGTTAGAGGAAAAGCAACAAGAGGAAATAAAGTAACAGATGGAGAATATGGACTTCAAGCACAAGAAATCGGTTTAATTACTTCTAATCAAATAGAAGCAGCCCGTGTTGCTATGACTCGTTACATTAAAAGAGGAGGAAAAGTTTGGATCAAAATTTTCCCAGATAAACCAATGACTGCAAAACCTATTGGTACTCGTATGGGTAAAGGTAAAGGAGCAGTTGAATTTTGGGTAGCACCTGTAAAACCAGGAAGAGTAATGTTTGAAATTGCTGGTGTTCCAGAAGATGCAGCAAAAGAAGCACTTCGTTTAGCAGGTAACAAGCTATCTATAACAACAAAGTTTGTTAAAAGAGAAACCGAAAGTGTAGGTGATAGCGATGAAGATAAATAAAATTAAAGAAATGTCTTCACCAGATCTAGAAAAGGAATTAGTTGAACTAAAAAATGAACTATTCAAATTAAGATTTAGTTTAGCAACAAACGGATTAGACAATCCTATGAAAATAAAAGATGTGAAGAAAGACATAGCAAGAATTAAAACAGTTCTAAGAGAAAGAGAACTAGTTGAGAAGAAAGGGGATTAACCAAATGGAAGAAAGAAATCTTCGTAAAGTAATGGTTGGCACAGTTGTTTCTAACAAAATGGATAAAACAGTTGTAGTAGCTGTTGAAACTAATGTTATGAACAAAATGTATGGAAAAATCCAAAAAAGAACATACAAATTAAAAGCTCATGACGAAAAAAATGAGTGCCAAGAAGGCGATAAAGTAAAAGTAATGGAAACAAGACCACTTTCTAAAGACAAAAGATTTAGAGTGGTAGAAATAGTAGAAAAAGCCGTTATTAAATAATTAAATAAGTCAAACAAATCTTTGAAAAGAATAAAGAGATAAAAGCTTTAAAATAGTAAAGAAGGAGGTAACCTTAAATGGTACAACAACAAAGTATTTTAAAAGTTGCTGACAATACTGGTGCAAGAGAAATTATGTGTATCAGATGTTTAGGTGGCTCATATAGAAGATATGCTGGAATCGGTGACATTATTGTTGCTTCTGTTAAAACAGCAATACCAGGTGGCGTTGTTAAAAAAGGTGATGTAGTAAAAGCAGTTGTAGTTAGAACTAAAAAGCCAGTTAGAAGAGCAGATGGTTCATATGTAAGATTTGACGAAAATGCAGCAGTTCTTATAAAAGATGATAAAACACCAAGAGGAACTCGTATTTTTGGGCCAGTAGCTAGAGAATTAAGAGACGGAGATTATATGAAAATATTATCATTAGCTCCAGAAGTTTTATAAAAAACCGATAAACTAGTAAAAAAGAGGTGAAAACAAGTAATGAAAATTAAAAAAGGTGATACTGTTCAAGTTTTATCAGGAAATGATAAAGGAAAAACAGGAGAAGTTTTAGAAATAATTCCAAAAACAGAAAAAGTAATCGTAAAAGGTGTTAATGTTCGTAAGAAACATGTTAAACCAAGAAAACAAGGAGAAGAAGGCGGAATAATTCCAGTAGAATGTAGCATACATAGTAGCAAAGTAAATGTAGTTTGCCCAAAATGTAACAAACCAACAAGAGTTGGATATGTAGTAGAGGGAGACAAAAAAGTACGTGTTTGCAAGAGATGTGGAAATAAATTAAAATAAGAAAGGAGGTCTATGTAAGGACTTATGGAAATATTAAGAGAACAATATGAAAAAGAAGTAGTACCAGCATTAATGAAAAAATTTAACTATAAATCAATTATGGAAGTTCCAAAATTAGAGAAAATAGTTATCAATGTTGGTTTAGGAGATATGAAAGATAATCCAAAAGCATTAGATAATACAATAAATGACCTAAGCATTATTACAGGTCAAAAACCAATAGTAACAAAAGCTAAGAAGGCTATAGCTGCTTTCAAAATCAGAGAAGGTGTTAATATTGGATGTAAAGTTACTTTAAGAAGTGGAAAAATGTATGATTTTGCATACAAACTATTCAATGTAGCTTTACCAAGAGTTAGAGATTTTAGAGGAGTTTCAAATAATTCATTTGATGGTAGAGGAAACTATTCAATGGGTGTTAAGGAACAATTAATTTTCCCTGAAATCGAATATGATAAAATTGATAAAATTAGAGGTATGGATATTATATTTGTTACTACTGCTAATACAGACGAAGAAGCAAAAGAATTGCTTTCATTATTAGGAATGCCATTCCAAAATAATTAATTAGTAGTGAGTTAAGAAAGGAGAAATTCATGGCTAAAACATCTTTAAAAGTAAAACAACAAAAACCACAAAAATATAAAACAAGAGAATATAATCGTTGTAAAATATGTGGAAGACCACATGCTTATATTAGAAAATATGGAATCTGCCGTGTTTGCTTTAGAGAATTAGCTCATAAGGGAGAAATTCCGGGAGTTAAGAAGGCAAGCTGGTAATTCTTTCAAATTTAAATCAGCATCTTGCTGCGTCAAGCTACGTGTAAAAATTTATCAAAGTACAAAAGTACATTTCAAAATTTTTCACTTGCTTTCCTTGCAATATACTAATTTAAATTCGAAATAAAATAAAAAAAAGGAGGGAAAAAATAAATGAATACAACAGACCCAATTGCAGATATGTTAACAAGAATTAGAAATGCGAATAGTCAAAAACATAAAACAGTAGATGTACCTAGTTCAAATGTAAAAAAGGCAATTGCAGATATTTTATTCAAAGAAGGTTATATTGCTTCATATGAAGAGATAAATGACAATAGCCAAGGTGTTATTCGCATTACTTTAAAATATAATGAAAGAGGTAGTAGAGTAATTGAAGGTTTAAGAAGAATTAGTAAACCAGGCCTAAGAGTATATGCATCTAAGGATGAATTACCACAAGTATTAAATGGTTTAGGAATTGCTTTAATTTCTACCTCAAAAGGAATTAAAACTGATAAAGAAGCAAGAGCAGAAGGACTAGGAGGAGAAGTTCTAGCTTATGTTTGGTAGAAAGGAGGAAAATAAAAAATGTCAAGAATAGGCAATAAACATATTACAGTACCAGAAGGCGTTGAAGTTTCAATGAACGAAAATGTGATTACTGTAAAAGGTCCAAAAGGAACAATGTCAAGAGAAATTCATAAAAATATGAAAGTAGATATAAATGAAAATACAATTACTGTTACAAGACCAGATGATGAACCATCAAATAGAAGTTTACATGGATTAACAAGAACTTTAATTAACAATATGATTGAGGGAGTTGTTCATGAATTTAAAAGAGAGCTAGAAATCAATGGTGTTGGTTACAGAGCACAAAAAAGAGGAAACACATTAGTAATGAACTTAGGTTATTCACATCCAGTAGAGATGGATCCACCACAAGGAATTACTTTTGATGTACCTGATCCAAACCACATTACAGTAAGAGGTATTGATAAAGAATTAGTTGGTCAAACAGCAGCTGTTGTAAGAACCAAAAGACCACCAGAAGTATATAGAGGTAAAGGTATTAAATATGCTGAAGAGCATATTAGACGTAAGGAAGGTAAATCTGGTAAAAAATAATTATTTAAATGAAAAACTTCGTCTTGCGTTGTTGAACTTCATAAAATTTTTTTCGATGTACAGCTCGTACTATCTCAAAAAATTTTATTCGTTCGCCTAGCAATACTCGTTTTTGATTTAAATATATGGTTAATTATAGTAAATTACTAATGCTGTTACATTAGTAGAAAGGAGAAAATCATGATTAAGAAAATAGACAGAAAAGCTGAAAGAGAAAGAAGACATGAAAGAGTACGTAATAAAGTTCTAGGAACACCTGAACGCCCAAGATTATGTGTTTTTAGAAGCAATAGTAATCTTTATGTTCAAGTTATAGATGATGTAAACGCTAACACTTTAGTACAGGCTTCTACATTGGATAAAGAAGTTAAAACAAAACATAGCAACAAAGAAGCTGCTAAAGAAGTAGGCGCACTAATTGCTAAGAGATCTCTTGAAAAAAATATTAAAGAAGTTGTTTTTGATAGAGGTGGCTACATTTATCATGGTGTAGTAAAAGAATTAGCAGAAGCAGCAAGAGAAGGCGGATTAACATTCTAAGCTAAAAGGTAAATTCTTAAAAAGTAAGAAATGTTTATATTTCTTAAAAACGTATTTAAAGTAAGAAATTCTTATATTTCTTAAAAATATATTTAAAGAAAACCTTTATAGTAGAACTTAAAAAGGTTCACAAGGGTAGGGGACAGATTCTAGCCCTAGTGAATAAAAATATAATAGAGTTAAAAGGTGTCCCCTAACAGATAAAAAAGGAGGGAAAATTAAAGTGCAATCAGAAAATACATCAGAATTAAAAGAAAAAGTAGTTGCAATTAACAGAGTAGCAAAAGTTGTAAAAGGTGGTAGAACCTTTAGATTTAGTGCTGTCGTTGTTGTTGGAGATGAAAATGGTCATATTGGTGTAGGAAATGGTAAAGCTTCTGAAGTTCCAGATGCAATTAAGAAAGCTATTGAAGATGCTAAAAAGAACTTAGTAGAAGTTCCAGTAGTAGGAACAACAATTCCTCATGAATATGTAGGTAAATTTGGAAGTGCAAGTGTTATGTTAAAACCAGCTGCAGAAGGTACTGGAGTTATTGCTGGTGGTAGTGTAAGACCAGTATTAGAGCTTGCAGGATACAAAGATATTAGAACAAAAGTTATAGGAACAAACAATCCTAGAAACGTTGTTTATGCTACAATAGAAGGATTAAAGAGCATGAGAACAATTGAGCAAGTAGCAAATAAAAGAGGAAAATCAACAGCAGATATTTTATAATTTTAATAAAAAATTAATGAAATATTCTTTATTGATTTTAAGTATTAACAATATATGATTAAATAATTAAAATAGGAGGTGTACGCATAAATGAAATTAGACGAAATAAAACCAGCACAAAAAGTAAAAACAAGAACTAGAGTAGGTCGTGGAGTTGGTTCAGGTCTTGGAAAAACTTCAGGAAAAGGACATAAAGGACAAAAAGCTAGAAGCGGTGGTGGAGTAAGACGTGGATTTGAAGGTGGTCAAACTCCTTTATATAGAAGATTACCAAAAAGAGGCTTTACAAACGTTCATGCTAAAGATTATACAGAAGTAACACTTACAATGCTTAACAAAGCAACAACTGAAGATGTTACAGGAGAAAGCCTAGTAAAAGATGGTATTATTCGTAAAATAAAAGACGGTATAGTTATTATAGCAACAGGAAAATTAGACAAAAAAGTAAATGTAAAAGCTGTAAAATTTACTAAAGCTGCAAAAGAAAAAATTGAAGCTTTAGGAGGAAAGGCAGAGGTGATTTAATTGTTAAAAACTATTATTAATGCATTTAAAACACCAGATGTAAGAAAGAGAATATTATATACATTACTTTTAATTGTAATTTTCAGATTTGGATGCTTTATTACAATCCCAGGTGTTGATACAGTAGCTTTAAATGAAGCTATGTCAGGTTCTACAAATGGTATCGCAGGATTAATTGACTTAATCTCAGGTGGAGCTTTCTCAAGATTTTCTATCTTTGCAATGTCAATTACTCCATATATTACAGCATCAATTGTTATTCAATTATTAGGAATGGTACTTCCTTCTTTAGAAAGATTAATTAAAGAAGGCGGAGAAGAAGGACGTAACAAAATAAATAAATATACTAAGCTATTAACAGTAGTTTTAGCCTTAATAGAAGGCGTTGGATTATATCTATCTTATAGATCTTCAGGCATATTCGTTGGAACTGGTTTCATGACTGGATTCTTAGTAGTTATTTCACTTATGGCAGGAACAGCCGTATTAACATGGCTTGGAGATGAAATTACTGATAAAGGAATTGGAAATGGTATTTCAACAATTATATTTGTAGGTATTGTTTCTGGTTTACCATCAGCAGTTAGCATGATTTGGAACTTAATTATGGGAACAGGTATATTCAGCACAACAGGATTACTTACAGCACTAGGAATTATAATAGGAGCAATCATATTAATTGCAGGTGTTGTATTTGTACAAGAAGCTGAAAGAAGAATACCTGTACAATATGCAAAAAAAGTTGTAGGAAGAAGAATGGTGGGAGCACAAAATACTCATATTCCACTTAAACTTGCAATGGCAGGTGTTATGCCAATAATCTTTGCTTCTTCATTTATGACTTTCCCAGCAATGATTATTCAAATATTTATACCAAATATAGCTACTCAAACAGGTTTCTGGGCAGCAATATATAAATTTTCTATTGCAACCTCAACATCACAAGGAATTCATTGGGGTTACACAGTAGCAAATGCAATTGTATATTTATTATTGATAGTAGGATTTACATTCTTCTATACATATGCAACATTCAATCCTGCAGAAGTATCTAGTAATATTAAGAAAAATGGTGGATTTATACCAGGAATTAGAGCAGGAAAGCCAACAACAGAATATTTAGCAGCTGTATTATCTAAATTATTATGGTTTGGTGGACTTTTCTTAGCAATAATTGCAATATTACCAATGCTTATAAGATTTATTCCAGGAATTGACTTAGCATTTGGTGGAACATCTATCTTAATCGTAGTTGGTGTAGCACTAGAGATGGTACAACAATTAGAATCTTTACTTGTAATGAGACATTACAAAGGATTCTTAGATTAATCTTAATTAAGTTTAAGAATAATTGTATAAAAATTCTAGTGTATAAGATATTAAAATTAAAAATAAAAGCATAATAGGACGGACGAGTATTTATTTTAGAATGCTAGTACCGTCCGAAATGCATGAAAAGGAGAAAAAGTTATGTATATTGTTATGTTAGGAGCTCCAGGAAGTGGAAAAGGAACAGCAGCAAAGATTTTAGCAAAGAAAACAAATTTACCTCATATTTCTACAGGAGATATGTTTAGAGAGCAAATAAAAAAAGGAACAGAATTAGGAAAATTAGCTGAAAGCTATATGTCAAATGGAAAATTAGTACCAGATGAAGTAACTATCGGAATTGTTAAAGATAGATTAAATTCAGATGATACTAAAGAGGGCGTTATTTTAGACGGCTTCCCAAGAACAAAAATGCAAGCAGAAGCTTTAGATGAAATACTAAAAGAGCAAGGCAAAAAAGTTGATATAGTACCAGAATTAATCATTCCAGATGATATTATTGTTGATAGAATTTTAAATAGAGAAACATGTTCAAATAAGGAATGTGGTGCAATTTACAACACAAAATACAAACCTTCAAAAGTAGCAGGTGTTTGTGATGTATGTGGTGCTCCATTATCTAGCAGAACAGACGATAACGAAGAAACAATTAAAAACAGATTAGAAGTTTACCGTGAAAATTCAAAAGATTTAATTGAATATTATAAAGAAAAAGGTGTACTTACTCAAATTACACCAAAAGACCCAACTGCAGAAAATGCATCAGAACAAGCAGTAGAAGAAATATTGTCAGCAAAATTAT
>CANRNR010000034.1 GCA_947632035.1 uncultured Clostridia bacterium | reverse complement strand
GTATATCATTCAAACTCTATATATGTCAAGCCTTTGCGAGTATGGAACAACTTTGAAACGATAAAGAGTCAAAGTCTAGTGCCTTACCGCTTGGCTACAGCCCAATATATTATTTATGGGGTGGAAGATGGGACTCGAACCCACGGTCTCCAGTGCCACAAACTGGCGCGTTAACCAACTACGCTACATCCACCATCTTTCCATGTTTGAACGCTATATATGATTTTACAACAAAGTAGAGTGTTTGTCAACCTATATTTCAATTTTTCTTAAATTGATTTTTGACTTCCCACTTAATAAAATTGAAATTTTTTAATAATAACAATACACTCTACTTTATACTTAATTTAAATATTTTTTATTTAATATTTCAATTATTTCTTTACTAAACTTCATCTGCCCAAATAATTAATCTTGATTGAGTATCATTTGTACAAGTAGATAATGATATTCCTCTTTTTCCTCCTGTATCTCTGTTTGCATATGTGTAATCAGAAGTAGAAGTTGTATAAGTTTTTACTACTTCATAAGTTACTTTTTTTCCACTAATATCAGTTATGTATATTTTATCTCCGTTTTGATAATTTACTATTATTTGAGAAAAATGTTCCATTTCTGAAATTATGTCCTATTAAAACAGTATTTCCTACTTGGTTAAGACCTGGTCCATATTGTCTGCATATAGCAAGTTCAAGTGCTTTTGGAGTATATGCATCTACTATTGGATATTCAATTTTAGTTTTTGGAATTTCTATTGTTCCTATTACATCATATCCACCCAATTTTAACTTACTATTTGAGCTACTTCCAGTATTACCGCTACTGCCTCCTGATGATGTATTATTAGTTGTATTTTCTATTGTAGTATTTGGTCCTGCCACATTTCCACTTGGTTCAATATTAACTGGCTCTTGGTTTGTAGGTACATTATTTACTAAATCGTGAAACTGATCTACTACATTCTCAGCATTTGTTTCTTTTGTGTATGCTATATACCAGTCAACTCCTACATATACTAAAAGCCCTATAATTGCAAGAATTGAAATTATTAAAATTATAGTTAAAACACTTCCATATTTACTATTTCCCATTTGTACCACTCCTTTTTATTTATCTTTTCGTAGTTAATATAATTATAACATATATATATAATATTTTCTACATTTATTGTATAATTTTGCTCTAAAAAATTAACATTCTAGCTGACAATTTTTGGTCCCATTTTTTTACCTGCTAATAAATGAAAGTGAATGTGCATAACTTCTTGCCCTGAATCTGGTCCGCAATTTGCTATAAGTCTAAATCCGTTTTCTGCAAATCCTTGCTCTTTTGCAATTTGTTTTATAGTTTGCATTATTTTTGAGATTAACTCATTATCTTCTGGCTTAAGATCCATAAGTGTTGGAATATGCTTTTTAGGTATTACTAAAATATGAATTGGAGCTGCTGGATTAATGTCTTTAAATGCTAATATTTCATCATCTTCCCATACTTTTTCTGATGGTATTTCACCTTTAATAATTTTACAAAAAATACAATCTTCCATAATTTTCTCCTTACACATAATTATTTAGATTTTTTAATAGGTTATACCTATAAACCTTTATTTATACATAAAAATGCCTAGTATAGCCACTATTGAAAACAATATTAATAAAGTTATAGCTGCTCTTAAATAATAATTATGTTTTTCAGCAGTTTCGCTTATTTCTGGTTTCATATCATTATAATATATTTTTATTCTTTGACCATTTCTTTTAAAGACATTTGAACGACTATGCCCTTTATATGTTACGTTATTAACTTCATAACAATATGTAAATGAGTAACTTGTATTAGTAGTATATTTTTTTAAATCATGATCCCATTCTTCTGTTTTATGAACTTGTACATCTGTTATTTTTCCATATGTTTTAATATTCATTTCTTTTACTTTTTTGTTAACATTATATTTTCTTAATAATATAAATGTTATAAATGCTATCATACCAATTCCAACTATTGGCATTAATTTATCTGAAATTTTTATTCCAGAAGCTATACCAAATATTACGATTAAGCAGAAAATTAGTATACCTACTACAATAAGTATTCTTATTTTTAACATTTTATATAAATTTTCTACTCTGCCTTCTAGAGTATTATCAAATGAAATTTCAAACATAGATTTAATATCATTAAAATCTGGATATATCTTTTTGAATTGGCTCTTAACTTTGTCTGCAACACATAATAAATTTGCAAAAATAAGATAATCTTCCCAAAGTGGTATTTCTAAATGCCTTTTTTCTTCAATAAGTGAGAAATCAGACAAAAAATTCTTCAATCCTATTAAATTTTGGTATTCATTTATAATTTCATTTGAAAGAATTATTTTAGGTTGAGTCTTAAAAAATATATAATTTTTTGGTGGTTCAACAGTTATATAGCCTTGTGTTTCTAAATCTTTCTGAATATTCTCTATAATTCTTTTAAACAAATTAGTTAATATATATTTTCCATTAACACTACAATAATTTTTAATTTCTTTTTTCTCTAAAGTGTTGTTATTTCCTGATACTCTTTTTAAAAATTCATATATTAAAGATTCAACTTTATTTTTTTCCCAATTTCCATCTTTTAAGTCAATAGCATAATCATTATCTTTTGTACTGTATGAATTTATTCCTACGTATCCATTTTGATACCATTTTAGTAAATAAGCTCCTAATAAGCCATTATTCAATTCATTTTTATTTATATTTGAGTAGTTATATAATAAGAAATATGCCATATTAATATCGTTATAACAAGGTATTTCTCTATAATAAAATTCTTTATCAATATTTTTTAGTTGTCTGCTTTTCATTTTTTTCATTAATTTTAGTATAAGCATAAGTATTATTGCTAGAATTCCAAATTGTAATATATATGGCAATGTAGCCATAAAAACAAATTTTAAAGTTTCTATTATTGAACTATCAAACATATCTTTTGCTCCCTCTATTTTTTTATCCTATTATCTTATTCTAGTATTGCTTTAATTCTTCTTACACCTGCTGAGCTAGATTCTTCTTTTATAATTTTGAAGTGTCCAAGTTCTCCTGTGTGTGTTACGTGAGGGCCACCACAAATTTCTTTACTGAAATCTCCTATTGTGTATACTTTTACTCTTTCTCCATATTTATTTTCGAATAAACCGGTTGCTCCTGATTTTCTTGCTTCTTCTAATGTCATTTCTTCACAAACAACTTTTAAATCTCTTTTTATTTGTTCGTTAACTATATCTTCTACTTTTTGTATTTGTTCTGGTGTCATTTTTTCTGGATGTGTGAAGTCAAATCTTAATCTTTCTACTGTAATATTAGAACCATTTTGTTTTGCATGCTCTCCTAAAACTATTTGTAAAGCTTTATGTAGTAAGTGTGTTGCAGTATGATATTTTGTAGTTTGTTCATTCTGTTCTGCTAGTCCACCTTTAAATTTTTGTTCACTACCTTGTCTTGATTTTTCTTGATGTTCTTTGAATAATTTATCGAATTCTGATAAATCAACTTCAAAGCCTTGTTCCTTTGCAAGGTCTACTGTAATTTCTGATGGGAAGCCATAAGTTTCATATAGTTTAAATACAGTATAGCCATCAATTACATTTTTATTTTCTTGTTTTAGTCTATTTACTGCTTTTTCAAACTCTCTTTCTCCATGAGTTAAAGTTTTCATGAATTTATTTTTTTCTTCGATTATTGTTGTTTTGATTATTTCTCTATTTTGTACTAATTCTGGATACATTTCTTTTAAAGTTTCTATATATAAATCAATTAGATTTCCTAATTCTTCTAAGTCAATTTGTAATTTATTTAAGTGTCTTGTCATTCTTCTAATTAATCTTCTTAGTACATATCCACGGTCAATGTTACTTGGTCTTCCACCATCTGAAATAACCATTATGCTTGAGCGTAGATGCTCTGCTACAATTCTTCTGCTTTCTATGTTATCTACTTTTGCTAACTCTTTTAATTTTTCCATTACAGGCAAGAATAGCTCTGTGTCAAATGGTGTTTCTTTTCCTTGTAGTAACATTGTCATTCTCTCTAATCCTAAACCTGTATCTACATTTTGTTGTTTTAATTTTGTGATAGTTCCATCTTTTGCTTTGTAGAATTCCATAAATACATTATTCCAAATTTCTACATATTTACCACAATTACAAGATGGATCACAATGGTCGCTACAAGCTGGCTTTCCAGTATCTAAAAACATTTCTGTATCTGGTCCACATGGTCCTTCTTCACCTGCTATCCACCAGTTATTGTCTTTTCCATAGAAATAAATTCTTTCTTCTGGAATTCCTACTCTTTTCCATGCTTCTGCTGAAACAGTATCTCTTGGAACATCTTTGTCACCATCAAAACAAGTTACAGATAGCTTGCTTGGATCTATTCCTAATTCTTTAGTTAAAAAATCATAGCTCATTTGAATTGCTTCATCTTTGAAATAGTCTCCTAAAGACCAGTTACCTAGCATTTCGAAGAATGTTAAGTGGCGGTTATCTCCTACTTCATCTATATCATTAGTTCTTAAGCATTTTTGATAATCTGTTATTCTTGTTCCTTCTGGGTGTTTTTCTCCTAAAAGGTATGGTACTAATGGTTGCATTCCAGCTGTAGTAAATAATACAGATGGGTCATTTTCTGGAATAAGTGGTGCACTTGGTACTACTTTATGTCCATGTTCTTTAAAAAAATTTAAGTATTTATTTCTAATTTCTATTGCTTTCATATTTGCTTTTTTCCTGCCTTATGTATAATATTTAGGTTTTTAAATTTTGGTTTTGCCTATAAACCTTTAAATAAATTTTTAATTATATAATATTTTATTGTTTTTAGAACTAATAAAAATCTATATTTTTTGACTTTTAAATTATATACTATGTAACCTTAAAAATCAAGAATTTAAGTATAGCTTATTTAAATTTTGAATTATAGCTTGTTCAAATTTAATGCATTTCAAATAAATTTTCTAAAATTTTTGCAAAATTTACAATTAAGCTTTATATATTATGTTTTTAATACACCTACTAATTCCATATTTTCTTGTTTTAATATTTTTACAGTTTGGATACTATTTGGTATGTTTTTTAAATCTTCTTTTTTAGTATCTTCTTTTGCATTTTCATTTTTTATATCTTTTTTTGATATGTTATTTTCCAAATTTTCTTCTAGTCTTACTACCATGTAGTTTGTAGTATGTCCTTTTAAATATTCTTCTTCCTTTTCTTCAAATAAAACTTCTACTTCTTTTCCTATATACTGTTTTTGATAATCCGCTTCGTTTTTATTAGAAAGTTCTATTAATTTATTACTTCTTTCTTCTTTTTTGTTTCCATCTATTTGGTTTGGCATTTTCGCAGCTACTGTACCTTTTCTTGGAGAATATTTGAATACATGCATTTTATAAAATTTTATTTTCTCTAAAAATTCATATGTCTTATCAAATTCCTCTTCAGTTTCTCCTGGAAAACCTACTATAATATCAGTTGTTAAATGTACTTGTTTAAAAGCTTCTTTTAATAGCTGTACACTTTTTTCAAATTCTTCAGTTGTATATTTTCTATTCATCCTTTTTAAAGTTTCATCACAACCACTTTGCAATGATAAATGAAATTGGTCACATATTTTTGAAAGCTTGCTTAATCTTTCTACAAATTCTTCTGTGATTAGTGTTGGCTCTAAAGAACCTAAGCGTATTCTCTTTACTCCTTCTATTTTTTGTATGTCTTCTAACAAGTCTATTAGCCTGTATTCGTTTTCTTTTAAATCTATTGAAGTAGATTCTTTTATTGTATTAATTTCTTTAATATCTTCTTTAGTGAAATCTTTTCCATATGATGCAACATGTATTCCAGTAATTACTACTTCCTTTATGCCTTGTTTTGTAATTTGTTCTATTTCTTTTAAAATACTTTCAGGTTTTCTGCTCCTTACTCTTCCTCTTGCATATGGAATAATACAATACGAGCAAAATTGGTTACATCCATCTTGAACCTTTATTACAGCTCTTGTTTTTTCTGTATATGTAACTGTTCCAAAATCTAAAAATTCTTTTTGTTCTTCTATTTTTGAAATTTGAACTGTTTCTTTGTTTAATTTTTGATTATAAGTTATTTGGCTTTTATCATCTTCACTATCAATTTTTTCTTTTTTTATATTTTCTATATATTTAGCAATATCATTTTTTTCGCTTACGCCCAAAATTAAATCTATCTCATCTACTTTTTCTAATTCATCTTTTGCCACTTGTGCATAGCACCCAGTAACTATTAAAATAGAATTCGGATTCTTTTCTTTCACTCTATGTAGCATTTGCCTTGATTTTTTATCTGCCATATTAGTTACAGTACAAGTGTTAATGACATATATATTTGCTTTTTCATTAAATTCTACTATTTTATATCCTGCCTCTATCATCTTTTGCATCATTGCATTTGTTTCATACTGATTTACTTTGCAACCGCAAAGTGCAAAATGCTACTGTCTTTTCTTCCATTTCAGTCTTTCTCCTTCTACTACATTTTATTTCTATTAATTTTACAATTTAAAAAACGAAATTTAAGATTTTCGACACAACAAAATAAAGTCGTAAGAAAATCTAAATTTCGTATACTTCAAACATTTTTATTTTTATAGGACATATTTATATTACAGTATAATATTATAGTGTAATATTATCAACTATTTCAATTTCTTGAAACCAGAAATCATGTATTTTTTTAGCTGTTATATCTTGATGCCAAAAATCATGAACTTCTTGGAATACTTTTTGTTGTTTTGGTGTCATCTCTATATTTATTTCTTGAAATAAAAAGTTTCTAACTTTTGTCCATACGCTTACTTGTGATGGTAGCTCTTGTGCAGCTCTTACTTCTGGTGTTACATTTTCTAAATTTTCCATTTTTTCCTCCTTGGTATATATCTCTAAACTATTTATCAAATTATTTATACTATAACTCAAAAAAATATGCAAGTGTTTTTTTATATTTTTTTTCATTTTATGAATATTTTTTTATTAATAGTCTATTTTTCTTAAAATAAAAGCATAAGTTTCAGCATTTTAAATTTCTTTTATATCATCTTTAAATTATTAAATTTCCATTTGGCTTCCTAAGAAACTTGCTGCAGACTGAGCCACTTTTTGCTCTATTTCTGTCATTTTTGTACTAGCATCTTTTGACAATAATATTACACTTCCTATTACGTCTCCATCTGAAATTATTGGATAAACTACTTGTGAATTATATCTTCTTTCTTTATTTTCATTTTTTGTAATTGGAATTGCTAAGTCATTATTTTCTTTACTTGTATAAGTTTCTTTGTCATCCATTAGTCTTTCTAATTCTTCACTTATATCCTGTTCTAAAAATTCTTTTTTAGAACCTCCTGAAATTGCTATTACTGTGTCTTTATCTGTTATGCATGCTATATGTCCTGTTGTTTTTGCTAATGTTTCTGCATATCCAGTTGCAAATTCTGTAAGTTCTCCAATTGGAGAATATTTTTTTAATATTATTTCTCCTTCTTTATCTGTGAATATTTCAAGTGGGTCTCCTTCTTTTATACGTAATGTTTTTCTAATTTCTTTTGGAATAACAACTCTTCCTAAATCATCTATTCTTCTTACTACACCTGTTGCTTTCAAAATATTACCTCCTTTTAAATTTAGGGCTTTAGCTTTTAGTTGCTTACTTGTGTTTTTATATTTTAAGCTTTGCTTTACCCTATTTGCATAAATTCAATTTTTGATATTCTTATTATTGCTTTAAAAGGAAATTTTTATACATTTTTTTAAAGTTGAAAAAAAATAAGATATATTTTTCATATATCTTACTTATTTTCTATCAAAAAGCATTTTTTAAATTCATTTAAATTATGCACAAAATCCTATTTTTAACTTTTTTTCATAATTTGTTTCAAAACTTTCTACTACTTTTTCAATGTCACATTTTTTTATAAGATTTTTATTTTCTTCACCTTTCGTATTAATTCTATATGCTTGTTCGATTTTAACTTTTTCATATAAACTTCTAACATATCTTGCATTTGAAAAATTTTTCTTAAGTTTAGCTTTATTAAAATGATCTATCAAAAATGCTTTTACATTATTAGACATTTGGTATTTCTCTTTAGCACAAAGATTTTTAAAAATTTTATATAAGTCTTCTGATGAATAATCTGGAAATTCTATTGTAAATTGGATTCTACTTTCAAAACCCGGATTAACTTCTAACATATGCTTCATCTCATTTGTATAACCAGCAAGTATTACACAAAGGTTTTCTCGATTATCTTCCATTCCTTTTAACAAAGTTGCTATACATTCTGCGCCAAAATCTCTACCCGCTTCGTCTTGGATGTATGAAGCAATAGAATATGCTTCATCTATAAATAGTATTCCTCCTAAAGACTTCTCAATCATTCTTTGTGTCATAGGTGCAGTATGACCAACATATTTTCCAATTAAGTCGCATCTTTGAGCTTCTACAAAAACTTTTTTATCTGATAAAATTTGTTCTTCCGCGAAAATTTTTCCTAAAATTCTTGCTACTGTTGTTTTACCTGTTCCTGGATTTCCATTAAAGCACATATGTAACATTGGCATATTATTTCTTGTTTTACTAGCTTTCACGAAACTTATAATTTTTTTTATTTGTTCTTTTACTTCATCTAAGCCAATAAGCTCATCTAATTCTTGCATACCTGATTTTTGCTTTGTTTTTTCTTTATTATTTGTTAGTTTTTCATCATTTTTTAGAATTTTTATAATATTTTTTTCATTATTTATTTTACTGTTAACTAATATATTAATCAATTTATTCTTTATCAAGTAATATGGATTATCAGACAATTCTTTTACAATTTCTTCGTTGTATTTTAACTTATTTGAATCCATAAATTTTTTTATATATAGTTCTTTTTCTTCAGTTGAAATTGCTTCTATCTTCATTGACCATGAAAAGTATTCAGCTAGTATTGCATTAACTTCACCTTCTCTATATTCATTTTCTAATATAATAAATGCTTTTGTTGGCATTTGTTCTATCATAACTTCTATTTCTTCCTTTAATCCTTTTGGACTTCTTCCTATTGCATCTAAGTCAATAACTATAAGTCCTTCTTTTATATCTTTATATTCTCTTTTCTCTTTTTTTCTTGTATTATGCCTAAATTCATCTGGATCCAAATATAAAATATTAGGGTCAAGTATTATACCATTTTTATAATATATTTCTGCAATAACAGATATTAATTCTTCATAAAAAGTATAACTAGAATTGTTTCTAATAACAATATTATAATTTTCAAACTCAATATCACATTTATATTGCTTAATTACTTTATGATACCTAATTATATCTCTTAATGCATCCTTATTTTTACTTAATCCTATTGTAGCATCTAGCTTATTTAATATTTTTTCACTTTCTTCATCTAATAATTCTTCTATTTTCATATATTGATTCTCCTTTCATATTACAAAATATATTATACAGTATTAATAATAAATATAAAAGATTATTGGTCATGTATTGTATTGTTAGTTGTTGTAATTTTTTTCTTCAAAACTGCTTAATAATGCTCCTCTTCGCATTGCACTATTAAAGCTATATGGTCTTTTATTTTTAACTTTTTCTTGTTTTCGTGGACTATAGTAATTTTTCATGGTAAGATAATTTACCTCTTTGTTTATAACAGTTTTATTTTTTTCATATGGAATGTTAAATATAACTTTTGTTCCACTTATCCTTGATAAATATTTTTCTACTGTTTCTATTGTGGTATCTTCAAAGTTCTCTTTCTTTTTCCCTGTACTTACATCAATAATACTAGATTTTATCTGCATTTTTGTAGATCTATCTCTCATATTATCTGTTATTAATACTTCTTTAACATTATATTTTTTTGCAAGTTCTGTTATTTTCTTTTGGAATTGCTCACAAGTATCTTCTTCACTAAAAATGACAAAAGCATATTCTCTTTGATAGGTATCTTTAAGCTTTTTGTCTTTCCAGTTAAATATAGCATGATTACATGAATATCCTAATTTTTTTATATCTCCTAATAACTTCAAATTTTTATTTTTATAATGCTTAAATATATTATTAACACCATCCTTCATATTTGTTACTAGTTTACTTTCAGTATCGAAAGAGTTGAATATACTAATAAATGCAAGTTGCTCATTATATGATAAATCATAAACAGAAAAGCCTATACAACTAATTAAATTTCTTATATCGTTAAGTCTTCTTATATCTCTTGCATTTATAAGATATTCGTAAAATTCTTCTGCCTTTTCTTTACCTAAAAAGTTATCTAGATACATTACCCAAAAGCATATTGGGATTTCAAAGTTTACATTATCTAATAGATATTTTTCGTTTTTTCCCATTTTAAAATTCCTCCTTATATTTTTTACTTATAAAGAGGAACAAGTTAAATAAAAAAACATTTAAGAATAACTTTTCTTAAATGCTCCTAAGTTATCCTTATCGTTCTAGCTTTAGCACCTAATTTAATAGGTTGCTGTGTAGTCAACGTGCTAGTCACTCGTACACTCTTTATAAGGTTTTTATTTAATTCTATTTTAGTATAAATTAATTTTTTTCAATAGTCAATATTGCTGGTCATAAAATGTTTTGTTATATATCTTTATCCTGTTTTTTTGCTTTGTATTGTTCTAGTATCCAATTTATTATAGTTTTATCATCGTTTTTTATTTTTAAAATTTGTGATAATCGGCTGTCAAAATCTTCATTTTTTTGCTTGATTTTATCATATAATTCAATTACCATATTTTTTCTATCTTCTATTTTTCCATTATGTATTCTTCTATGACAATTTGGACATAAATTTATTAAATTCGCTTTATTATCTATTATATTTTTTAACTCTTTATTTTCTCTTCCTTTAAACTGTTGAATTAAATGGTGTTGTTCATAATAATTTAATCCATTTTCTTTTACAAATGTTGTATGATTTTCGTGTTTAAATTTTTGAGAATTTTGTAAGGCACATTGTGAAATTCTATTCATATAGTCCGTTAAATCTTTAAGAGTATATCTTTTTGTTTCTTTTTCTAAATCATGTATTAAATCTTCATGTTTTTTATTTATATATTGTTTACCTTGAAAATTATTAAAACCATATTTCTTTCGTAAATTTTTTTCTGAAAATTTTACTTTGTCTTCTTCTAATTTATCTACTTTATAACTCAATACACCTTTTCCATCTTTTAATTTTAATCTAACTCCTGGTTTTCTTTTATTTGGATTTTTTATCATTTCTTCTTTTTCTTTATCATTTTCATAATAAAAACATTCTTCATTTACTCCTTTTTCATATGCGTCAATAACTTCAAACTCAAGTAAAATTCTGTTAATGTTGTCTGGAAGGTTTGTATAATATGCATATACAATATCTCCTTTTTTTATTTTTACATTTCTTTTATAACTATTTTTTTCACTATTACTCCATAAGATTCCTTCATAATCTTCGCTATCATTTTCTTTTATAAGACTTTCAAAATCAAAAGTTTCAAAATTTGCTGGAAATAAAAAAATATTTTTTTCTTTATTTGATTTTTCCTCCATTTTACAACTCCTTTTTTAATTTAATTTTAGTATAACTTAGTTTTTTTAAATAGTCAATGAGTATGGTCATAAAATGTATGTGTATATTTTTATGTATCTTTTTATCTATTAATTTATATATAATTTTACATATTTATTGTCTTTAAAAACATAAGGTATATCTATGCCATTTTTGTCTTCAATTTTTATATCTTCCACGCCTACATAATTTTCTGGAATTACACATGAAGGGTACTCGTGTATTGCTCTAACATTTCCGTCTTTTGTTAAAGCAATAATATTCATGGTACTCATTAAAACTTTTTTATATGAGCGGAAGTTTGACACTTTTATGAAACAAAATTTGATGTAAGCATTAAAAATGCTTAATTTTTTTGTCAATTTTTTCGT
>CANRNR010000033.1 GCA_947632035.1 uncultured Clostridia bacterium | reverse complement strand
TTCCATTTACTTTCTTACCTCTAAAATTCTGTATAAAAATTGTATATGCTAATTCCTCTAAATTATTATTTATATGACTACTATGCTAATTTGTAATCTAAATTATTATTTATCTGAGAATTTATATGTATTTTCTTCTCAATTTCATACAATATATTTCCTATTTTAATTTGAGTTTCATAATCAGGAAGTTGTATTTTTATGTAAGAAAATATTTCTTCATTAAAACTAGCTCTTAATGTCATGATTGTATTAGCATTGATTATTCTTCTAAAATATTTACTTCTAAAATAAAATGCCATATATTTATCATAAACCTTTTTTTTATCAATTGGTCTTAATCTTTTTGCAAATCCACTAAATGTAGCATTTGGATAATCTTTTAATGCTACACTACTCATAGCTAATTCATCTGGAGTTTCACTTGTTCTAGTAAAAAAAACATCTCCTTTTTTTACTGAGTATTTAATTCTTTCCTCTTCAGATGTATTCATTAATTCGGTTAAATTTTCAGGTAATATCGTATTGTTAAATATATCTCTAAAAGAAACAAAAGGGAACCCTTCACCTGCTTGATCTTTTGAAGAGCTTATTCCTGATGACATGATATATAATTCATTTAATTTATATTCACTTAATTTCATATTTTAACTTCTCCAAATTATCTTTTATTTCCTCTTCTAGTATTTTATTTTTCTCAAACAACTCATTTAATTCTTTTTTATAATAATTTATCTTGTCTTTAAACTCTTCTTCTGTCATTTCTACATACTCTATTTTTATTTCAAAATATTGCCCTGCACTAAATGAATAATTTTTCTCTTTTATTTCATCATATGAAACTAGAACACTAAAATCGTCAACTTCTTCTTGATTTATAAATGTGTCTTCTATTTTCTTTATTTCTTCATTGGATAATACGGTTTTCTGATTTTTTCCTTCTTTTACTTTACTTCCTAAGTTAGATGCATCTATTAATATTACCTTATCAGATTTATTTGCCTTATCAATAAATAAAACAGATACATTGGTTCCTGTATTTGCAAATATATTACTTGGCATTGATATAACACCTTTTAGCCAAGGATTGTCAATAATTTTTGTTCTTATTGCTTTTTCTATTCCACTCTGTGCTGTTAAAAATCCCGTTGGAACAACAATTGCAGCCTTGCCATCATCTTTCAAGCTATATAAAATATGTTGAATAAAGCATAAATATATAGCCATTTTTGATTTATCTTTGTTTGGAACTTTTGGTATTCCAGCAAAAAATCTGTCTGTATCATTCCAACGCCTTTCAATACTACCTCTAGTTGAAGAAAAATCTGTTTTAAAAGGGGGATTTGCAGTAATATAATCAAAATGCTTTAATCCACTATCGGGATTTAATGGTATCTTAAAATGTGAAGGGCTTAAGAGTGTATCTCCCTCGATTATATTATCTAGGCTATTAGTTAATCCATTTAATATCATATTTATTCTTAAAAATCTTGATGATTTATTTGAAATATCTTGTGTATATACTTGCGCTTTGTCTCCAAAATTTCCTTTTCCAAGTTCATTAGCCAAATGCAAAACCAATGATCCAGAACCTGCAGCAGGGTCATATACTTCGTATATTTTATCTTCTACTGGTGACATATTTACTAATATTTTAGCAATTGTACTTGAAATAACTTGAGGTGTAAAATATTCCGCATAAACGCCACTTGCTACATTGTAATCTTTTATTAAATATTCAAATATTGCACTATAAAAGTCAAAATTATTTTTAAACGCTTCTCCAAATGAAAATTTATCTTGACTTATTATCCCAAAAATATTTTTAGCAAAGTTATTTCTTTTAGCTGATTCAACATTTTCAGTTATTCTTGTAAATAAAGGCTTTCTTCCTCCGTCTGCAGTATCAATACTAAACTCATCATTCTCTGGATAGTTTGAAATCCTTTCCAATGCATCATCAAATAGTTCATAAAATTTATTATTTGTACTTTTATTAATTAGAAATTCAATTGTATCCTCATATTTAAAAGCCACATCCTGAGGATATGTATTATAAAAAGCTACTAATTCTTGATGTTCATTTCTTAATATTGTTTCTAGCAGCATTCCTGTCTTTTCAGAAAAATCATTTAAATTTGCCATAAATTTATCATTAAGAAATTTATAAAGAAAAACTGATGTTATAACTACTTCTTCACTAGCTTGATTAGATAATCCATTTGTTTGACACAAACCCTTTAATTCATCTATCATTTCCTTAATTTTATTTTCAAGTTGTGTAACTATTTGTTCCATATATATCCCCCCTATTTATACAACTGAATATTTTTATATAAATCGTTTAACATTCTATCATATATTTTACTTACTTTTTCAAATAATCCTTCTTGTAATAATTTTATTGTTATTTTCTGTTTAACAGAATCAACAAAATTCTTCTTTCCTTGTACTAAGAATACATCTCTATTATAAAATACTGCAATCTCTTCATAAATAATTCTTAATACTCTCTGGATTATTGATTGATCTATATCTTCATCTTCAGTTACATCCTGATATGTCTTAACAAAAGCAAAGTTTCCACCATAAGTATTTGAAAGTTCATCGTTTTTCTCATTAATTTCTTTTGCTTTTTCAAGTGCTTCCTTTAACTGTTCTGTAAGTTCATCCATATTGTCTAAATCTGATATGTTTAGTTTGTCAAATACTTCTTCCAATAATTCATTAAGTTTTCTAACTTGTATATCTTCTTTATTCTTATTATTTTTTATAACATTTTGAATCTCTGTTGCTGTATCAACAAATCTTCTTATTCTTGGATCATTTTCAATATCCAATTTTGATAAATCTAATATTGTTATTTTTGTCTTTATAAAGTCATATAGTATTTCAACTACTTCTTCATTAGAGATTACATCCATCATTCCTACGGCGTCAGAAGACAAGTTCGTAAAATCTATTCTTTCTTGAACAGCTTTTTTTAGTTCTTTATATTTTTCTGATTCTTCTACTGTTATATATTGCTCTTTTACTCTTGAAATAATAAATTCAGTTTCACATTCTCTAATTCCATTTAAAAGTCTTCTAATTTTTAATAAAGCATCTTTATTCAAGTTTATTAGATGTTTTGAAAATCTTTCAAGATTATCTATATCTATAATATCTTTTAATTCTTCTAAATATTTTTGATATTTCTTATTAATATCATCTGTTCCAACAACAAGACCAGATAATGAGCCTTCGTTTTCTCCATTATCATTCATATCTGCTTCAAGTTCTTTAATATATGCTTCAATTGTATTATTATATTCTTGCTCTATATCTACAAAATCAACTATATAACCATACCTATAAATCTTTCCGTTTGGTGACTTATAAGGTCTATTTACTCTTGAAATTGTTTGTAAAAGACTTTGAGCATGAGGTCCTCTTAATAAATACATTTTCTTTAATCTTTTTACATCATAACCAGTTGTTAACATTAAATTAACAACTAATAAATCAGGAAAATTGTCATTTCTAAAGTTTAATTGATTTTCTTTATTAATTTTATTTTGTGCAGGATCTGTAATATCAGTAATAACTAATCCCGTTTTTAATTCTGAATTTTCTTCAAACCATTTATGCACTTTTCTAGCTTGAGTATTAGTTCTACATACTATCATTCCACCTATTGTATTATCGGCATTTTGAAATCTAAAGTTTTTAAAATCTCTTTCAATAAACTTACCTAATGCTAAAACATAAGCATCTGATTCATATACATCCTTGTCTTCTAATCTGCTATCTTCAATATCAAGATTCTGTTTTATTTCTTTCTTAGCTACTGTATCAATGTCTTCTTTTTTTATTCTTAATGTATATCCATCAGCAATAGACTTATCATAAAAATATTTATGAATATAGTCTCCAAATTTCAAATTAGAACGTTCTTTTTTTGAAAGCAAAGGTGTTCCTGTTAAAGCAATATATACTCCTTCATTATCACAAACCATTAAATTTTTGAAAAATTCCCCATTAGTTGAATAACTTCTATGTGCTTCATCAACAAAAAATATTCTTTGAATATTAGCATTATAGTCGTTTTTGGCATTAGGCATCTCACCTTCAAATTTTTGAATATTTACTACACAATATTCTCCTATTGAATCGTTTAAGTTTTTTGTTGAAAGTGATTTATTTAATTCATCAGAAAATTCAGATTTATTATTACAATTAATAACACTAAATCCTCTGTTTTCAAATTCAGTACTAGCTTGTCTTAATAAATCTATTCTATCAACCACAAAAAAGAATCTAGCAACCACATTCTTTTTTGCATAGTAATCCTTTATAACTCTATTACTATACGCAGCTAAAGCTGTTTTTCCACTACCCTGAGTATGCCAAATAATTCCACCCCTTCCTCCATTTTCAAGCCTTTCAATAATTTTTCTAGTCGCAAAAAATTGAGGATACCTCATTATATGTTTCTGGGGTATTTTTTCATTAATATATAATATTCCATAATATATAAAATATATAAATCTTTCTTTATCAAAGACTGATGTAACAAATCTGTTGCAAGGAGTTGTAGTTTTCATATTTTCTTTAAATTCATCTGTATCAACTACTTTTTTATCATATCCTAAGTCTTTTGTTATGTCTTTTATTTCTTCTTCAGTTATTTCTTGATATTTATAATTTATATGATATAGTTCATCGTCCTCTCTGAAAAAAGAAAAACTTGTATTATTTCCATTAGGCGTAGTATAAAACGACCCAGCTCTCACATCTTCTGCTTCATCAGATTCTTCATATTCCATATTATTCGAAAAAGAGACCATTTGTATAAGATTAAAATACTTTCTAAATTCTGCATTTTTTAATCTATTATTAATCATTCTAATAAACTCTTTTTGTATTCCACCTTCATTGTTTGGCTTTTTAACTTCTAAAAATGCTAATGGTATTCCATTTATTAATATATTTATATCTGGTCTAAATGATCCCACATCCGAGTCTGGAGTAATACTAAATGGTAATTCATCAACTACTGCAAAATCATTGTTTTTAATATTTTCAAAATCAATAAGTTTTAATTTATCTTGAGGATTTATTAGTCTATAATAAAATTCTTTTCCTAAATCATTATTTCTTATTAAATTATTAATTTCATCTAATAATTGTTTTATTTCATCATAAGATAATTTTTTATTATTAATTTTCTCAATTGCAGGTTTAAATCTATTAATGAATATTTTTGTATTAAAATCTATATCTAATTTATCATCTTTTAATGATTGATAATTATATCCCAATTTTAGAAATTGAATTGTTGCAGGTATTTTTACCCTTGTATCCTCATTAAATTTCAACATTTTCGTACTCTCCTATTTATTACATATTTTCTTTTCTAGTCTATGTTCTAATTGGTATAAGGTTAGTCCATCATTACCATCTTCTCCTATATCTTTCAATGCTTGTAATACTATTTGTTTTTTAGATGGATTACTATTGTTCGGAACTTCTTTATTCGTCTCCTTTTCAAATATGCTTAATGTTCCTTGGTTATTCGTTCTTGTGTAGTAATATTTATTTGTTAAACTCGAATAAAATTCAATATCCTTAAAATGGTGCCTATTCAATTCCATTTCTCTAATTTCCATCGCTTCTTTTTCTTCTTTTATATCATTTTCAGTTGCTTTAATTAGATGTAGTCTATTTTTTGTTCCAGATATTTCTGCTATACATTCAAAAAGTGTATAGGCTTGTTCCCTTGACATCTGATAAAATTCTCTTTTCCTAACTTTCCCGTTTATGTTCTCACTACTTCTTAGTTCTGGATTAATAGTATCAATAAGTTTATGCACTTTCTTATCTTCTAATTTATGATTCACTTCATATATAGCATATGCTCTAAAAGCAAACGGAATAGCAGGAGATGAATTTAGAGTTTTTAATCTTTCTTTTATATTTTCTGTATATCCTATTTTCACATATTCAGGAAATGATGGGTTAGTAAGAATATATATAACGCCTTTTTCTTGTTTTTTTTTCATTTTATACAATCCTTTCAACTGAAATAATATTCTATTTTTCGTGTTTATAATATCATAAAAATTTAATTAAAACAACAGTATCTGTTCTTTTGATTTTACATTTTTTTCAATTTTTCTACAAAAAGAAGCCAACTCATTGGCTTCTAAATTTATATTATTTGCTTAATACCCTGTATACTATCTTCTATTAATTTATTAATATTTTATTATTAATAACTTTCACCTATCTTATTTAATGAAAATTTATCATTTTTTTTACATATAATACGTAATTTATATGGTTTTTTTATCTTATATGTGCTCAATTTATATGACATAATTAATATATCTAATAATTGTTGTTGAGTAAATGATTGATTGTTTATACGAGTCAATCCAGATCCCAAAATTGGTATGCATACATCTTTTTGACCATAATATTTATCAATTTCATCCCATAATGTTGACAAGCACTCCATAAATTCTTTATATGAGAAAAATTCTCCTCTTCCGTCTTTATCTAATTTTGCAAATGCCATTAATAAATCATTACCATTTTGTATCAATTTACCCGAATCATATCTAATTTTATTTTGAAATTTTGAATTTGTTTTAGCTGGTTTCAGATTTGAATCATTAATTAATTTGTTTATATCAAGATTTGGATGTTTTAAAAGATATTGTCCACAAACAGAACTTGGCTTTATGTCGGATATACCATTGCCAACAGTGGTAGAATAACATTCATCAAAATTAATTACTCTTTTACATTTTTTTATCTTATTTATATCTCCATACTCAATTTGAATAATATAATTATCACCTTTTATTATAATTTTTCTGCGAAAACGCATATAAATTGCGCATATTACTATAGATAATAAAATTATACATAAAAGAAATATTATGCGGTTTAATATTATGTTTACATCGTTTGGAATATTTTGGAATAAGTGATATTTCTCAAATATACTTTCAGGAATAAACATGAAAGCTATTGATACTAACATGGAAGTAATTCCACTGCACAATTTTAAAAATTTATACATATCCCAACACCTCTTTTAATTTACTATAATTTCCTACTTTTTTCCCATGAGAATCAAATGTCCAAAAAGGTATAGCATAAGATTCATAACCTTTCATATATGATGGTAACCAATCTGATTCATTTCTTGTTGAATTATAAAAAATAACAATTGGCTTATTTCTTTTTTTGGCTTGTTCAAATTCATGTTTAAGATACGAAAACGAATTTATATTACCCACATCATCATTTGGTCCTGGAGTTAATGTAGAAAAAACTTTACATGCCTTAGTACCATTTGTATTTTGTTTATATGGAGTACATTCACAATATATTTGATCTTTATTTGCTCTTGAACAGATAGTCCCAGCTGTTCGATATGCTGTTTTGTCTCCTACAATAAAAATAACAGCTGAAGAGGCATTTATTTGACTATTAAACTCTTGTTTTAAATCGCATGGGCGACAATCAGGATTTTTTGAGACACTACCAGAAGCAACTTTAGACATATCAATAAAATTTACCACATGATAATTGTCTCTTCCCCAACTATTCAATATTTCTACAACATTGCGATCCCCATCATCTTCAGCATAATCTGCACTTATATAAACTTGTTTGCTCATAACTCGACCTCTTTTCTAAATTATTTATACTCTATTATATTATCATATATTTCCATTTTTCTCAATATATAACAACATCCAGCTTTATCTATCATATCTCCTATCTTTTTTCTTCTTTTCTTTTAGCAATTTTTCTTGCTCTTTCTCATCCATATCTTTAATTTGTTCTCTAACTTTAACTGTATTATCACAGATATCATCACACATTCTAATTTCTTTTCTAACCTTATTTAATTCAGTAGTAACAACTATTATTTGCTTAGTAATATTTTCTTTCTCTGTGTCATCTTTTGTATTACTTCTTCTGTAATATAATCTATTTCTCGTATTTAATAATACTTGCTTTTCTTCTAGTTTCTTTTCCTTTAAATCAATAACTTTACTTGTTGTTTCTAATTTATATTTACACAAAAAATTAATTTTTTCAGAATAATACTCCATCTTTTTTACTTCTTTTCTCATCTCTGGAGTTAACTTGTGTTGCATATTTTGTTTTGGATATATTCCTAATAAAAACCTGTAGTAATAATACAATGCTACTATTCCTTTAGGCTTGTATTTCTTTTTTATTGAAAATTGAGTTGTATAGTGTTTTGTTTTTAATATTTTATAAGGAACAATTCTAGGTTCATGTGTGTAATCATTTTCTAATATTCTTTTCTTAATATTTTCTATAGAATATTCTTCACCAAAAGCTCTTTCAACTCTAATATTTCTTTTATATGGTTCTCTTCTTATTGTTAATTTTTCTGCTCTATAATAATAGCTATAACCCATTGACAATAATATATGTTGAAATTGTTTCATAGTATATGCATGTTTAACTGCATAATCTAAATCTTCTTTTGCAAATTTATAATAATCAGATTCTTTAATGGATTTTTTATAAAAATTTTCAAAGTTAATCCCAGATTTACAAGTTTTTTCTTCCAAAACTTTTAATCCATATTCATCACATAAATCATCCGATGTTTTTCTTAACAAAGCTGTATTAGCTAAATTACTATAATATTTATGTCCATCTTTAAAAGAAACTGAATTTACTACAAAATGATTATGGATATGATCTGTATTAAGATGAGTTGATACTACAACTTCAAATCTATCTCCCCACATTTCTTCAGCGAGTCTAACTCCAATTTCATGAGCAATTTCTGGTGTAACTTCTCCTTTATTAAAAGATTGATATCCATGAAATGCTAGTATGCCATCTTCTTTTTTATATTTTCTTTTTGTAAATTCCATTTGCTTAACTGCATCTTCTACTTTACAATTTATTCCTGTTGTAAAAAATTGTTTTTCAGTTTTATCTGGATTAGTTGCATATGAAAGTAAATCTCTTACGCTATAAAAATTATTAAATTGATTATAGTATTCATTTTTAGTTTTATCTTTATCAGTTGCATAATTCACAACATGATCTACTCTGTTTACAACCTTCCATAAACTTGTTGTTGCCATATTAATTTCACCTCACTTTTTATTTTGAAAGGGGATTGGGGAATTTCCCCATATAGAATTTCGAGCTAACGAAATTCATTGCTTGCTAATACACAAAAATTACTCCCCTAACAATAAAAATTGCCCAAATTTTTATTAAAACTTAGGCAACTTTTTACTTATTTTATTAAATCATTCATTACAATTTCTACTGCAGAATTTTTAATATTGTTCATGAGTCCAACCCATTTCATTTGATCTTTTTCCTTCAATTCTTCAGTAATATTTTGCTTCTTTTTCATATCTTCTATGATGTTTTTCTCCATATTTTGTGCTCTTAAATCTTGCTCATATACTTCATCAATTAATTTGTTTTCTAACAATAATTCTGTATACAAACCTCTTTTATTTTCCTTTAAATATTTCAAATATGCTCTCCCATACTTACTTAAATTTACATTTTTATATTTACTTTTTGGTACGCTAATTTTAGGAATAAAATAATCTCCTACCTTTTCATATTCCATATTTTTTACCTCCTTCTATTTACTTTTTTTGAATAATATATTAAAATATATTTATAAACATTGGGTTAGTATTTTTAGTTTGACGACTTATACTAACTCTTTTCTTTTATCATCACCATAAATTGCAATTCCTTTACACATTTCATATAATCTTGATATTATTGAATCTGCTATTTCATAGTTCTTATTATTTGCGAGTCTTTCTCTTAATTTATCACGATTATAATTTGTAGTTATTATCACTGGTAAATTATTTTCGTAACGATTATTTATAATTGTAAATAACTTTTCTAGTGTCCATTCACTTGGTCTTTCTTTGCCTAAGTCATCTATTATTAACATATTTATTTTTGAATATCTTTCAATAATATATCCTTCTTTTTCATAACCATCTGAACTATAACTATCTTTAATATCATTTAACAAGTTAATTAATGTTCCGAATACAACTGGTATTTCATTTTTTATTAGTTCGTTTGCAATACTTGCTGCTAAATGTGTTTTTCCAGTTCCTACTCCACCTGTTATAAATAAACTACCTCTTTTATTGTTTTTTATATAATCTTCTGCATACTTTTTTGCTTTGTTTAAAGCTTTTTGATTATCAGGATTTACTTTATAATTGTCAAAATTATATGATTTTAATCTAATATTCATTTTGCTATTTGAATATAATCTATCGATAATGTTGTTTTTTCTTTGGAGCTCAAGTCTTTTTTCTTCTTGTTCTTTTTCGTAGTCAATCCTTTTCCAATACTCTTTTGACCTATCACAATCACATCTTTCAATCTGTCCCTTTATTGTGAATTTTTTATCTTCTAAATCAAATAACATTTCTTTTTGTCTTAACTCTTTACCACAAAATTTGCATTTTACATCATTTAGAAATGTAGTCTGTATCATAAAATCTCCTTTCTTTTAGTTCTTCTTTTTCATTTTTCACAAATTTTTAGTCTTTAAAACCACTTTCATTTTCTTGTTCTTTTATATCTATTCTACTATTTATCTTTTCTTCTCTATTCTTATCTTCAGTGTTACTTAACATTTGTGTAACGTTACTATTCTTGTGTCTTTCTCTAAATATTCGTTGCCTTTTCCTATTAGATTCCTGCATTTTTTCTAGCTTATCAGCACTTTGGTACATATCCCAATTTTTTATGCAAATTGTATCTTCATCAACAAAAATCATATCAAGTTCGTAAAAATCTTGTAAGATTTTTTCCAATTTATTCAAAGTTTTATGCATAACTTTTGCCAGATCTTCTTTTTTCATTGGAATGTTTTCTCCAAGTAAGATAGCTCCATGTTCATTACTTTTTGCTGCTAATGTTAAAAGTTGAATCCATACTCTGAAATAGGTGTCCCCATCTCTATTCCTAAGCAGTTTCTTCATCTTTTCATTATCAAAAATATCTGTATAAACCTTTAACCACTGGACCTGTACCATCATCTCCCCTCCTCTCTATTGTACTGATGCTTGTTCTTTTTGTGTTAGATACTCATCTAAAGCTTTTACTCTAAATAAAAACTTACCACCAACTTTTGAACAAGGAATCTGCTTTCTTTTTGCAAGTTGATTTATTAACCAATATGAAATTCCTAAATATTCAGCTGCTTCTTTCATCGTTAGTGTTGTTCTCTTAACTTCCTGTAACACTGCATAACTACCTCCCTTCTTTTAAATTGCTTATAAAAATAAGTCTAAACTTTTGTAAAAAATTATAATTTCTATTGATTTTTTGTTTTTTTTATTGTAAAATGTATTTAGTTGTTAGAAATTTATTTTATTGCTTTTTAATTTTTTACAACCACATTATATAAAGATTATTTTAAAAAGTCAAGAAAATTCATAAAATATTTTATAAATTTCTCACAAGACAAGATAAGGAGTTGTTAATTAATGTACAAAAATCCTATAATACCAAGCAATTATGGATTTGGTATTTGGTTTAATAAAAAAGAAAAAAAAGAATTTTATGTTACACCTTTAACAAATTGTAACTTAAAATTCGTTCAAAATATTAATAATAAATATAAAGAAGTTTTACTAGCTAATGATATGTCTAAATTTGCAAAATCTAATTATTCAGTAATTACTAGAGATTATTTTCATCCATTAGAAGAAAGATATGGTATGTTTCTAATTAGATTTTTAAATGCAGACTTTTCTGATATAGTATCTTCATATAAAACATTTTTTGCTTTCTATGGAACTGAACTGCTACGAGAGTATTCAAAAAAGGCAGAGAATAGTTATAAAGATACTGATGATTTTTCTTCATATTTATCTGCTGTCTATAAAGATGCAAAAGATAGTATTATTGAATTGCAATCAAAGATTAAAGATTGTGTTGATTTTGTATACCATTTAGATAATTCAGAGTTTTATAAAGATGAACTATCTCACATTAAATTTATTTCATATGCATTAAGAAATGACTTATACAACTATACTAATCACACTAATATATTTTTTAATACTTTATTTGTTAATGGCACAGATGGTTTAACACCCAGCATAGCAAATCCTTCAAAGGTTAGAAAAAGTATTAAAGATGGAAAACTTAATTATAAAACAAGTAATATTTATCATTCTTCATATTTATCTAATATAGTATTTATTTCTTTAGAAGAAATTGCTATGAATACATATGTATCTATAAAGAAATGTCAAAATTGTGGTAAGTATTTTATTCCTACATCTAAGGAATCAGAGATATATTGTGATATCATTTACTATGAGAACGAAAAATCTTGTAGAATAAAAGGTGCTGCAGAAACATTTAAAAAGAATATTGGGGAAGTTGATGCTTATAAACTATATAAGAAAACATATCAAAAAATATTAATGCAAATTCAAAGAGGAAAAATTAATCCTTATAGTGAAAAAGCAACTTACTTTGCACAATGGAAACAACAGGCTCAATTATATTTGAAAAGATATAAAAAAGGAAAACTATCTGAAGATGAATTAAATGAATGGATGCAATATAGTGTAGATAAATTTGATAAATACGATGAAAAACATACTTAATT
>CANRNR010000032.1 GCA_947632035.1 uncultured Clostridia bacterium | reverse complement strand
TATATTTTTTTGCATAAAAAAGTAAAGTGCATAAGTTTTGGTACCTTTAACTTACACACTTTATTTTACACTATCTGACTAACATACAAATCTACCATTATCATCACAGTTTGTGCTTGAATTAATTTTTGTTTTGTGTTATAATAATTAAATTTATTAGTATCATTTTCTAGTGTAATATAAGCATCCTTGTATCTTTCTAGTTTTCTAATATTTTTTAATCTTTAATTAAATTATTAACTAATGGATATTCTCAGCTTTTTGTGCAATATTAATTCCATCTTTTATTTCTTCAAACCGTTCCTTATAATGCCTCTTTTATTTTATGGTTATTATTAATTTTCTATAGATATTAACACCATTATTTCCCTGCTATTAATAATTTTTATTTCCTCTCGTGCATAACCATTTATAAAATCCCATATTTCCTTTTCAATTTGAATATTTCTATCCACTTTTTTATCTCTATAATATTCAGATACCAATGATCCAATTGGTGGCAAAGAATTTATTGATAATGGAACATATATTGATGTTGTACTAAACCATTTTAATGAATTATCTTTATAATATAATAAGATTTCATTTTCAGTTTTAGAATTTTCAATGCATTTTATACTAGCAAAAGTTAATGAAACTTTATATTTATTTGCAATCTTTTCTATGTCTTCAAATTTCATCGTATAATTAGGTAAATCCTGCATCAATTTGTATATAGGTAATAATATTTCACTTGCAAATTCATTAGCTTGTTGTTCAGTATAATCTATATATTTATATCTATTAAAGACCTCATTAATATTTAAACATGCAAAAGTTATTTCTCTGCCATGTAAAAAGTAATGACCTAATTCATGTGCTATTATAAATTTTTTTCTATTTATGTTAGTTATCTTATTATTAATTGCTATACACTTTATTCCATTTTCACAAAATAAATATGCATCTTTATTATAATTATCTTCTATTATTTCAATATCTAAATTATAACAAAATTCATATATATCAAAAGGATATGTTATGTTAAAATCTTCTATTATCTCTCTTGCTTTAATTTCACTTAACTTATTATTCATCATCTAATATTCCCAATCTTTTCTTTATTTTATCTATATCCTCTTTATCTCCTCTTCCTCCCTTGGCTGCTACCATAGATGAAGAAGAATAAATAAATGATTCTATATCTTTTCTCATAAATCGCCATTCTCTTCCTATTTTATAAGCTTTCAACTTTCCATCTTTTATCATATTATATATTGTCTGATTAGATACCCTCAATAAATCTGCTGTTTCTTCTAAATTTAATATATCTAGTTCTTTATTTTGATTAAGTGCTTTCAATAAATTTTCTATCATTTTTACTTCATTATTTTCTAATATTATATTATTACAATCTTCACATACATAAGCTTCTATCTCTTTAAATTCAATTTTTTTACCCTTAAATTCAACTTCTTTATTAATTTTCTTTTTAATCATTTCTTTTCCACAAACATCACATTTTACAATATTATTCTCCATTTTTCTACCTTCCTTAATTAAATATTAAAAATTTTATATTCTTATTAATTTATTATTCTCTTTCTTCCATATATTATAATCTACAAATTCAGTTGTTATTACTTCAATGCTTGGAAAGTTAGTCATAACAGTCACTATAATTATTTCTTTTGGATATTGGCTATCATAAACTAAAATTCTTTCATCTTTTGATTTGGCAGTTGGTGGTTGTATTTCTAAGATTTCATTCGTATCACTTTTCAATATGTTTTCCACATCTGTTGATTCTATTCCTCTTAACATCATTTGATCAAATGCATGCCCTTTATATAGAGGCTTTGTATTTTTAGCCAATAATCTAATGCTATTTATATAGTCCATTTTATTATTCCTTTCTTTATAATATTTTATAATAATTTATAATATTTTTAATTGTTTGTCAATACTTTTAATAAATTTTCTTAATAAAATAATTTAATTCATTTTATTGAATTAAGTTATAAATTACTAATTTATAATAAAATTAGTACGTATCAGTCATTTTTATATAAAAATCTAATTTATATCCCCTTTAATTAATTTTTTATATATTAATATTGTTGCTAATTTTGACTCCCAATCAAAAATTTTAATTATTTTGCTAAAATCTTTTGCTCCTATATGTGCATAATAACTTTCACCATCAATATAACATGATTCACATTTAAATGGTACTAAGTCATGTACTCTTTTTGATTAAATTATAGCCCACATATCAACATTTTATTTGTATAACTATTTTCCTTATTTATTTTGCTTGTATTCTATTATATTTTTTAAATTTTTCCACATATCCTTGCCCATTTCTACATTTTTTTGTATAATATGGTTGAAGGAGAATAATTATGGATAAATTGCCTTATATAAGAAATTCAAAAGAATCAATTACAAATTATGCTCTTAATTTAAAAGAAAAAACATTTAAAGATGTCTTATTAAATGACCCTAATATTACAGATGAGGATAGAGCTTTTTTATTTGAATATTATAATAATCCTAAGTCAAAAGGTTCTTTAGGTCAATTAATAGAAAAACATTTCTTTTTTTATGATATCAATAGTAATTCTGAAGCTGATTTTAATACAGCAGGAGTGGAATTAAAAGTTACACCATATATTGTAAAATCTAATGGTGATTTAAGAGCAAAAGAAAGACTTGTACTTACAATTATTAATTACATGAAAGACTATAAGGAAGATGATTTTTTAAAAAGTCATGTATATGAAAAATGTGCATTGATGCTTTTAATTTATTATTTATATGAGCCAAATAAGAAACGATTAGATTATTTAATAAATTACATTAAATTATTTCAATTTCCAGAAGAAGATTTAGAAATAATAAAAAATGACTATAAAATAATTATAAATAAAATAAAAAATGGTAAAGCAGAAGAAATATCTGAAAGTGATACAAACTACTTGGGTGCTTGTACTAAAGGTGCTAACGCAAATTCTTTAAGAGAGCAACCTTTTAGTAATGAAAAAGCTATGCAAAGAGCTTTCTGTCTAAAAAATTCTTATATGTCTTATATACTTAACCATTACATTGTAAATAAAACGAATGACTATGAGTCTGTTGTAAAGGATTCTAATATTTTAAAACAACAAACTTTAGAGCAGTATATTATTAGCAAACTTGAACCTTATTATAATCAAGATATAGAATTTTTAAAGCACAAATTTGACATTTCATATCCAGTTACTAATAAATCATTTACATATCTGTTAGCTAAAGGGATGCTAGAAGTAATAAATGAAAAAATTGAAGAATTTGAGAAGGCAAATATAAAAGTAAAAGCTATTAGGTTAAAGCCTGATGGCATGCCAAAAGAATCTATGTCATTTCCTACTTTTAAATATACTGAAATAATAAAAGAAGATTGGCTAAATTCTGAACTTTATGAAACTTTTTCAACTACTAAGTATTTATTTATGATATATCAATATTTGGATGAGGATACATTAATATTTAAAAAAGCCATGTTTTGGAATGTACCAGAAAAAGATTTGAATACTGAAATAAAAAGAGTATGGGAAAATACTGTTGAAAAAATAAAAAATAATGAATATGACAATTTACCTAAAATATCTGAAAGTCCTATTTTACATGTAAGACCACATGGTCAAAACTCTAATGACACTTATCCAACACCTGATGGTAAAAAAACTACTAAAAAGTGTTTCTGGTTAAATGCAAGTTATATAAAAAAGCAAATAGAGAAAAAGGAAGTTTAACCTTCCTTTTTTAATGTTTCTCCATTATTAATTTTAAATCTTCTTTGTCATCAATGCTAATTCTCGGTAAATCTTCCCTTTCTATAGCATCAAGCATAATTTGTTCTTTCTCTTTAAGTCTATTATAAATTTTCTCATCTATAGAATTATACCTTTCGTTATCATTTTCTAACCTTAAATAATAATATTGTGTATATTGATTATCGTGGAGTCCTAACCTATTTATTCTATCTCTTGACTGTAGCATATGAGTCAAATTAAAACTATATTCAAAATATATTGCATCATGGCATATTTTGTGTAGTGATATTGATTCAGCTAAAGTATTTGGATTAGCAATTAAAACCTGTATTTCATTATTTTTAAAACTTTCTATAATTTTTTGTCTTTCTAAATTTGGTACCATTCCACAAATAACATTTGAAGAGATATTACACTTATCTAACTCTGTTTTTATTTTATATAGTGTATCAACAAAAATTCCCCAAACTAAGACAGTTTTATCATTTTGCACTAACTCTTGTATTTTTTCAATACCTGCTTTGAACTTTGATGAATACTGTAAAGACCTTATATCTTTTATTATATTAGAATTCGTAATTTCACTTTTGTTAATACTTTTAAAAATTTCATTTTCTTCTTCTATATTATCTGACTCACCATCAATCATATCTTCATTTAGCATTATGTTTTTGTAATCTTCATACTCTATTTTTTTTAATAAGAGTTGTGGATTACTCGATGCTTGCATTAATCTTATATATAAGGCTAGTATATTATCACCATATTGATTATATAAATATTGAAATATTCTTTTTTCAGCATCGTTCATATTTCTTTTTATTATATCATCTTTATTAGGTTCTGGAACATGTAAATCTTTTTTTGTAATTCTACAATAAAATGGGTATAATTTTTCGTTAATTAATTTTATATCATTTAATGACGGATTTTGAAGCATTCTTATATTAAAATTAAACATATATTCATATTCATCTGGATATAGAATTTTTAAGCAATTGTATATATCTTGGTATCCATTTGGAATTGGCGTTCCTGTTAATACAATTTTATATTTTACTTTTTTTGCTAATTTCAAAGCTATACTAGCTCTAACACCATTAATTCCTTTTATTTTATGTTCTTCATCGAACACTAATAATACGCGCTTATTTAATATATCCATTAAGGCTTTTTCTACTGATTTTAATGATTCATAGTTTATTAGAATCAAATTTTTATTGCCACTAGAATTTTGTAAAGCAAATATTTTTTTATCAGCACTATTATATTTTTCATCTTGTAAGTCAAGAACTTTCAACTGCTTTTTTTCTCCGAAATTTTCATTGAATTCATCTTTCCATGCATAGAATGAGTTTTTAGGTCCTACCATAACTATTTTGTCAATTGCATTTATTTCATTTGAATTTAAATATGCAAATGCTCCATATACTATAGTTGTCTTTCCGGCTCCTGGTACAGAAAAATTTGCTGATCTCCACATATTCACAAAGTGAAATGCGTTCCATAGTTGAGGTTCTTTTAATGGTCTTACCATATCTCTATCTAATATTGTTTTAAATTCTTCAAACTTTTCTTTTAACCAATCTTCCTTATTTTTAATATCTATTCCTAAATTGTATCTACTTTCTATTTGCATATCTTTTTCTATTAAATATTGCTCTAGCTTATGTGAAATTATTAATTTAAAATAATTCTTTTGGCTATATGTTCGAAACCCTTCAATTATCTTCTTTATATCTTGATAGTTCACATCTTTTCTTAATATAAACTCGTTATTTTCAAATTTTAAGTATCTGTTTAAGTTAAGTTGAAAATATAAATCTTGTTTATTTATTTTACCAGTTGGTAATCTATTTATAACTTTCAATTTTTCATTTCCATCTATGTCTAAAAATATTGTGTTCCATATTTCAATTTCAAAATCTGATACAATTCTTTTATTTTTATTAAAAGTTATTATTTTATTTTTTACTATATCTGGTATTTCCATAACATATATATTAGGTACATCATTGTTCCATAGTTTATCAAATAACTTATTTGCATTATTAATTTTTTCTTTTTCAAATTCATCATCATTCCAATTTACTGAAACGTCAAAAGATTCATAGTTTTTTTCTATTGCTTCTACAGTTTCGTTGTTCGAACCTTTAAAATAAAGAATATTATTATTATTATCTTCTATTATACCATATTTATCATGGAAGATTCCGTGTTTTACAAGGGCTATTTTTATATCAACATATCCATGTTCTATTAAGTAAGCCAAATTAGCTATTCTTTGTTCTTCTTGTTTAGATAATTCTTCTTCTAAAGAATAAATTAGTTCTTCTTCTAATAACTTTCTTCCTTCATATCCTTTAACTATAGTTTCATATGTTTCTTTAGATATGTCTTTTGATATAACAAACTGCATCTTTCCATTGTTAACAATCAAGTTTGAAATTCCCTTGCTATAATATGACAATGACTTTGATGAAAAATATGCACTTACTCTTTTATACATACAAGCTTGTGATAAAGCTTTATTATAGAAATCATTAACTACATCGTTTTCATATGTATTATAATACGGATTAAATTTAACTTCGCTTAACATCCTATAACCTCTTTTATTTGGTCTATAATTTTTTTAATATTTTCTATATTTTCTCTAACTTCATCTTTTTCTTCTTTCGACATTTTAGATATAGCGTAAATATCAATTACAGATATTTTTTTAGTTATTTCATCTAATTGTTCGATTGGTTTCCTTCTACTTGCTTGCCATTTTACATCTCCCACATAAGACTTTACTAAATTATTACTTTCTGTTTGGGCTTTTTCATTTTCTGCACGATATTTACGTATCTGCTCCATTTCCTTTTCTTTCTCTAACTCAATACTTGTAGAAATATTATTATTTTCTTCTATTATATAGTTCTTTTCGTTTTTTTTGTTGTTTTCATTAGCATCTTCTTCATAATTAAATGTCTCTTCATTTTTTTTATATGGATTAATAATTTCTTTTGTATTTTCTATGATATCCAATTGTTTTTCAAAGAATTCATCAAATTTATCTGAATATATTATTGGCTCAAGATGATATCTTATATACTTACCCATATCGTCATCAGGTGAAAGTTTTAAATTATAGTATAATAATACTCTAACTTTTGACCATTTTTCATCATCTTCTTTTAGTTTATTTTTTATATTTCTAATTTCTTGGAATGCACCATCTAGTTTCATTGTTTTAGCTAAATAAAATTTTCCATTTTTATTTATATAATCTAAAAAGTCAATCATAATGTTTGCTTTATCAATTCTTAAATTAACTTCTGCCATTGATAAATTCGCACTATTGGCATATTCTTCCTTTGAAAACTCTCCTTCATTAATTACATAGTCATATACTTCTACTAGTTTTTCTATTGAATCATACTCTAAAGGCTTGTCTTCTCCTTGTTGTAGCTCTAATTCTAATCTTTTTATTTCTTTATCACTTAATTCGTCTAAAACTATAGCTTCAAAATATGAATATTTGGCACTTTGCGTTTCTTCAAACAGTTGTCTTAAACATGTAAATCTTCTATTTCCGTCAATTATTCTTCCATCCTTTAGTACTACCCCTGCTTTTTGTTGTCCTATTTCTTTTATGTTTTTCTTGGTATATTCATTTCGTTTTATGTCTGTATTGTATATAAATTGCTCAATTACTTTATTTTTTTCATCTACTGATAAATTATCAATATTTCCATTCGTATCTTTGTATTCATTCATGTCTGTAGAAATTCTACCATTTTTGTCATTATAATATAAATATTTTAAATCTATGCTGTATACTGGTAAATCCTTACTTTTTCCTGCAATTATTATTCTTTTTGTAGAATTAGTATTCCTTAATTTCCCTTCTTCAATTAATTTTTTTAAATCTTGTTTTTCATACATTATCATATACCTCCTTATACCATTGTTCTTTATTTAAATATATTTTATCTAATTCTTTATTGTAATATAAATTTTCTTCATAGCTTATTGTTAATAATTTTTGTCTTTCTATGCTTATTCCATATTGTTTTATAAATATTTTTATCAAATCTTCTATTTCATAACCTTGTTTTTCTTTTAGAAGACTTATAATCATATCATTTCGCTTAATATTCTTTTTTGTAGAAAATATCATTATTACTTTATTTTGAAATTTAGTAGATTGTATTAAATTTGAACTTATTAAAATTGATTCATAAAATATATCATCAAATCCATGTTTATATATATCAGATAATTCTATAATATTTTCTATAGAGTATAATGTAAAAAATTCATCTTCTTTAATGTTTTGTTTTATTAATTCTATAAAATCATAAATCATTTTTTTACTTATTCCAATTTCTTCTAGCTTTCTTTTAGTAATATACTTATTATCGTCTATTTTAATAATTTCATATTCTGTCTCTAGTTGTTTTAATATCATATTATACGTACTTGTGCAGAATTCATTATCATAAGAATAAAAGTCATTTTTACTAATATAATCCATAATATAATTTTCTAAAGAATCATATTTATTACTTAAAATATAATTTCCTATAGAATGATATCCGTAATTTATATAAATTGCTATTATTTATGTACTCTAAATAATTATCTTTATACAACTGATTTAAAATGTTATAAAAAGATTTAATGTTATATAATTCTTTTCCCAGTTCCGATTTTATCAAAGTAATTTCTTCTTCATTAAGCTCTGATGTTTTAATATTTATTCTTTCTAATATAATATAGTTACTAAAATATTTTTGTAATATGTTTCTTATATGGTTCTTTTTATGACCATACAATTTTTCAACAATATTAATAAACTCTTTTAAATCTATAGGTTCGTATTGTTTTATTAATTCAAAGAAAAATTGCTCTACTTCTATGTCTCCAATAAAAAAACTCGGCATCATCTTAAAAGTAACTTTTGGCATTTTTCCGTTGACCATTTTTCTTAACAAATTATGTACTTCGTATTCATCTTCTATATTCATACTTTTAAAAAAAATCTCATTTTCTTTAAATAGTTTTAAAGTAGAATAGTAACCATCTGGCAAGTTATTTAACATATTTTGTAAAAAATCCTTTTTTTCTTTAGGTATATTAAAATCAAAATATTTATATTTTTTTCCACTTCCACATATTACATTATCTATTTTAGCCAGCCTAGCTTCTAAATATCTTTCATTTATATGTTGCAATCCAAGTTTTTCAAAGTCTGCATTTAATTCCTTTAAAATTTCTTTTAGACTTTTTTTCTTTTTTATTTTCTTTACATACACTTTCATTATTTCAGTATAATTTAATTTTATTTTACAATCATCATAAAGTATTTCTTTATTCATCAATAGCAATTTTTCATTTTTTTCTTCATTAAAATATTCTGGACAATCTTCTAAGAACTGTTCTATTGGTTCTTCTCCAAATTCATATTGGCATTGTAAATACTCATATACTTCTTCATTAGTTTCAAAAATAATTATAAATTCATCTTCTGAAAAGTTATATTTTTCTACTATATTTCTATATATATCTTCTTCTACTATGCTTTTATTGAAAAATTTACCTGCTATTTGTCTAACTCTTTCCCTTGTAATTCCATATATGTTACCAATTTCTTGAAATGTTTTTCCATGGAGTTTTAACTCAACAATGTTTTTTAATTTTTCTTGTTTTATCTGTTCAATTGCTACTTTTAGCTTTATGAAATTGTATCTATATAAAGTACCTTCATTTTTAATTTCTCCAGCATTAATTAATTCTTTTAATGTATCTTCTATTTCCTCTTTATCATAATCTTCAAATTTATTATAGATTTGTACTATGTCTACATATGAGTACTGGGAATTTTTATATAAATACTCTTTTAAAACTTTTTTTAGTGGTTTTTTGATGTTATTTTTAATCTTATATTCTTCCAATACATTTTCTAGTTTACAAGCTGTGGGTTTCGATAAATTTAGTTCTTTTATAATTATGTCTATATCCATATTTAGTAAATCTTTCAATTGTATATTTTTAGATATTATTTTATTAATACTAGCTTGCGATACGCCATAATATTTCAATTTATTTATTTCGTTGTAATAACTTTCTTTTTCAGCACTTTCTTTCTTAATATTTTCTGAACAATCTAAATTGTTTTTAAAATATCCACAGTTTCTTATTTTGCATATTGTATTATATTTGATATCATATTTTTCTTTTAAGTCTTTATCTGAAAAGTTACGTATATCCTGTATTGTGACTTTTGATTTTATTGAATTAATTATTGCAATGCTAATTCCATATTCATATAGTTCGTATATGCTGTCTTTGTTAAATACATCCTTATGTTTTTTATAAATTTCTTTTGCATTACTATATAACTCGTTATATTTGTATAGATTAATATTTTCTTCTTGGCAAATATCTTTTACTGTTATTCCACATTCTTTTAACTTAATAGCATCTTTAATTTTATAACCATATTCACATAAATTATATAATGAATTCAATTTTAATATCCTTTCAATTATTCCATTTCAAATATTTTATTTAATGTTTCTCCCATTTTTTCAACTAACCCTACTACTAAAGCATTTCCCATACAAAAATATCTAAATTTTTCAGGCATACCAGTATTAGTCCAATTATCTGGGAATCCGTTTATTCTTTCCGTTTCTATAGGGGTTAAAATTCTATAACATTTGCTTTTTGGGTCTTGTATAACATGCGTGCTTCTATTTAAGCTCCCTTCACTTGTTAGCATTGTTCTAGCAGGCTTGTCTAACTCATCAGGGAAAGCTATTGCACCTTCTCTAAAGTGATATTCATGTGGTGTTCCGGCTTTTCTTAAAATATCCTTAGCACCCTTTAAATAATTCCATTTATTCAAATCTTTACCTAAATTATATTTTTTATCAACTCCATTAGATTCTATAATTTTACTTAATGGCTTATAAGGTACTTGAATAGGTGTTACCTCTGTAGTATATATTTTTCCATTTCTCATAATTCCAGAATTTTTAAATTCCATTTTAAAATTATCAGACACATATATTAAGTTTTTATATTTAAAATCAATTTCTTTTGCATCTTTACTAATATTAATTGGAAATTCTTTAACAAAAAATCCATCTTTTTTTATAATACTTTCTAAATTTGCTTTTTTTATGGTTTTATAGTATTTTGTATCATTTTTATATGCAAATATGAAGCTTCTTCTTCTTCTTTGTGCAAAGCCATAGTCTGCTGCATTTATAACTCTCCATTCTACAGAATACCCCAAATCATTAAAGCATGCTAACATTACTCCAAAATCTCTTCCTCTTTGCTTTGCTGGTGATTTTAATAATCTATCTACATTTTCAAGCAAAACGAATTTAGGTTTTTTTGCTTCTAAAATATCTCTTATTTGCCACCATAATACACCTTTTTTTCCTTCAATTCCTTCTGCTCCTGTATGGGCTACAGAATAGTCCTGGCAAGGAAATCCACCAACAAGCAGATTATGGTCTGGAATAGTATTTTTATCTATTATAGAAATATCCTCATTAACATATTTATTTTCTCTTCCAAAGTGATTTACATAGCAATCAAATGCATATTGAGATTTTTTTCCGTGGTTCCCATTGGTTAGCCCATACTGTATTCCAGCTAGAATCAGATTTTTCTAGACCGTACTCTAAATCCACCTACTCCTGCAAATAATTCACAAACTGTTTTTTCCATATCTCGCACCCTTTCTTGCTTCATTATATATATATTGTTCTTGTTTGTAAAGATCTTTTGACAAAATAATATAAAAAAACTTAATTTTAAAAGCAAATTTTAGAGATAGTGCGTAAATATTTTTAGAAATAATTAAGTTATATACTTATATTAATCATCTTGAAAATTATCTCTTTCATTTTCTTTTACTTCTTCAAACATTTTTTTCATTGTTTCATTTCCACGTGTCAGTTTTTTTATTGTTAAATCTTCTGCCTTACCATTTGCTATACGAAGATTATCTTCACTTCTTAATAAATCTTCTTTTGTTTTTTGTAAACTAGCAATACTTTTATCTATTTCATCAATTGCTTTTTTAAATCTTTCACTTGCTAATCTAAAATTTCTGCCAAAATCATTTTTAAATTGTTCCATATTTTTTTCAAAATTTGTAATATCAATATTTTGACTTTTTATTAATTCAAGCTCTTTACGATATTCAAGTGATTTACTTGATAAATTATGTATTAGTGTTATTAATGGTATAAAAAATTGTGGTCTTATAATATACATTTTATCATACTTATAAGATACATCTACAATACCATTATTATATAATTCATTATCTATTTCAAGTAAACTTACTAAAACGGCATATTCGCAATCTTTTTCTCTACGGTCTTTATCAAGTTCTTTTAAAAAGTCTTCATTTTTATGCTTTGTTGCAGTTTCATCAGCTTCATTTTTCATTTCAAACATTATAGATACAATTTCATTTCCATCTTCGTCAAAGTCTTTAAAAATATAATCACCTTTTGAGCCAGATTTTGCATCATTGTCTTTTTCAAAATAAGCTTTTGGAAATAATGGTCGTAAACTATTAAATGCGTTACTACAATGTATTTCTAATGATTCTCCTATCATTTTAGTTGATTGTCTAGCTTTGAAATCTTTATAATATTCTAGTTGTTCATCTTTATTTTTAAGTTTCGCCTCATAATTATCTTTAACAGTCTTTTCGTTAAGTTCCCATTCTTTCATTTTTAATTTTATTTCATTAGTTAATTCAGTAATTTTCTTATCCTTTTCTGAAAGAGCTTTGTTAATTTCTAACTGATTATTAGCATCATTTAATTCAATTTTATTTTTTAGTTCTGTTATCTCAACATCCTTATCTGCCACTTGCTTTTGCATTTCTTCACGAATATGTGCTTCTGCTAATTTTACAGCGTTTTCTTTTTCTTTAGTAAATTGTTCTTGCTTTGATTCAATTTCTTTATAGAATTCTTCATCTCTAATTTGTTTTAAAATTGACTCATAACTTGTTTCATCAATTTGAAACACTTTGCCACAGTTTGGACATTTAATTTCATTCATATAATTATCTCCTTTCACATTTAAATTTCATTATATAGTCTTGTTTTTAACAGCCCATTTAAAAATGACTGTTTAGTTATTTTTAATTCATTTGAATCTCTTAATTCAATTATCTTTGGATAATTTTCAGGTTCTTCTTTTACCATTGATAGAAAGCTGGAAGCTGCATCCAATCCTTTTACTTTATGAGGCATCGGTCCTATTAATATATCTGAATAAGACATGTTATATTTGAATTTTTCAAAATTATAGTTTGGTAATTTTTCATATTCCAATTCGAATTCAATTCTTTTAGAATCAATTCCATTCTTTTTTGCTATATATTCCAAATCACTCTTATTTACTCTAGATTCGCCTATTACAATAACTTTTGAATTGTTGTGATTATAGTAAAAGTGTTCTACTGCTTCTTCCAATTCATATTTACTTAATAATTCCTTAATGTTCCCATTATAATAGGCAATACTAACTTCTTTTATTAGTTTTTGATAAATCTTTTCCAAGATTTGTACTAAATCCATATTATCCATTATCTTCATTCTCCTCTATTTCATTAGTAAAAAAATTGTCTATTTGATATTTTACTTTTCTTACATGTTCCTGTGCTAAATATAATTCCATCAATCTTCTTTTATATTTTTCAACAAATACATCTTGGGTTTCTTTATCAACCATAGAAACTTTTATTTGTTCAATTCTACTTGGATTAATTGACATTATTATTGCTCCTGTTTGAATTTGTTTTAAAGAAAGTTGTCCATTTTCAGAATTAAGATATGCTTGTAAATAATATGGATTTAATTTCTCTGTATCTAATCGTAGTACTAAAAGATTTCCATTTGGAATAATATTTCTGTTTTTTATTTCAGCAACAGCAACTTTAATTTTAGTTCCTCTAGCAGATATTACAACATCACCATTTTTTAATAAATATCTATCATATTTATTTTTATTATCACTTATCTTTAATAAATTATCGTTAATCCTACCATCATCCATGTCACTGATTGTTAACAATTCGTAATTACCATTTTTATCTGTAATTTCCGCTTGTTCATTTGATGTAAGTTGGTATCCTCTATATTTGTCTATTATATATTCCTTTAGTAAATGTGGGTTTATATAGTTTGGTTGTTTTCTTTTTAAATATGAGCTTACTGTTAATAGAACATCTTGTGTCATGCAAATTTCACTATATTTTTTTATTTTTACCTTACCTTCATCATTGTTTTTGCCATCAATTAAATCTATTATAGCTTTTACATTTAATTGTTTTTTTCCAGTTTTGTTTTCTATATATTCTTGTGAAGCATCAATAAACTTAATTTCTTTTTTCTCATTATAATTTGATAATATCATCAAGTTCGCTGAAATATTAATATTAGGAATTGTTCCGCTAGGTAATTTTATAATATCTTGTACTACTCTACTAACAAGAAGGTCCCTTCTATAGTTAGCATCCATTGATTTAAACAAAGGACCGTCTGGGACTATTATTACTGCTTTCCCTTCATTTTTTAATATTGTGACTATTTTATTAATAAACATCCAGTCAGCAGTTATTCCAGGCTTATTCCATGTATAAAATAAATCTTTTCCCATTTGATTTAATATAAATTCATTTACTCTTAAACCTAAAGGAAATTCACAAAAAATTTTATTGTATTCTCGAGTAAACTTATATGTTAGAGCATCTGCATTTATAATTTCGATATTATCATCATTTAATATCGATAGTCTAATTTTTGAAATCAATACATTATCTCTGTTTATTTCAACACCACTTAATTTAATATTTTTATTAACCAAGCTTGCTAAAAAGTCTCCATTACCTGAACATAAATCCAAGACATCATCTTCCTCTTTTATATTCAAGCAATGATTTACTAGTTCTATAATTTCTTTAGATGATGCATCATTATCTTTAATTGAGTAACTCATTATTTCTAAAGTGTTTTCAACAAGAATTTGCTTAATATCTTCTTCTGTTAAATGAATTATTTGAGAAGACAGCTTGGTATTTATTTCTTTATTAAAATTGTTGCTTTCAAATAAAGATTTAATATCTTCTAAAATTTCTAATTCGTTTGTAAAAACATTAGATTTTCTGTAGATATATATTAACTTATCTAATATTTTGTTAATACCTTTGCGTTCTGTATTTGTTTCTGGATCAAAAGCATAACATTTAAACAATTTTTCTAAATTAATCTCATTTTTTTTAGCTAGATAAATAATATATAGACTTGCATAAAAACTTTTCCTTGTATTCTCTTTTTCTATGTATCCCTTCATATTGTCCATAAAATCACTATAAAGTTTTGTAAAATTAATTTTCTTTAATTCACTTTTTTTCATATAAATTTTCCTTCCCTGGTTTTTTAAAATCAACCTAATTATAACATCATTTTTTACATTTGTCAATTGGTTTTTAAAAATCAATCATTTTTGGTCTGTTTCTTCTTTTTACTTCAAAATCTACTTCTAAATCATTAAGGCTCTAATATAATATTCATATCCACGCCTTAATAATTTAGGATAAAATACATTCATTTACGTTTTGTCACTCATAGTTATTATATTAAAAAGGAGAAATGTTTTTATTCATAGTTAAAAAATTTTAGAGCTTCCTATAAAGTAAGTGATTCGTTTCACAAGAATTTTTTAATTTATTTCCTACAGCCATTTTTTATTGTAGTTGCAAAAATTAAACTTGCAACATTCGGGTTATGAGAATTTACGCATCATTTTTTGTGATTTGATGAAAAGTTAAGTTTTTATCTAAATATCAGCGTTTGTGCCTATTTTTATTTAAAGAACTTTTGTGCGTTTTTAGGTCATTTTTGGGTACTTTTGTCCCCATTGTGTCCCCAAAGTCTGAAAAGGCTTGTTACACAATAGTTTCAAAATAGCATTTGCAAATTAGAAATTTTTAGAAAATTTTTATAATTGGAGGTTTTATTATGATGAATTTTAGAGAAGTAAACGATAATGATATTTTAAAAGAATGGTTAGAATATAGAGAGGAAACGGCTTTTTGTGAATTATCCTCTCAGGATAAAAAATATTGCATATGTTTTGATGAAATATCTGAAAAGATATTGAAAAATGTTCCTAATCAAAATAAGAAATTTGTTCAGAAACAATTAGATGAACTTGATAAAAATTTTATGGATTATCTTATTTATTGGAATGAAAAATATTATAGGAATGGATTTGTTGATGGTTCACAGATTGTTATGGGATGTTTTGAAGAATAAAATATTGCATTTATTTGAAATTTACAGTATTATAATTTTAACTTAACTACCATGTTGTAGTAAAAGATTCTAAAAGCGTTATTGATAACAATAAATCAATAGCGCTTTTTGTTATATATAATTATAAAGTGCAGTTTTTGCACTTTAAGATGCTAAAATTGCACTTTATAATTTACATTTATTTTTTAAAATAAGTCTGAATGTGAACCTGTTCTATATGCTGTTAATACTAATTCACCTTTATCTATTTTATATATTAAAAGCCAATCAGGTTGTATGTGACA
>CANRNR010000031.1 GCA_947632035.1 uncultured Clostridia bacterium | reverse complement strand
GCTTTGAAGGTCAGGCAAAGCTAAAAATCTTTAATTAAAGAAAGGAAGATAGGCATGACAGTAGAAGAACTTTTAAATGAGGCAAAAGGCTTAGATAAAAAAGAATTAAACAAAAGAATGATTGATTCTGTAAAAAAAGGGTATAAAAATTTGGTAATTTTTTATATCAAAGCAGGAGCAAATGTAAATGCAAAAGATGGCTATGTAATTCAGCATGCTTCAGAAGATGGATACAAAGAACTTGTGGAGTTACTCATTGAAGCAGGGGCAGATGTAACAGCAAATGATAACTACGCAATTCGGAGTGCTTCAAGAAATGGACATGCAGAGATTGTAAAGTTACTCATCAAAGCAGGAGCAGATGTAACAGCACATAATAACGGTGCCATTGTATGTGCTTCAGGCAATGGACATACAGAAATTGTAAAGTTACTCATTGAAGCAGGAGCAGATGTAACAGCAGATTATAACTGTGCAATTCAGTATGCTTCAGAAAATGGACATACAGAAGTAGTAAAGTTACTCATCGAAGCAGGAGCAGATGTAACAGATGATAATAACTATGCAATTCGGTATGCTTCAGAAAATGGACATATAGAAATTGTAAAGTTACTCATCAAAGTAGGAGCAGATGTAACAGATGAGAATAACTATGCAATCCGGAGAGCCTCAAGAAATGGACATACAGAAGTTGTAAAGCTACTCATTGAAGCAGGAGCAGATGTAACAGCAGATTATAACTATGCAGTTTGGTGTGCTTCAGCAAATGGTCATACAGAAGTAGTAAAGTTACTCATCGAAGCAGGGGCAGATGTAAATGCAAATGATAACCATGCAATTCGGTATGCTTCAGAAAATGGAAATACAGAAATTGTAAAGTTACTCATCAAAGCAGGAGCAGATGTAACAGATGATAATAACTATGCAATTCGGAGGGCCTCAAGAAATGGACATACAGAAGTAGTAAAGTTACTCATTAAAGCAGGAGCAGATGTAACAGCAGATGATAACTATCCAATTCGGTGTGCTTCAGAAAATGGAAATACAGAAATTGTAAAGTTACTCATCGAAGCAGAAGCAGATGTAACTGCAAATGATAACTACGCAATTCGGAGTGCTTCAAGAAATGGACATGCAGAGATTGTAAAGTTACTCATCAAAGCAGGAGCAGATGTAACTGCAGATGATAACTATGCAATCCGGTATGCTTCAGCAAATGGACATACGGAAGTTGCAAAATTACTCATCGAGCATGGAGCAGATGTAACTGCAGTTGATTATGAAGCGTTAAAGTCTATAATAAACTTAGGCGATAAAGAATTGATTGCACTTGCTTTGGAATCAATCAATAACAAAACTAAAAACAAACCGTAATCAAAATCTGACATAAAAATAGGCTATGGAAACATAGCTTATTTTTATGCAAAAACATTACTTTTAAGTTGAAAAAAAATAAATTGACTGATATAATTTAGTCGTTAAATAAAATAGAGGTAAAAAAATTGGAGCTAAAAGGCGAGATTACAGATGTAATATATAGAAACGAAATAAATAGCTATATGATAGCAGTCTTCGAAACAGAAGAGGAAGAAACTACAATAGTAGGCTATCTTCCTTTTATAGAAAAAGGGGACTGTTTAAAAGTGGTGGGAAATTTCATAGAACATCCTGAATATGGTAGACAGTTTAAAATAGAAACCTTTGAAAAGCAAATGCCAGAATCGTTAGAATCAATAGAAAGGTATTTATCAAGTGGAAAGCTTAAAGGTGTAGGACCTGCAACAGCAAGTAAAATGGTTCAAACTTTTGGAAAAGAAATTATACCAATTTTAAAATATGAGCCAGAAAAATTAGTATGCATAAAAGGAATAAACCTAGAAAAAGCACAAGAAATTTCACAAGCTTTTAATGATAATTGGGATATTTGGCAAATTGTAGGATACTTAGAAAAGTTTGGAATAGGTCCACAAAGTGCAGAATCAATTTATAAAAAATTAGGACCTAATACAATAGAACAAATAGAAGAAAATCCATACATTTTAGTAGAGCTAAGCACAAAAGTAAATTTCACACAGGTAGACCAAATGGCATTAAAAATGGGAATGGATTTAAGCAATGACAAGCGCATTAGAAGTGGAATAAAATATTCATTAAAACTTGCTACAAACAATGGTCATTCTACGGTTTTATATGAAAATTTAATGCAATTTGTAAAAGAGCTTTTAAGTATCACAGAGGAAATGTTTGAAAACAATATAATTTACTTGCAAACTCAAAAAGAAATAATAATAGAAGATAGGGAAAACAAGGAATGGGTTTATTTAAGTAACTATTATCAAGCAGAGAAAAATATAGCAGAGCATTTAATCAGTTTAGATAATTATGCAAATGTAAAAGAAATAAAAAGTTTTTCAAAAAAGCTAAAAATGATAGAAAAGGAAACTGATATAGAATTATCAGAAAAGCAAAAAGAAGCAGTAGAAGCAATACAAAACCACAATGTATGTGTTATTACAGGTGGACCGGGTACAGGAAAAACCACAATTATAAAAACAATTATAGAGTTATATAAAACAGAGCAAAAAAAGGTGGTTCTATGTGCACCAACAGGCAGGGCAGCAAAAAGAATGACAGAAACTACTGGAGAAGAAGCAAAAACTTTGCATCGTTTGCTAGAAATAGGAAAAACTTCTAGTGATGACTTATCAAGCACAGATCCTAACATAGAAGTAGCACCAATAGATGCAGATGTAATTATTGTAGATGAAATGTCTATGGTAGACTTATTTTTAATGAATTACTTAATGCAAGCAATTTATAAAGGAACAAAATTAGTATTAGTAGGAGATATAAATCAGCTTCCATCTGTTGGACCGGGAAATGTATTAAAAGACATTATCAACTCAGGCAGAATTACAACAATAACTTTAAATAAAATTTTTAGACAAGCAGCAAAAAGTAAGATTATAACTAATAGCCATAAAGTAAATGAAGGAATTAGCTTTTTAAATAATGACGAAACAGAAGAAGGGTTATTAGACGATTTCTTTTTTATTAAAGAAAATAACAAACTAAAAATTTTAGAAAATGTTATTTCTTTAAGTAATGGTAGATTAGAAAACTATGGAAATTATGATTTTATAAAAAACATACAAGTAATTAGTCCAACCAAAAAAGGAGAACTAGGAACAAAAGAATTAAATAAAAGTTTGCAACAAGTAATAAATCCACCATCAGAAGAAAAGAAGGAAAGAAAATATTTAGATTCTACCTTCCGTGAGGGAGATAGAATAATGCAAATAAAAAATAATTATGATATCTACTGGGAAAAAAGAGAGCCTACTTTAGAAATGGGAAAAGGTGTATTTAATGGGGAATATGGCACCATTCTTAATATAGATGAAGTAGAAAAGAAAGTAAAAATAAAATTTGATGATGATAAATTAGTATGGTACAATTATGAAGAATTAGAACAGATAGAACACGCATATTGCATCACAGTTCATAAAGCACAACGGAAGCGAATTCGATGTAGTAATTATGCCATTAGTACAAGCAGCACCAGTACTTTTAACCAGAACTTTACTATATACAGCAATGACAAGAGCAAAAAAACTACTAATTTTAGTAGGAAATCCAAACATAGTAGAATTTATGATTCAAAATGCAGACAGTAAAAAAAGAAACACAGGATTAGAATTTAAATTAAGGGAAATTTAAAACGAAAGATTGTGAAATAATTTAAAAAATATAACATATTTAAGATTATAAATAAAAACTTAATGTTAAAAGATAAAAGAAGGGGCAAATAAAAGGAGATAAATTATGAAGCTATTTGAAAATGTCCTTTCTTTAATATACCCACCAGCTTGCAATATATGTGGCAAAGAAGGAAAAACATATCTTTGTGAAAATTGCAAAAATAAGTTAGAACAAGAAAAAATATATGTACCAAAATTAGAAATAGTAAATGGAATAGAACATTGTTATTTATTTGAATACAAAGGAATTATACGAGAAAAAATTTTACAGTATAAATTCGGCAATAAAGCATATCTTGCCAATTTCTTTTTTGAATTTTTTGTGAAAAATGAAAAAGTATGTGGATTTTTGAAAAAATATGATATAATAATTTCAGTTCCAATGAGTAAAAAGAAAATTGCAAAAAGAGGGTACAATCAAAGTGAGTTAATTGCAAAGAAAATTGCTAAGGACACTAATAATTTTAATATTCTAAAAGATAATACTGTAAATAATAGCACTTTAAAACTAGAAAAAAACGTTCTAATAAAAGTAAAAGACAACAAAACACAAAGTACATTAAATAAAATTGAAAGAATGGAAAATGTAAAAAATGTATATAAAATACAAAATGAACAAAAAATAAAACAAAAGAAGGTTTTACTTTTTGATGACATTTACACAACCGGTGCAACTACAACCGAATGCATAAAAGTTTTAAAAAATGCCGGAGCAAAAGAAGTTGGAATTTTAACCATAGCGAAAGACATTAATTAATAGAATATAAAAAAATAAATTTAAAAATGTTGTGGCTGAATAACTTGCAAATTATATGCTAAATGCATTTAAGCTTGAAATAGAAACATAAAATTTAAAAAACAAAAGAACCAAATACATACCAAAATACAAACGAAAGGAAAATTATATGGAAGATTTAGTAGAAAGCATATTAGATTATATTAGAGCAGAGTATACAGACTATGCCATTATGATAAATGGTGAATGGGGAAGCGGAAAAACTTATTTCTGGAACCATAAAATAAAACCAAAAATAGAATCAATGCAGTCAGCAAATGGAAAGAAACTAACTGCAGTTTATATGTCATTATATGGAATATCAAACCTAGAAGAAATTAGTAAAAAGATATTCATTGAAACCACACAGCTTATGGATAAAAACCTTAAAAAATTTATGGGAGCAAGTGGTGTAAACAATATACCAGAATATGCAAAAACAGGTCTTGATATGGCTAACTTCTTTGGTGTTACACAAAATGGAGACAGGCTAGACTATGGTCAATTCTTCTCAACAGATGATAAAGTTCTTTGTTTTGACGACCTAGAAAGAGCTAATGTAGACGTTATAGATATTTTAGGTTATATAAACAATTTCGTAGAGCATGACCACATAAAAACAATAATAATTTGTAATGAAAAAGAATTATCTACAAAACTAAAAAATAGTAACCTAGAAATGAAAACTTTTATCGCAACATATCTTTTAGATAAAGAAAATAAACTAACAATGAAAACAGACAAGCCAATGGTAGAAAGAATTAGAGACACTATTGAATATGTTTTCGATAAAGCAAATGATTATGAAAGAATAAAAGAAAAACTTATAGGTGAAACTTTTGAATATGCACCAGAATTCAATTACATCATTAATGGCTTACTTATGAGGTTTGAAAATGATGCAGATTTAATTAGATTTTTAAGAGAAAATACGAATTTAATTACATCAACATTTAATAAAAGTGGTACAAGAAACTTGCGTATTTTAAAACACGCCTTAAATGATTTCAAGAAAGTATTTGATATGGTAAATAAAGCATATCCAAACACAAATAACCGTATTTTACAAACAATGCTAATATTTACGATAGCAATTTCATTTGAAATTAAAGCCGGAAAAATTACAAAAGATAAATTCATAAACATTAATAGCAATGAAGAATATAAGTCAATTTTAGTATCTTCAAGGGTATTTATGGATAATAGACAATTCTACATCAAAGAATTTGATAACAACTATTACTATAATTTTAAAGCAGAATATCGTTTCTTTAAATTCATTGAAAAATATGTACGTACACGTATTTTTGACATGAAAGTATTTAAAGAAAACATGGAAGTAATTCGTAACACTATTGATACAAGCCAACTTCCTGGATATAAGAGATTGCTTACAGAAGAATATTGGAAAATACCAGATGACCAATTTGAAAAAGTAATAGATGATACTTTAGAAGACGTAAAAAATGGAAATGTTGAGCTTATTCAAATTGTAAAATTGTTTGCATATTTTACGTATTTTATCAAAAAAGACTTAATACGATATGATATGAGAACTATAAAAAGTGTATTCTTTAATGGAATGAATATTTCATCACTTACATCAACATATTGTGCCAATGTAGAAGAAGAATTATCACAAGTTGCTATCGAAGACGAAATAGCATCAGAAATGGAAGAAGTTCTAGCACATTTCAATGAAATAAACCTAAAACTAAAAGATAAGATGTATCATGAAAAAGCAGAAGAAATATTTAAGTGTATTCCAATGAAAATGGAATTATTCTATGATAAATTTGATAAAGAATGTATGACAGTTCCTATTTTCAAATATTATGACTCATATCAAATGTTCCAAAGAATATCTTGTGCTAGCAATGAAGATATGGTAACAATTAAAGAAAAATTAGTAGATAGAGCTAAGAGAGCAAACGAAGAATTAACACTAGAAATACCAAATATTAGAAAATTAAAACAAATTATGGATGACTATTTAGATGGAAAATTGCCAAGTATCAAAATAGTATTACTACAAGACTTCTCTAATGAATTAGGTAATATTCTAAAAATGTATGAAAAATTAGCAGAAAAAGCAAATGAACAAATTAAGGAACAAGAGGAATTAGAAGCAGAAGAAAATGTTGAACAACAACCAGAAATTGAAGTAAAAAAAGAAGTTATGGTTTAATATCTCAATTAATAAATAACAGTTTAATATTAGATGAGTAATTAAAAGGCTTATGGTTTGATAATTGACTAAACAACGAGAAAATGCTATAATGTAACTGTTAATCATTTATTTTGTGTGCTTGGAACTAAAACTTAATTTAGGAGGTAACAGCATGGCATACTATCATAAGGATGAAAAAGGTTACGAAAGAGATAAATACGACAATTATAAAGATTCGACCGAAGTCGATAAAGCTGTGAGAAACGGCGATTTGAAACGGTTTAACAATGACAAATTCGTATATGACCCGAAAACAGGAGAAGAATTCTGGTCAGACGGAAAGAAAAGATAAAATACTAAAAAGCCACAAAGCACACAAATATACGATTACAAATGTAATCTAATGCAGAAAAATCCCAGTTTAAAAATTACTGGGATTTTTCTTTTTGTAGCAAAATACATTTTATGACCAAACCTATTGAAAAAAATAAAGCGAATGATATAATACTAAAAAATAGGAGATGTATCTATTGAAAATAAAAATTAATAGAGGAACTAATCAAATAGGTGGTTGCATTACTGAAATTGAATCGAGTAAAGGTACAAAAATAATAATAGATATAGGTACAAATTTACCGGATTCAGAAGGAAGAAAGAAACCAGAGATTGAGTTAGAAGGTTTAACAAAAGGTATGCCAAATTATAAAGCAATATTTATTACTCATTATCATGGTGATCATATAGGTTTATATAACAAAATATTGCCACAAATACCAATTTATATGGGAGAAGTTTCAAAAGAAATTTATAATATAGTACAAACTAGACTTAGTAAGGCAAAGCTTGTAGAAAAAGAAGATTTGGAAAAAATATCTAATTTTAAAACTTTTAATATTAAAGATAAAATAATAATTGATGATATAAAAATTACTCCTATTGCCGTTGACCATTCAGCATTTGACAGCTATATGTTTTTAATTGAGACAGACGAAAAAAAGGTTTTGCATACAGGAGACTTTAGAACACACGGACAAAGAGGTAAAAAAGTTTTAGAAGCAATTAAAAAATATGTTGGAAAAGTGGATTGCTTAATTTGTGAAGGAACAACCTTAACAAGAGATAATAGTAAAGTATTAACAGAATTTGAATTACAAAAAGAAGCCAAGAAAATTTTTAGTGAAAATAAATATAATTTTGTATTATGTAGTAGTACAAATATTGATAGAATAGCAGCTATTCATAAAGCAACATTAAATACTCATAAAATGTTTATTTGCGATGACTATCAATGTGAACTTTTGGAATATATTAATACAATTTCAAGAAGTGACCTATATAAATTTAATGATAGCACTAACATTAAAGGCACAAAAGTTTATCGTTATGCACCAAATATGTTAGAAAAGATGAAGCAATATGGTTTTGTAATGTTAGTTAGGGCAAATGTAAAATTTGAAAAATTTCTAAAAATGTTTGAAAACAATACTTTTATATATTCACAATGGGATGGATATTTGGAAGGAACAAATGAAGATTATAAAAGAATTCAAGATTTTGTTCCAAAAGATTGTATACATTTACACACTAGTGGTCATGCAACTCCAGAAGCAATCAAGGAAGTTATTAATATTACTAATCCAAAATATGTAATACCTATACATACAGAGGATAAGGAAAAAATAAAAGAATTGACTGATAATGCTATTATACTAGAGGATGGAGAAGAATTTATTTTAAAATAAGGAGGAATTTAAAATGGCAAAAAATAGTTTAATAGAAAATGCAAAAATAACGAAAGAAATTTGGGAGAATCTAAAAGATAACAAAATAAAAACAAATTTTAAAAAGAACTTTCATATTAGACCAACAGAAGTTGGGATTACTCTTGTGTCAACACATTTTAGTAAACCAATGAATGGAAATAAGCAAGTAAAAATAAGAGAAAAATCAAATGGAAAAGCAAGTTATTATTTTGATGAAAATTTTATCAAAGAGTGTGCTAACTTAAAATTTAATAAAGAGGATTGGGAAAAAATTGGTATAACAAAGCAAAATAAACGAACAGAACCTTATTTACAAGCATGGCTAATAAATGTAATTAATAATTGTGAAAATAAATATAATAGAGAATTAACTGAATTAAAACAAGCATTAAATTTAGAAAATATATATTTTATTGGATCGGAGTTAATTCTTCAAGAAAATGAAACAAAAGGAGGTCAAAAACCTGATATAGTTATTCATGATGGTAACGGAGTAGTTTATTTTCTAGAGTTAAAAACTAGTAAGGGATATTCTCGAGAAGATGGAAAAAGTCCTGAAGAACAAGTCAAAGAATATATAAAACAATATGAGGGTGACAAACAATATGAAATGTTATTACTAAATTATCCTATGATAGAAAAATTGAATAAAATTAAAGAATATAAAGGATTTGTTGTTAAAGGAGATAAAAATACTGAAAAAATATATAAAGATGAAGATGGAATTATAAGAATACCAGAAAAATAAAATTTTTAAATAATATATATAAAAAGGAGAAATTTATGACAGATAAGACAATAACTTATGAACAAATCGAACAACGATTAAAAAATAAACCTCAAGACCAATGGACAAAAGATGATGTATTTGATAGATATATTGGGTATGGAAGTCCAGAAGAAATAGAAAATCCAGAAGTGCAAAAACTTTTTATAAAGCATGAATTATATGAAGAACTAATTAATTTAGTAAACAATGTTATTATAGATAAAGAAGTTGTAGAAAAAATACTCAACAGCAATGTATTTGAAAATAAAGAGCTTCAAAAAATAAAAGGAAAAATAAAAGACTTAAAAGCCTTAGACATAGAAGATGATAAAATTGATGAGTTAAAACAGATTTCAATTATATTTGAAAAAGAAGATAATTTAGAACAAATACAAATAAAAGATTTTTGCCTTACATCAGATGTAAAGCAATATTTAGAAAGTAAGAAGAAGTATGAAGATATGGTAATTACAGCTATTATAGAAAAAGACAATAAAAACTTAAATTTAAAATGTTTTTGTTTGGAGTGATAATATGGATATAAAAAATGTAAAAGTTATTGATTTAAGCAAAGTAAAGAATTGTTGGTTAGTTCAAATGTTACCATTTACATCAAATGATAAAAAAGACAATAATTTAGTTAATGATTATCAAGAATTTTGCCTAAGAAAAAAATTTTTTGGAATAGGATGGAGCGACGATTACGACGATGAAAAAAAGATAAAAAAGGAAAGAATTGAAGATATTTTTGGTAAAGTAAAAAGTAAAGATGGAGAATTGACAAAAGACTTAGAAAATGAAGTTTATGAAAAAATAAAAAAATATAATATATTTAGTGAAGAAGAATTAAAAGATATTAAAGGTAAAAAAATTCAATATATTTATCAAAAAGTATATAATAAAATTAATCCACCAAAAAAGAAAGAGAATAATCAAGAAAACGAAACAGTAGAAGATAAAAAAGAAAAAGACCAAAATAATAATGAAAATAGTGGATTACAAAGAGCAATAAACAGTTTTTTTAGCATTGAAAAAGGAGATATGGTTATAACTAGATTAAGAAATGGTACATACTTAATAGGACAAGTAGAAGATGAAACAAAATTTTTCGAAAAAGAAGAAGAAGAGAAAGAAAAACTAAAAAAACACGAATCTAATGGATTTAGTTGGAGATGTAAAGTTGATGAATGGATAAAATTGCAAAGAAATGAAGTACCATCAGATATAATAGGCAGATTCTCTCAACGTAATCCAAAAACTATATTAAAAATTGGTGATACAAACTCTAGTACAAAGGAAAGAATAAAACTACTAGCATTAAAATTATATCAAGAGAAAAGAGGAAAAGAAAAGACGGAAAAAGAAAAAATAGAAATCCCACAGATAATATTAAATCAGAATAATTTTGGACGATCACTAAACTCTGATGAATTAGAAAATCTAGTTTATTTATATATTATTTTAGAAAAAGAAAAGAATGAAAATTTAATTTTATTACCATCAAATTGTAAAATTAGTGAACCTATGTATGAATTTTATTTAAAAGATAAAAATAATATTGATCAAAAAAGCATAACTTGTCAAGTAAAAAATATACATAGAATTGAGTATTCTGAATATCTAAAGCAAGTGGATTTATTTAAGAAAATATATCTTTTTTCAGGTATTAATGACTATGGTGAAAATGTTGAGTTGAATGAAAAAATAGAAATAATTAACCAACAAGAATTGTATGAATGTTTAATAAGAAATCTTAACTATTTTCCACTTTTAAATAATAAAGAATATTATAAAGTTGAGGAACCTAAGCTAAAAAAAGAAAATATTAATAAATTAGAATATAATTTCAAAATAGGCAAGGGTGAAAAATTTATCTCATTACATAAACCTAGAAAAAGTTTGTCAAACACATATAGTGTACTATATTATAAAAATGAAGATAATGAAGAAATGTATGGAAAAATACTAAAAATAAATTTTGGTAATTTTCAATATAATAATGAATTTAAGTGTTTTATTATTGATGATAATGTTCAAGAGGCAAAAAAAATTATAGAAGAAATCAAATCAAACGAAGAAAATAATGATATTTTTAAGGAGATAGAGTAAAATATGGATCTATACGAAAAAAATGGAAATATATTATACATATTAAATGTATTAAAAAAATATAGTGATGAAGAACACAAATTATCTATATCAGAGCTGAAAGAAAAAATAAATGAGATATATGGCGAAGATATAGACCCAAGAACTATAAGAAGGAATATCAATTTACTTAAAGAAAAATTTGGATATGATATTAGTACATACAATGATAACAAAATAGGCTATTATATATGTAATGATCCAGAAACAGATTTTGAACCAGGAGAAATTAGAGCAATTATAGACACTTTTAGCTATTCAGCATTTATAGAAGATAGAATAGCAAAAGGAATAATAAAAAAGTGTAAGAACCTTCAAAATGTATATGAAAATGAAAAAGTAAAAAATTATAAGGTTTATTCTCCAAAAGGAAAAACAAGCAATATAGAAGTAATAAAAAACATAGAAGATATTTCAAATAGTATTATGAATAAGCGTAAGGTAAAATTTGAATATTGGAAATACTATATCAAAGGAGACAAAATAGAAAAGAAAATAGTAAGTACACCTCTTGTTTCTCCTTATGCAATTTTATATGATAACCAGCAATTTTATATGCTTGGTATAAAAGAAGAAAATACTGAATTTTTCCATTATAGATTAGATAGAATAAGGAATTTGACTGAAACAAATAAAAAAATAACAATAAGAAAGACAGAAAAAGAAATAGAAGAATATACAGATGCTTCAGTTGAAATCTTTAGTGGCGATAAAATAAAAATAGAGGCTAAATGCAATGAAGTGCTACTAGGCGAAGTTATAGAAAAATTTGGAAAGAATGTTCAAATAAAGCCTATAAATGATAAAGAATTTAAGATGACTTTATATGCCAATCCACAAGGATTTGAATTATGGGCGATGAGAAACTTAGATGTAGTAACAGTAACAAGTCCACAAACCTTTATAAATGAAATAAAATCATTATTAGAAGATGCAATAAAAAGGTATGGAAAATAAGGAGATATATAAGAAATGGAAAATGAAGAAATAAAAAAATTAGTAGATTTAAAATACAAAGAAAAAATTGAAGGTGGATATAAAATTGAAGAATTATGGAATAATATGGATTTAATAAAAATAAAGAGCGATGGGATATATTTTGTTGTAGGAAGAATTAAGGATATTAATAAAAAATTAGAGGAAAATGCAAATGGGGCAACGGTGGAAATAAGGAAAAAAAATAAAATAATAAATAAACTACTTAAAGGAGAAAGTTTAAAGGAATTTCAAGATAAGTTAGATTACTTAAAAGAAAGATCAAAAGACAATGAAGATATTATTCTATACATAGGAAGTGCAACTCGTAAAAATAGTGATGGTCTGTATAAAAGAATAAAAGAATATATACAATGGGGATATGGGAAAGGGCAAATTCATGCTGGTGGCAGAGCTATATGGCAAATTCCAAAATGCAAGGAAATATTAAAATTTTATTGGATTAGATTAGCAAGTTCAGAAGAATCAAAAGATATGGAAGCAAAGCTGATTAAAAAATATGAAAATAAATTTGGAAAAATTCCTTTTGCAAATATGAAAAGGGAAAAAAAGAATTAATACATTTTATGACCAGTACGGTTGAATAAAAAAATATAACTAATATAATAGAAATATATTAGTTATATTTTTTTATTTTAAAAGTGGATGCACAAATATGGAAGAATTAAATTTTATTCAAAAATAATAAGACTATATAAGTTATTTTTTGAAAGGAAAGTGATAAATAATGAAAACAGGATTTAAAAAATTAGATGAAGTAATTGATATGCAAGATGGAAATTTAATTATTTTAGGAGGAACAGCTTCAGTAGGAAAAACAAATCTGGCATTAAATATAATTAATAATATTGCAATTAATGAAAAAAAATCAGTTTTATTCTTTAGTTTAGAGTGCTCTAAAGAAACCATAAAAAATAAAATCATTAGTATTGCTGGGATGATACAAGCTCCTAATATTTTAGATATTAGTAAAAAAATAGAAGCAAAAGATGTTGCTTCTTCAAAATTACAAGAAACTATAAAGAAAATAGAAGAAGCACCAATATATATTGATGATACCCCAGGAATATCATCAAAAGAAATATGCAAAAAATCTATGAAAATAGAAAAAGATATCAGTTGTATTATAATTGATTACTTACAATTAATGAGCTATGACAAAAATAAAAATTTAAGTAGAGATTTAGAAACTAAAGAAATACTAAAAGATTTAAAAGAATTAGCGCAAACATTAAATATTCCGATTTTACTAATTTCTTATATATCACATGCAAAAATATATCGTAGAGAGAATCATGTTCCTACATTAGAAGATTTAACATTGAATAATATGGGTTATGAGAAATATGTAGATATCATTTTATTATTACATAGAGAAGAATGTTTTGATGAATTTACACAAAAGAAAAATGTAGCAGATATTATAATAGCAAAAAGTAAAAATGATATGAAAACAAATGTTGAACTTGCTTGGCTTCCAAAGTATTTAAAATTTTGTGATATATAAGCAAAAAATTGCTACTTAAGACATTTACTAAAAATTATGAATTTAAACTTATAGAAGAAAAATATTTAATTTAGAAAGGAGAATAAAGGTTGAAAGCAAAAGAAAGTAAATTAGACGATTATAACCTAATTAATTCAAAAGCAATAAGAGATTACTGTAGAAAAATCAAATACCAATTTAACACAGAGGAATTAGCTGTATTAGTATATAGAAATAAAACAATGAATATAGAAGAGAAAATAGCAAAATATCAAGATTTAATTGATAATTATCCAGATATGGAAGTCATTGAAAGGATAAATTGTAAGCATTATGATAGTGTAAAAACAATGATTAAAAATGAAATTGATAGATGTAAAAAAATTTATGAAAATTTAGTAAGAGAAGATGAAAAATGCTGTTATACTTGGTATGAATATAACAAGACGACAAAAGAATATAGTAGCTATTATAAAGTAGTCGATAATTTAAAGTTTTCATACAAAGAAGCATTACAATCAGCTCAAAATTATATAAATGAATATGATGACACTATTTCTTTTACTATTGTGAAAAAAATATTTAATAAAAAAGAAAAAACAATTTATGCTGATTTTAATGTTATTAATAAAAAAACTGTACTAATAAAAATATATGATAAAGAGGATGGATATCTTAATGATGATTATTTAGACATTAATAATATTTTTGTGTATATGCCCACTCCGTTTAAAAAAGGTGATATTCTAATTTCAGAAAACCCAGTAGCACACAATTTGGGTGATAAAGGAGAGATATTTGTTTTAGAATATTTAGCTACTTGGAAAGAAAACATAAAGGAATTTTTAGCAAAAGGAAATCATGATTCTTCTGATATGGTAGGGTATGGATATTATTTATATGATGATGAAGCAAAATTTACTTATGATAATAAATGGGATTATGACAGTTTTGAATATTATGAGGGAGAATTAGAAGGTAATAATAGAATTTTAAAAGCAATTAGTAGTTATTTAAAAGGAGAAATAGATTTTGAGCTTCTAATACATGCTTATGATTTATTTAAAATTGAAAGCATAAGTAAAGCAATGCCAGATTTTTATACAGAAGATGGACTTAAAAAAGCAGGCTTTTCAGATTTAGATATAAAAAATAGAAGAAATTATTGGAAAGTTATAGATACTATAGAAGGAGATAAATAAAAATGGAAAATAAAGAATTAAATGAAATAATAGAGAAAAATACTGCTTCAAAGTATATAAAAGAAAAATGCTATAAAAGAGCAAAAGAAATATATGGAGAAGATTTGCCAAAAGATATAGAAAAAAGATTAAAACTTGAACTTGATTCAATAATAAAAAATAATTTTGAATCGAAATATTTGTTAGCATCATATGTAGTTCAAAAATCACAAGAGATGGGGTATTTAACATATACAAGAGGAAGTGTAGGAAATTCTTTTGTGGCATATTTATTAGAAATTACAGATTTTAATCCTATTCAATATAATTTGCCTTTTGAAATGTTTGCCTCAATAGAATATGACAAAGAACCTGATATAGTACTCAATATTTCTGAAGAAATAAAAGATAACATGCTTAAAAGCATAGAAGGCTTAAAAGAAGAAATTGAAATTTATGGAGTAGAGGTACCAACATTTTTAAAAAAATTACAAAAAGTTACAAAAATACATCCACAAGATATTAATTTTGATGATGCGGATACTTTAGCTTTATTTTCAAAAGCGGATACAAAAGGAATATTTGGCTTTGAAAAAGACTTTATGATTAATATGTTAAAACAAGTAAAAATTAAAAACTTTAATGATTTAGTATGTGTATCTGCTTTAAATCATGGAACTAATACATGGAGCCAAAATGCAGAATATTTAGTAAGAAATTTAGATATACCAATAGATATGTTAGTTTCTAATAGAGCAGATGTTATGAATTATTTAATGCAAAAAGAAATTGATAAACAAACAGCCTATGATATAACTGAATTTATTAGAAAAGTAAAAGCTAGTAAGGCAAATGATATATTTGATTATAGTGTTCAAAAAGCAGATTTTCAAACGAAGTGGGAAGAATATAAAGAAATACTAAGTAAGCACCATATTCCTGAATATTTTATAGAATCTTGTGAAAAGATAAAGTATTTATTTCCAAAAGCTCATTGTATAGCTGAAGTAGAAATTGCTTTTAGAATTGCTTGGTATAAAGTACATTATCCTGAAGCATTTTATAAAGCATATTTTGAAACATATAAAGCAATAGATATTAATTATTACTATACGAAAAATGAAGTTAAAAACAAATTAAAAAGATTGTATGATGAAAGATTAGGAAACAAAAATGAAATTCCCGAAATTAATAATCAGATTATGGACTTAGAAATATTACTTGAAATGTTTGAAAGAGAAATAAAAAAAGATGAAAAAAGAAAACTGGATGATTATGACTTAATAAACTCGAAAGCAATTGGAGATTATTGTAGAGAAATAGGTCATAAATTTAACCCAGAAGAACTTGCAGTTTTGGTATATAGGAACAAAAAGATGAGTATAGAAGAAAAAATAGCAAAATATCAAGATTTAATTGATAATTACCCAGATATGGAAGTAGTAGAAAGAATAAACTGTAATCATTATGCTAGTGTAAAAACCTTGATACAAAATGAAATAGATAGAATAAAAAGTTTGTATGATGATTTTGTAAAAGAGGAAAAGAATTGCATATATGCATGGGATGAATATAATAGATCAACAAAAAGCTATAGTAGAACTAATGATGTAATAAATAATTTAAAAAGTACATACAAAGAAGTATATACAGAAGTAATAGATTATATAAATGAGTATGATGATACCATTTCTTTTACTATTACCAAAAAGTATCTTGATAATGATGGAAGCATTTATGTAAATTACATAGTTATAGATAAAAAGCCAAATCTAATAGAAATAAATAGAGAATATGAAGATTTACCTGATATTGAAGGGATTTTTGTAAATATACCAGTTCCATTTAAGAAGGGTGACATTTTAGTTAATAAAATTTTACCAGATTTTCCTGAAAAGCATATATTTGTGCTAAATAGTTTAACTGTTTGGAACAAAAGAATGTTAGAAAATTTTTTTACAAGAAATTTAGATACAAGTGATATGAGTGGAAATGGATATTATTTAGATGATGTTACACATCAAGTGATACTAGACCATGTTTTAGATTATGATTCTTTTGAATTTTATAATGGAGAATTAGAAGGAGAAAATCGCATTTTAAAGTTAATTAGTAGCTTTTTAAAAGGAAAAATTGATAACCTAGAATTATTTATAAAAGCATATGAGTCATTTAAATCTGATTATGAAAGAAAGATGCCAAACATTTTTGTAGATGAAGATTTAAAATTAGCAGGTTTTAATGATTGGGATATTTCAAAAATAAAAGGAGAGCATGAAAAAATATATAACATGGAATACGAAGAAAAAATGGACTATATAAGGCATAATACAATAGCCTTAAAAGGAATCAAAGAAGAAGATATAAAGCAAATAGAAACTGATTATTATGATGACGTTTTTGTTTTAACAATTGATGGAAAGTTATATAAAAATGGACAGAGAATAGACACAAAAATAGAAAAAATTCATATGTTTGATGGGCTTCATTTATACAAAGTAACAGATAGCAATAGAATTAGACCTATTGATAAAGAGAAAAAATGGGATGATATTGATACATATTTAAATAATAAAGACTGCTCATATAAAAAAGTTTTAATGAGTACCATGAATATTATTGCTTTAACAAAAGACGGAAATGTTAGAGCAATACACGAGTACCCTTCATGTGTAATTCCAGAAAATTATGTAGGCGTGGAAGATATAAAAATTGAAGACAAAAATGGCATAGATATACCTTATGTTTTTAAAGACAATAAATATGTAAAATTATATATAAATTAATAGATAAAAAGATACATAAAAATATACACATACATTTTATGACCATACTCATTGACTATTTAAAAAAACTAAGTTATACTAAAATCTCAAGTTTGACACTTTTAAAAAGGCAAAAAGTCCATAATGCAGTCATAGACTAGATTATGGACTTTTATGATA
>CANRNR010000030.1 GCA_947632035.1 uncultured Clostridia bacterium | reverse complement strand
AAAAAGCATTATAAATAATATTGGTATTAAACTATATTATTTTAAATATTTTGTGACACATCATTGACTAACATACACTTAAAAATAAATCCTTGAATAAACTCATTTGACATTACATAAAATATGTAGTATAATAAAAGATGTCGTGCAACAAAAAAAGGAGAGTGAAGTTTATTTTAAATAAACAAATTAAGTATTGCACAAAAGAAATTTTTAAATGGATAAACATAATTGCAATAGCTTTAATAGCTATAATGACATTAGTTTTAATAAAATATAAACTAGTATATAATGTTACAATAGAAGACGAACAAATAGGATATATAGAAAATGTAAAACAATTTGAAAAAGGCTTAGAAGAAAATATAAAACAAGAGGAAGGCGAAAGCTTAGAATTTATAGACATAAAATGTAATGTACAATATAAATTAACATTTGTAGATAGACAAAAAGATATGGATGAAGAAAAAGTAGCATCAAGAATAAAAGAAGATACAGAGCTTACTTACAAATATTATGCAGTAACAGTAAATAAAGAGCAAAAATCTATAGTAAATTCATTAGATGAAGCGGAAAAATTAGTTGCCGAACTAAAAGAAAAGCATAAAACAAGTATGGATAATGCTAATGTTGAAATAAATCAGATATATACAACTGAAAAAGATAAAGATGTAGAAACTATCAAAGTTGCTAAAAAAGAAATAGAAAATGAGTTAGAAAAAATAGAAGATGCTTCAGTTAATGGTATTTACTTAAGTCAAAAGCCAATTAGTGGTATTATTACATCAAGATTTGGGGAAAGAGAAAGTATACGTAGCCATGCACACACAGGTCTGGATATAGCAGCACCTTATGGTACTAAAATTAAAGCTGCATCAAGTGGAACTGTTATATGGTCTGGAGATAGAGGAAGCTATGGTAATTTAATTATTGTAGACTGTGGAAATGGTGTTCAAATTTATTACGGACATTGTAGTAAGCTTATAGCAAAAGTAGGAGATAAAGTAGAAGCGGGAGACGTTATAGCACAAGTTGGTTCAACAGGTAACTCAACAGGTAACCATTTACACTTTGAAATAAGAGTAAACGGTGTGCAAGTAAACCCACAAAGATATATCTATAATTAAAAAATAGTAGTTGATATTACTGAAATATCAACTACTATTTTGCATAACAATAGACTATTTATATAGTTTTCTAATTTGTTACATTTAAGACACAAAAAGGACAAAAACTATTGGTATATTATAAATGTAGTTAATAATTAGTTACTCCATTATTGACTACAGATTAGTAAAACATCCCCTTTTATTTTTTTAAAGTAGCCAAGAGATAATGGCTACTTTTTAATATAATAAATGTGTAAAAGAGACGGATCAAAATTGAAGTGAACCCAAAAGTCTTTAACATTTTGGATGCACTTCAAATACTGTCTTTCTTTTAAATTAAAAATCATATAAAACTTACTAAGGTTGTTCTTGAAGTGTAACTGTAATATCTTTTTCTTTTCCATCACGATAAACTTTTAAAGTCATTGTATCGCCAATTTTCTTTGCATTCTTAATCTCATTTATTTCATCCATATTTTTTACTTTCTTACCATCGACTTCTATAATAATATCTCCAACTTTTAATTCAGCCTTTTGAGCAGCAGAGAAGTCTTCTATAACTTGAACATAAACACCAGTACTAGAAGCTAAATTATATTTTTTAGCCAAATCCTCAGTTAAATCTATACCAGTAATTCCAATAAATGGTCTTTTAACTTTATTATATTCAATTAATTGTTCATAAATTTCTTTAGTAGAATCGATAGGAATAGCAAATCCAACACCTTCTACATCATCTCCTGCAAGTTTAAGAGTATTAACACCAATTACTTGCCCTTTACTATTAACTAGTGCACCACCACTATTACCAGCATTTATAGCAGCATCTGTTTGAATAGCAACATATTTATTACCATCAGAATCAGTTACTTCTCTATTTACTGCACTAATAATACCAGCTGTTACACTATTATCTAATCCAAGAGGGCTACCAATAGCCATTGCGAATTCTCCAACTTGAACAGAAGAAGAACTACCAAGTTCAGCAGCATTTAAACCATCCTTATCTATTTTAATAACAGCTAAATCAGTTTGACTATCAGTTCCAATAATAGTTCCTTCACACTCAGTTCCATCATATAATTTCACAGTTACTTTATTTGCTTCACCAATTTCGTAAAAATAATTGCTAGAAGAACTTGAAGAATTAACAACATGATTATTAGTTAAAATATAACCATCTTCACTAATGATAATTCCTGAACCTTTAGCAGTACCAGTAGTAGGAACTCTGCTAAAAATAGAATTCACAGAATACTCTACTGTAATTGCAACAATAGAAGGTTGAACCTTTTTAGCAACACCTGTTGCTGTATCAGAATAATCTTGAAGTGAAATAAGCTGAGTATTAAGGTCTAAGAAATTATTACTATTATTAGTTTCACCAGCAGATGAGCTAGTGTCTGGTGTTGTGATAAGTTGCCTTACAATGGCTTGCTTAATTGAAGGAACAGTTAAAGATATACCTGCAATAATTACAGTACCAAGCATTCCACAAAAGAATGGTAATACTACAGTTTTTCCAAAACCGGCTTTACTTGAATGTTGCTTTTTGTTAGCTTCGAAAGTTTTGTAAGCATTTTTTTCTTGGCTAGGTCGAGTAATATTTTGAAAAGTATTGCTTCCTTCACTAGAACTTGTAGCATTTTGAAAAGTATTGCTTTCTTCATTAGAAGTTGTAAAATTTTGAAAAGTATTGTTTCCTTCATTAGAAGTTGTAAAATTTTGAAAAGCATTATTTTCTTCACTAGAATTCATAACATTTTTTAAATCATCTTCATTATTTTCCATGAATATTTACCTCCAAATTTCATTAATATGATAACCTAAAACAATTATATAATACAATAGGTTTGTGAAAAAAATGTGAAGTTTTTGTATCAAATTTGCAGTTTTTATATTAATGTGATATAGTATATACATATTTTTAAAAGGTAAATATATATAATGAAAATGTAGAAATAAATAGAGAAAGGAGAGAGACATCCTAAAATAAATTATAGAAATAGATAAAACTATAAAAATAAAATTATTGTAAAATCTCCTATAAAATATTTTTATGATGTACTCTAAATAAAAAATGAAAAACGAAAAAGGAATGACATTAGTTACAACAGCAGTTTTTGTAGTTGTTATTGCTGCATTAGTTTTTGCAGTAGTGTACTATTTTAGAATTGAATATGCAAAATCAAGTTTAGAAGATTTAAAAACAGATATATTACTAGTTCAAGCAAAAGTAAAAACAATAGCAGGAGAATATACATTAGAAAAGAAAGATGAAGTACTTAAAGGAACCAAAATAGCAGAATTAAAAGATGAACCTGCAATCAGCAATCTGATAGAAACTGAAGAAATAAAAATAGATGATAAAGAAAAGAAATATTATGTTTTAAATAAGGAAAATTTAGATGAGTTAAAATTAGAAGATGTAAAAATAGAAGAAAATAACTATTATGTTGTAGACTATAATACATATGAAGTTTACTATACTAAAGGATTTGTATATTCTGATGGAGAAACTTATTATAAATTAACAGAAATAGAAAACTTAGTTATTGATGAAAATGCTGAAGAGTAAAAGGAAAAATATTGAAAACATATGAATCTAAAGCTTATAGGTTTCATATAGCTAAAAATTTAATGATAATAAAAGTTTTGATTTCATAAACTAAAAAACTGAAATGGAAGCCAAATCACAAAAAAGAAAGCCAAAAAAGTAGCTAAAAAAGGAAAAAGAAATGAAAGAAAAAGAATTAGAAAGATTAACTAACTTAAAAAAGGAAGAAAATGAGTTTTACAAAAAAGGAATAAAATTAATTGCAGGAATAGATGAAGCGGGAAGAGGACCACTTGCAGGTCCAGTAGTTGTTGCATGTTGTATAATGCCAGAAGACTCTATGATAGAAGGAGTAAACGATTCAAAAAAAGTATCAGAAAAGAAAAGAGAAAAACTATATGACCTAATTACAGAAGAAGCAATTGGTTATGGAGTAGGAATAATAGGACAAAACGAAATAGATGAAATAAACATATTACAAGCAACCAAAAAAGGATTAAATATAGCAATAAAAGAAACAGAGCAAATGCTAAATAAAAAAAGCTTACCAAAACCAGAAGTAATTTTAGTAGACGCACTTACAAAAATAAATACTGATGGAATACCATATAAATCAATTATTCATGGAGATGCAATTAGTTATTCAATTGCATGTGCATCAATAATTGCAAAAGTTACAAGGGATAGAATAATGAGACAATGGGATGAAGTTTACCCACAATATGGATTTATAAAACATAAAGGCTATGGAACAAGTAGCCATATACAAGCAATTAAAGAATATGGACCATGCCCATTACATAGAAAAAGTTTTATAAAGAATTTTATATAAAAACAAAAACAGACTGTACAACATTTGTACAGTCTACTTTATTTTTAAATATCAAATTAAACTAGTCAAGTTTTGTTTGATTAATTTGTTTTGCAAAATCAGCAAATTGATCTTGAGCTAGGAAACGATTTAAATTTCTATAAGTAATTCCAGTAGAAGAAATAACATTATCCATATTATAAGTTCCAGCTATATTTCCATTTTCTTCGATGTAATTTTTTAATTTATTAATTTCCATTTGGTCCTTTGCCTCACAGTTTGGGCATACTGAATTATCTGAAATAAAAAAACTACCACAACGACTACATTTATTAAAATTCATAACTATAAACCTCCATAGAAAATTAACTAGACAAAGTATATCACAAAGAAATAAAAAATGGTATAAAAAATAAAAAAAAATCTAAAAATGTTGAAAAATTAAATTTAATTATTACAGACATAAAACTTACGGAAATACAAACTATGAAAAATAGAGCAAAAAAACTAGTCAAAATATGACAAAAATGTAAATAATTTTTAATAATAAACCAAAATAGATAATCCGTAAAGAAAGCTGGTAAATGGTGCAATTTACCAGCTTTCTTGCTGTTTACAAGCTCTTTACAAGAATTTATAATTATATATAAATATAAACTTTAAAACTATATTTTATATTATTTTTTATTGTTTTTGTATGGAGGTAAACGACACATGGACGAGAATCAAAACCAAAATGAAAATTTAAACGAGAAGGAGAAAGTTCCTGAAACAATTTTGCCAAAGGCTAAGAAGAAAAATGTTAGAGAAAAAGCTAAAATTATTAAGTCTAAACGTGAAGCTGAAACTGAAGTAAATAAAGACAATGGTAAAAAGCAAGCTAAAGGCTTAAAGCAAAAGCTATTAGTAGGAGTAAGTATACTTGCAACAGCAATAGTGCTAGTAATAGCCTTAATAGGAAGCTATAACCAAATACAGCCACAAGACATGGGTGAAATTGCAAGGTCAATGACATATGATAAAGTTAATCCAGGAGATGAAAACGTACCAGAGACTAACGATAACGTTAAGTTTGATGCGTTCTTTTTGCGTGACTTGACTGGCGACGGAGAAGCTGAGAGCATAAGAGGAACATGCAAAGAAATTGGAGAAGAATCTACTTTATACATGAACCTTAAAGTACAAAACAAGGGATATTTAGAAAATGGTGTAATAACTATTGAAGCAGAAAATTTTTACCTTCAAACATCAATACCAAAAGATGAGGAAGTACAAGAAAGTGCAATAGGAAATGATATAAAACAAATAAAACTAAATACAATAAATACAGAAACTGAAAAATTATTTACAGGAATGGTGCATTCAGGAGACTATTCACGTGAAAGTACAAAAGCATCAGCAATAGGAAACGATATTACAAAATACAGTAAAAAAGGAAAAGTAACATTAACTGGAAAATATAAACAAGATGAACAAGACGAAGGTGTGGAAATTAAAAAAGAGGTACAATTTTATGTAGATTGGCATGGAACAGTAAAAGCAGAGATGCCATCATATTTAGCAGGTACACCAAATTTAGATAAAGAACAGGACATAAAAACAGCAATCAATAAAGATAATAAGACATTTACAGTAAACCACATAATAGGAATGCAGGAAGTAAATAATTTATTAAATATAAAAACAGCCTATATAGAAACAGAAATACCACTATTAAATGGATATGAACCAAATACAGTAAGAGTAACAGGAAGTAATGTAGTATTTACTTATGACCCAAGCACAGGAGTATTAAGAGCACACAAGGATGTAGTTTTAGATGACAGAAAAGTAATAACAGAACAGGCATATGATGGAATATATACAGTAGATAACAATAATTATAGATATAACAAATTTAATATAGAAATAGTATACCCATTAGAAGCATACGAAAAAATAGGTTCAGACATAATTGAACATAAGATAACAGTTAAAGGATATTATGAAGGATACAATAACGAGAATAGCGAATTTTATAATCCATATAGATCAAATAAAGTAAAGGGTACATTCACATTAAGAATAAAGAATCCAAATGGAACATCGGAGCATTTTGATGTAACAGTTGGAAAATATGCATGTGAACCAAGTGTAAGATATATAGTATCAAAAGAAAAACCATTAAGAATATATAATGGTTTATCAGAAAAAGAAGATAATGATATATACACAGTAAGATGGGAAGGCTATACAGGTTTAAACGGCGAAGAAAAAACAATGATAATGAAGGAAACCAAGAATGATGAAAAACAAGTATCAGATGAGTTCCTAAAAGCAGATAAACAAAGTATAAGCATGGAAAATGTAACATCTAACATAGGAATATATTTTGCAAATACAAATAATACATTAGGTGAAGATGGAGAAATAAAAGTATATGATGATGAATTAAATGAGCTACTTATAACCTTTAATAAATATAATTGGAATAAATATAGCGAAAGTGATCCATATACTTATGATAGGCCTGTAAAACATATAAGAATAGAAACAAGTAAAGCAAAAGCAAATTCATCATTATACGTATACAACATAAAAAAATTAGATAATGAATATATTACTACAAATTATACCCAAGAAGAATTTGATGCATTGAAAGAAATAAAATCAACCTTAAATGGATATTTAGATGATACCCATATAAATGAAGATACACATAGTGCAAAATATGAAGCACCATATACAATAGCAGAAATAGATTTAAGTAAAAATACATTATCAACACAAGAAACAGAAAATAACTTTGAAATAACATTAAAGGCAGAAGCAAATACAGCATTTAACCAAGAATTATGGCAAAATGGAGCATTTTTATTAAAACTACCAAATATAGTAAATGTAGAAATAAATGAAGTAAGAAGCACAAATCAAGATGTAAGAATAGTAAGCTGTGAGAAATATAAAGAAGGAGAAAACTATTACATAAAAATAAATACAGAAAATAATACTCCTACAACATTTGATTTAATAATATATTGTAACATAACACCAGACCCAAGAATAATAGCAAAAACAGAAGAAATAGAACTACAATATAGCAATGAAAATGCAGTAGTATATTGGAACGAAGTACAAGATATAAATGATGTAAATGGAAACTTAGATAATGAAGAAAAAATAGGAAATGTAACGAAAAGTTTAAAATTAGAATCACCAGATTCACTACTTACAAGTGAAACAATAACAGAATATGATAATAACAAAAGTATAACAATAGCACCACAAGTAGCAAGTGTAGAAAAAACACAAAATTCAGCCCAAATAAATATACAATTAATAAATAATTGCAGTAACCAAGTAAGCAAAGTATCAATATTGGGAAGAATTCCTTATGTAGGAAATAAAAATGTAATAACTAAGGAAGAATTAGGCTCTGAATTTAATGTACAAATGCAAGGAAAAATAGAATTACCAGATAATTTAAAATCAATTGCAAAAGTATATTATAGTGAAAATGCAGAAGCAACAAATGATGTAAAAGGAGATGGCAATAACTGGCAAGATAATCCAGAGGATTTTACTAATATAAAAAGTTATTTAATAGACTTTGAAGATAATATAATAGATAAAAATGCAAATTATGAAATAAGCTATAAAGTAACAATACCAACTGATGTAAGCTATAATCAAGTATCATATAGCCATCACGCAGTATATTTTAGTGTAAACAGCACAGAAGGAAACTATACAACTCAAATAGAGCCAAACAAAGTAGGTTTAAGGATAGTAAAACAATATGAACTAGAATTATTAAAACATCAAAAAGAAAATGAAAATGTAGTAGCAGGAGCAACATATTATATAAAAGAAGAAAATGCAAAAGAAGGAAAAACTAGAGTAACAGATAAAAGTGGAACATTAACCTTAAAGGATTTATATGTAGATAGAACATATGTAATAAACGAGATAAAAAATCCAGACAATTATGAACTAAATACAGAAGAAATTAAGTTTAGAGTAACAGAAGGAAATGGACTACTAAAACTAGCAGATGAGCCAGCAGTAGATGAAAATGCAGGTTCAATAGAACTAATACAACCAGTAGAAGGCCAAAAATATAAAGTACAAATAAAAGCAGAAGATGAAGTAAAAGCAAATTTAAAAATAGTAAAAACACAAAAAGAAAGCCAAGAGACAAAAATAAAAGGAGTACGTTTCAAAATAACAGGAAATAATTTTGAAAACGGAAAGAACATAACAACAAACGAAAACGGAGAAGCTTTATTTACAGGATTAAGCATAGGACAAGAGTATACCCTAGAAGAAATAAAGGCAGATGGGTATTATTTAGGGCGCCCAATAAAAGTTACAATCAACAAAGATGGAGAAGGCAATTATACCGCAAATGTAACAGAAGAGAATAATCAAAAAGCAGTAAGTAGCACATCATCACAAGAAGAAAATAATATACCAACAATAACACTTAACATAGAAAATGAAAAAATACCAGAGTATAAGTTAATAATAAATAAAGTAGCAAAAGGAGAAGGCAATACACCACTAAAAGAAGCAAAATTCAGATTATTTAAAGGAACAGAAAAAATAGGAGACTATGAAACAGATGCACAAGGAAGCATAACAATTTCAAACTTATGCAAATTAGATCAAACATATACATTAAAAGAAATATTAGCTCCAAAAGGATATGCAAAAGTAAAAGATATAACCTTCTATGTAACAAGAAATGAAGAAGGTTCATTAACCATGGAAATAAAAGATGGTAAGGTAAAAGAAAAAGTATTAGATGATGAAAATAATACAGTAACAATAACAATAGAAGACAGTCCAACATTTAAACTAATAAAGAAAGATGGAGAATCGGATGCAGTACTACCAGGAACAAAATTTGCAATATACAAGGTAGATGATGGATCAGCAAAACTAGCATTAGACAGTAAGTATAACATATTAGGTGAAAAGGAAGTAATAAATGGAAAAACATATTATACATTAACAACAAATGATGCAGGAGAAATAGAAGCTGACTTAGGAGAAGGCTTATACAAAGCAGTAGAGCTTAAAGCAAATGACGAAAAATACGATATAACTAACAAAGAGTATTACTTTGGAATAGGAGCCTCAAGAGAAACAGAAGATATGCCAGTAACGACATTTGCAACAAGCTTTGGTGGTGGTTACTATGACGGAGTAACATCCGTATCAGCAACAAGTGATGGAGGGTATATAGTAGGAGGATATTTCCAAAGTAGTAGTATAACAATAGGTGATTATACATTAGAGAATAGTGGACCAATAAGTTATGCTGATGGAGTACTAATCAAATATGGATTGGAAGGAAAAGTTGAATGGACAACGAGTTTTGGAGGATATTACAATGATATGGTAACTTCCGTATTGGCAACAAGTGATGGAGGGTATATAGTAGGAGGATATTTCGAAAGTAGTAGTATAACAGTAGGAGATTATACATTAAGAAATGATAGTAGATCAACAGGTAATGCTAATGGATTACTAATCAAATATGGATCGGAAGGAAAAGTGGAATGGGCAACGAGTTTTGGAAAAAGTGGAGATGACCAAATAACCTCCATATCAACAACAAGTGATGGAGGGTATATAGTAGGAGGATATTTCGAAAGTAGTAGTATAACAGTAGGAGATTATGCGTTAAAGAATAATAGTAGATCAACAATTTATGCTGATGGATTACTAATAAAATACGGATCAGAAGGAAATGTAGAATGGGCAACAAGTTTTGGTGGAAGTAATGATGATCAAATAACTTCAGTAGTAGCAACAAGTGATGGAGGATATATAGTTCGAGGAACAGGAGAAGTAGGTTTAAGAAAATATAGCAGTACAAATGAATTAAAATGGGGTATATATAATATAACAACTGTTAATTCAGTAATTGAAACAGCCGATAAGGGATTTATAGTATGTGAAAGTAATAAAGTATGCAAATATAATAGTATAGGAAAGTTAGAGTGGAGTGAATATATAAGTGCAACTCTAAGATCAGTATCATTAACGAGTGATGGAGGATATATAATAGGTGGTTATTTTTCAGGTAATAGCATAACCATAGGAAATTACACATTTAAGAATAATAGCAGTACATCTAGGTATGATGATGGTATACTAATTAAATATATACCAAATACAAATTTAAATGATCCAGACAAATATGTAGTAGATTGGGCAAAATCAATAGGGGGAACAAATGATGACAATATTAACTCAGTAATAGAGTTAAATGATGGAACAATCTTAGCAGGAGGGAATTTTTATAGTTCAACAATTGAAACAGATGGAAAAGCTATAATAAATGAAGATGCTACTGATGGGATGTTACTAAAAGTAGCTAAAATAACAAAAGTACCAGAAGTAGAAAAATTAGAGGTAAAGAATTATAGAAAACAATTTAAAATAACAACAGATGTAGAAGAAATAGATGGACAAAGAGGAGGAGAAATTTTAGGAGAGGATTCTCCAGCTTATGAAATAGTAAAGTATGGTGATAATAGTAATTTAGACATAAAAATGACACCTAAAGATAATACATATGAAATAATAAAAGTAACAATAAATGGCGAAGAGCAAAGCTTTACGCCAGCAGAAGATGGAAGTTATACATTAGATAAATTTGTTAATGTAAGAGAAAATAAACATGTGGTAGTAACATATGCAAAGAAATCAAATAAAATAGTAATTAAAAAGGAAGATAGTAAAACAAAAACACCAATAGAAGGTGTAGAATTTAAAATAGATCAAATAGAAGAAAGAGCAAAACCGCCAAAAGATGTAATAGGAGAATTAACTCCAAATGGAGCGACATATACTGAAGTCAAAACAACAGGCGAAGTAACAGATTTAGATTTAAGTTTTAAAGAAAATGGTGAATATTACTTTATAACAAGAGAGGATGGAAGATATGTTCCAACTAATAGTAGAACATATCAACAAACACAAGGTGGAACGGAAGGAAAACATAATCAAACAGCACATTCATATATAAAAATAGATTTAACAGGAAAAGAAGGACAATATGCAGTAGTAGTAAATGCAAGTGTATCAAGTGAAGGAAGTCGTGATTATGGTTATGCAACAATAACAAAAGATCAAGAAGCACCAGAGTATAATTCAAAGATAGGGCAGTTTATGTATATATCTGGTACACAAACAGATAAAGACTATACGTCAGAAGCATTAGAAGGAAATAACGTATACTATTTACATTTAGGGTATAGAAAAGATAGCAGTTTAGACAGAAATAATGACCAAGTAGTGATACATAGTGTAAAAGTATATAATGCAACAAGTACATTATTTACATACAATTTTGACAATAATGGTGGAGAATACAAATCAAATAACCAAGAAAAACCAAACACAACAGCAAATTCATACATACCAATAAATTTAAGTACATGTACAGGAAAATATAACTTAAGCATAAAAGCAAGAGTATCAAGTGATAATAATGATTATGGATATGCAACAGTAACAACAGAAACAGAAGCACCATCATATGGCTCAAGCACAGGACAATTTGTAAAAATATCAGGAACATCAAATACAGAATTTAAGGAATATTCAACAGTATTAAATGGAGGACAAACATATTATTTACATCTAGGCTATTATAAAAACGATTCATATAATGGCGGAGACGATTGTTTTACAGTAAAAGATGTAAGAGTAACTTTAAATGATTCAGAGTTATACCATACAAAAGTAATAACAAATATTGAAGGAAAAGGAATAACACAAGTACCATTAGGAAGATATACAATTACTGAAATAAATGCACCTGAAGGATATATATCACTAGAAAACCCTGTAACAGTAGATTTTAAAGAAGGAAACAAAAGAATAGTAGAAAACCAAGAAAGTGTAGCAAAATATGAAAATGGAGAATTTGTAATAGAAAATGTTCCATATTCAAAAGTAACAGTACACCATTATTTAAGAGACGAAAATGGAAATAAAACAACTAAGGTAGCGCCAGATGATTTCTTATATGGTAAAGAAGGAGAACAATATATTACAAGACTACATTTAGATTTAGAAAAATATGAACCAGAAAAAAATGATGATGGAACATATAATGTTCCAAAAGGTGCAAGTGGAAATTATGAACAAGTAGATAAAGAAATAACATATTATTATGTAGAAAGAAAAATACCACTAACAGTACACCATTACATAAAAGGAACTCAAAATCCGGTATTATTATCAGATGGCAGTTTAGCAAAAGATAAAATACAATATGGAAAACAAGGTGAAACATACAAAACAGAAGCTTTAAAGCCAGAGGAGCTAGCACAACAATATAAATTGGTAGAAACTCCAGCAAACAGTCAGGGAACATATACAGGAAGTGAAGTCGTAGTAACATACTATTATGATTTTATTAGTAGTGCATTTACAATTACAAGCGTTGATGAAAATAATAATCTAATGAAAGGAATAGAATTTTTATTAGTAAATAAAAAAACTGGAGAATCAAGACATTTAATTACTGATGATAAAGGAACAACTACTGTAGAAGTAACAATTGGAGATTATACATTAATCCAATTAAGAACTTTAGAAGGTTATAAACTAAGTGAAAAGCAGTGGAATATAAACATCAAGATGGGTGAAAATAATGCAATTACTATTAAAAATGAGCAAATACATAAATTTAATGTTGAAATTCTAAAATTTAATGCAGAAACAAAGAAAGAAATGGAAGGGATAAAATTTTCACTAAAATATAATAATATTGTACCGAATGAACAAACTGGAGAAATGGATAAAAATGAAATAATAGAAAATTATATAACAGATGAAAATGGTACAATTATACTAGATGGCTTAGAAAGTGAAAGAGCATATACATTAGTAGAAAAAACAAGAGGGTATGTATCAAATTTACAAGAACTTCAATTTATCATTCATTATAAATATGGTATGTATCAAATAGAAATATTAAAAGGTAGTTCAGAAAATATAGAAATTTATGACAACAATGTAATTATTAGAATATATAATACTAATGATTTAAAGGTAACAAAACAAAATGAAAGAGGGGAACTACTTCCTAATGCAAAATTTGTTATTACAGATATGGATGGTAATATAGTATTCGATGGAGACAACAATCCAGTAGGAACTTTAGAATTAATTAATGGAAAACCATTAGCAGTATTAACAACAGATGAAAATGGAACAATAACAGAAAATCTATTGCCAGGAACATATATTCTAACAGAAGTACAAGCTCCAGATGGATATAAATTACCAGAAAAAATAGAAGACAGACAACATATAATTGAAATTGATGGAATTGGAGATGGAAGTTTTTACGTAGAAAAGGAAAGTGTAAAAATATATGAAGATACAAAATTTGATGAATTATTATATATGTTAGGAATACAAAATGTTGAAATTATTGATAAACATCCAACTAATGATAAAGGCTATATTATAGCTGGATGTCTAACAGGAAATGCTAACATAGATGGTTATTATACGGAATCTGGAGAATCAATTAATTTGACAATAAAAGAAGGAGAAGAAAAAGGCATTAATTTTATAATAACTCCAGATAATAAGATAAAGAGTGTTTTATGTATAGAAAATTCAAATGGAATTAGCGATATTTATAAAACAATTAGAACAAATGATAATAAATATATAAGCATAGGACATTATGCAGGAAAAATATATATCCCAGCTAATTATACTAAAGAAGGAAAAGAAATTAGTTTAGAAACATCAGAAGGATGGGCATGGTTTATAATACAATATGATAAAAATGGAAAAGTGGAATCATTTAATAATGTAGCTGATATTATTAATCAAATAGAAAGCTATGATTTAAGAATAATTGATAATGGATCAGAAATAGTATTAGAATGTTATTTAGATGATGAAAGCTGTACTATTCCAGCAGAACAAACTGTAGACTCAAAGGAGATTGTTTTAAATAATATAAGTGGCGAAATTTATATTAATATAAATAGTGAAGGTAAAGTTATTAATGCTTATACATCTAAGTACTTAGAAGATATAGAATTTGAAATTAGTAGTGTAACACCTATGCCTTCAAAAGGGGTAATTTTAATTGGTGTTGCATACAATAAAATTATATTTGATAAAAGTCAAACGGCATCAGGTAAAGAAATTACTTTGTATAATGGATTAGCTATTATAAAATACAACGCAGAAGGAAAAGTAGAATGGGCAAATAATATTGAATCAAATTATTTGTATTTTGACCTGATTAAAGAAGTTTCAAATTCATATTTATTTGCTGTAAGATATGAAAAATATTTATATATTCCAGCAGAATATACTAAGAGTGGAGATGAAATTTATTTAGAAAGTTATGGCGATTACCAAGAAGCCCTTATGAAATTTGATAAAGACGGAAAAGTAGCGTGGGCAATTAATAATGATGAATATGGTGTAAACTATTATGAGGGAAGCTATTTATATGTAGATATTGGAAAGACGGATAATGGATATTGTATTATTTTAGATGGATATCAAGAATATATTGAACCACAATCTCTTAAGGCAGAAACATATAGTAATGCTCCATATAAACCACCAATGCTTATTAATTATGTAGAAAAAGAAAATAAAATACCTACAGAGCAAGTTGTAAAAAATATAGAAAATGAAAGCATTCATTATTTTGACTTAGAAATTACAAAACTTGACAGCGATACTAAAGAAACAATTGAAGGGGTAGACTTTTCAATAGAATATACTGATAAAAATTTAGAGTTAAAAATACTTCCTCCACCACTTCCTGAAGAACAAGCATTAAATAACGATTATGAAGATTATGGATATCCTGAAAGTTTCATGAATGGAATGTTATCTGATCATGTAAATACCTATGAAAGAAAGATAAAAGAAAGACGTACAACTGATGAAAGTGGTAAAATAACATTACAGAATTTAGAAAATGAAAGAGTATATACTCTTGTAGAAAAATCAAATACAAAAGGTTACATAAATAATGGGCAAGAAATTCAATTTGCTGTACATTATAAAAATGGAGAATACAGCGTAGAAGTATTAAAAGGTAATGCAGATGATATAATAATTGAAGGCAATAAAATAAAAATTAATATATACAATGATCCTAATTTTAAATTAGTAAAGCAAAACAAGGAAGGAAAATTGCTTGCAGGTGCTAAATTCACTATTACAAATAACGAAGGAGAAGAAGTAAAAGATGGAAATGGTAATCTAATAGGGGTAATAGAAGAAATAAATGGCGAACCTTTAAGAGTAATAACAACGAAAGATGATGGTACAATAAAAGAAAATCTATTACCTGGAACCTATATTTTAACTGAGGTACAAGCTCCAAAAGGATATAAATTACCAGAAGATCCAGAAGCAAGAAAGCATACAATTGAAATCGCAGAAGCAGGTAAAATAGAAGTAAGGGACGTAATAGAACCTAACATAAATAATTTAGAAGAAATATTTAAAGATGAAAAAATATATGAATCTTCAAAAAATATAAATGAGGATGGAAGCTTTATTATATCAGGTAATTTAAATGAAAATGTTACAATAGATGGAATTTATACAGAATCAGGAGAACCTATTGAGTTAACTAAGTCTGAAGGATGGAGTGATGCAATTAATATAATAACAAATGCAGAAGGAAAGATAAAACACATAATTCAAATTAATGGTATTGGCTCTAATAGTGCTAGTACAGCTATTACTTCAATAAAAACAAAAGAAAATAAATACATAGTTTTAGGAATGTATACTGGAACTATTAAAATACCAAAAGAAAATACAGTAGATAATCAAGAAAGAACCTTAACAACTAAAGAATATGAAGATACATTTATGGCTATATATAATGAAGAAGGAAAACTAGAAAAAATAAATAGCATTGTAAATATAGCTCCACTATTATTATATGGAGGATCTTCAGTTACCTTACAACAAAATGATACAAATACAATGATAACAATTGATTATGTAGATGAATATGAATTTATTATTCCAAAAGATAAAACTGCAGATTCAAAACAAATTGAATTATATTATATTTATGGACCTGTGGTTATAAATTTAAATGAAGATGGAAAAGTAATTTCTGCATTTATTAATCCAGAAATATCTATTCCTTATGAAATTGAAGTAGGATATGGTATTGCTACTAAAGATGGAGGAGCAATAATTGGAGGCCACATTTATGACTCATTTCAATTTTATGGTAGCGAAACTGCAAATGGAGAAAATATTGTAGTAGATAAATATGATGATGGTATTCTAATAAAGTATAACGCAGATGGAAAAGTAGAATGGGCAAAGATGTTAGGAGCAGAACAAGGAGGATATGACTTTATAAGCGAAGTTACAGACGGATATATTGGAGTAGCATATTATCAGGGAAATGTAGTAATACAAAAGCAAGATACACAAAACGGAAATGAAATAGTAGTAGAAGCTCAAACAGATAGTAATAATTGTATGTTAATAAAGTATAATGAAGATGGAGAAGTAGAATGGGCAAAAAGGATAGACGATATAGATCTAAATTCAGAGGAAGGAAATTATTACTTTAATATACAAGAAACTAAAGAAGGATTTTCATTAATAGTAGAAAAACAAGAAAATGAAATAAGCACATATAAAATCATAAACTATAAAGAAAATGATAATAATAGTAAAGAAATAGTATTAACAATAGATAACGAAGGAAATCCAACTAAAGTAGTAGTACATCATTATATCGAAGGAACAAATCAAAGGGTACCATCAAATGAGGATGGACAAGTAGTGCAAGATGAAGAAAAAACAGGCTTTGTAGGAGACATTTATACTACAGAAGCTTCACCAAATATTAACCAATATTTTGAATTTGCGTCAAATGGTGAAACTGAAACAACTGGTGAAATGACAGAAGAACAAAAGGAAGTAATCTATTATTATAGATTAAAGAATGTTCAAGTAGAGCAAAATGAATTAAACAAAACAGCTACTAAGAAGATAACAAAAGAAAATCAAGAGATAGATTATTCAATAACATATCATGGAAAAGTAACAGGATATGTTGGAAATGCAAAAGTAACGATAGTAGATACTCTTCCATACAAAATAGATGAAAGCAGTAAAGAGAAAATAGAAGGATTAGAAAATTGGACATATTCAGAAGAAGATGGAATACCAACTCTTACATATGAAAAAACTATAGAAAATATTAATGGAACAGAAGAAATAGATATAGAAGAACAACTAGAACTGGTATTTGTTGAAGTAAACTATGGATTAAAGACCATAGAAAACAAAGCAAAAGCAACATTATATTTAGAAACAACAAAATCAAATCATGAAACAGAAGAGGCAATAGCACAAACAGAAATAGAAATAACAAAAGATGTAACAGTTACTAAGAAATGGAATCATGAAAACAACATCTATGAAATTCCAGATAAAGTAGAATTACAAATAAAGAAACATACCGAAGATGGAAATGAAGAAATAGTTGAAAAGCATACTTTAACAAGAGAAGATAACTTACTACAAGAACCAAAAACTTTAGAAAAAACAGAAGAAACTTGGCAATATACATTTACAGGTTTACCAAAATATAATGAAAAAGGAGAAGAAATAGAGTATTTCATCGGAGAAAATGAAGAAGCGGATGAATTAAAATATTATAGTGCTTCTATTGATCAAGACCAAAATATAATAACAAATACATATAATGGACCAATAATAAGCAGTAATAAGAAATTAACAACTCAATATGGAGAAAATTATGTATTAGAAGGAGAAATAGTAACATATACAATTACAGTAACAAATGCTGGAGGGATAGAGAAAGAAGTAAAAATACAAGATAATGTTCCAGCTGGAACAACATTTGTAGAAGGTTCAATTCAAGTAAATGGAGAAAGTAGGTATACATCTGGAGAAGAAGAAATAGACCTAAGAACATATGATGATAAGAACCTAAGTGAAGGAATAATGGTAACAGTACCAGCAAAATCAGCAAATACAGAAAATGACGATGGAAGTATTACAGAAGGAGAAAATGGACAAATAACTTTAAGCTTTAAAGTAAGCATAAATGAATTAGAGAAAAGCATATTTGTAAAGAAAATAACTAATACAGCAAAAGTAGATGAAAAAGATACAAATGAAGTAAAAGTATTAGTAAACAAAATAAATGTAACA
>CANRNR010000029.1 GCA_947632035.1 uncultured Clostridia bacterium | reverse complement strand
ATAGTAATATATTAAGCTGACCAATACTAATAAATCGAGGGCTTAACCACAAAAAGTTAAGTAAGAAGAAGGTAAAAAGATGAATAGCAACTAAGAAATTGGGAATACTACGAGAAGAGAGTTGGAAGAAGATGTAGTTTACGAAATTTAAGAAACAATGAGAATTGGGACTTAAAAAGAAAGAAACTTTCTCTATATATTTTTGAGTGTACACTAAAAAGTACACTAATACTTTTCTGGTGATGATTACATGGAGGAAATACCTGTTCCCATACCGAACACAGAAGTCAAGCTCCAATGTGCCGACGATATTTGTGGGTTACCCTACTGAGACAATAGGTTGTCGCCAGATTTAAATATTCTCCGTTAGCTCAGTCGGTAGAGCGCTCGGCTGTCGAGCAGGTTCTATGAGCCAAGATGTTAGCAGCTCTATTAGGAAACTAATAGATGAAAAGGTAGCTAATTCGGTGAAAATCGTAAGTAATTAAATTACACGACAATACCGAGCTAGGGTATTTAATATCCGAGTGTAGAGACTTTACACTACCTACCTAAATTAGAAATAACATGGTAAAGAGAAAGTCCAGACTACAAATTATATTAAGATATAATGTTAATGAAAGTTAATGTAGTGCAGTAACCGATAGGTCGTCCGTTCGAGTCGGACACGGAGAGCCATTAAGCTAGCAGTAATGCTAGCTTTTTACATAAATATCAAAAAAACACTTGTTCTTTAATAAATTAATTGATATAATATTTATGGTGATGTTTATGAAAAAAATATGTGAAATATGTAATAAAGAATATGAAACTAATAGTTTCAGCAGAATTTATTGCTATGAATGTAGTGGAGAATCTACTAGAAAGGACAATAACACTAGAAAACATCAAAAAACAATTTTAAGGCGTAATATGAAATTACAAGCAATTAAAATGCTAGGAGGAAAGTGTTCAATTTGTGGATATAATAGATGTATTGATGCTTTAGAATTTCATCATAAAGATCCCAAGCAAAAAGATTTTAAAATTGGAGCCGGAAATACAATTTCATGGAAAGAATATAAAAGTGAAGTAGAAAAATGCATATTGGTTTGTTCAAATTGTCATAAAGAAATACATAGTAAAATAGGCTATAAATAACTGTCGTGGGTTCGAATCCCACTCACTCCGCCAAAATATAAAATACTAAAAAACCATACAATTACTAAAAAGTATCTTGTATGGTTTTCTTGTAAAATGACAAGTTTTTTATTCTAAACCTCAGGCTGCATAGAAATAACTTCATCTGCTTCTTCTTGACTTAAATAATTATTTTCTACCATAGTAGAAATAACTTTTTTTTGTCTACTCAAAGTAAGGTTTAAATTAGCAGTAGGAGCATAGACACTAGGAGCATTTGGGATGCCAGCCATCATTGTTGCCTCATATAAAGTCATATCTTTAGGCTCTTTTTCTAAGTAGCCATTACAAGCTTCTTTAATTCCATAGTAGCCGTCTCCAAAATAAATAGTATTTACATATAATTCTAAGATTTCATCTTTTTCATAATTTTTTTCTAAATCATTTCCCATAAACATTTCAGCTATTTTTCGATAAGCATAATTCTTATCACTTGAAATGAAATATAAGTTTTTTGCAACTTGCTGTGTAATAGTGCTACCACCTTCTAATAAATCACCATAGCGAATATTAGTGATAATCGCTCTTGCAATAGCAATTGGGTCAATAGCACCATGGTCATAAAAACGATGATCTTCAACGGAAACAACGGCATCTTTATAATATTTAGGTAAATCTTCTATTTTAACATAGTTTTTATCATTTTGAATTTTTTCTATTTTATCTTTTAAACTAATTTCAGATAAAGCATCTTTGTACATAGCATGTCCATTATATATAAAAAATCCGAATACAAGAATTAAAAGTAGTAAAATAATAAAAATAATTCTTCTAATCCATTTAAACATATATTTTCAACCCTTTCTAATATTTATAAAATAGAAATCTTTACTTTATATCTATTATACAATTTATATTGAAAAAATCAATTAAAAATTTCTTAAATATTTTTATAAATGCTTTTTAATTAAAAAATATAATTACAGAAAAATTAATCGTGCTGTAATTATCAAGACAAAAACCACGTCCCATTGTCTTAAGCTTAATTGTCTTAAAAATCTTATTTTTAACTTGCTTTTTTTTATTATTATTTATATAATCCTTATAGTAAAATAAAAAATATGATTTAACAAAAATTATAGGTGATGAAAATGACTAGCACAGAAGAAGAAAAAAGTAATATCAAATTATATCCCATATATAAAATGTTATCATGGGATTTACTATTTTATTATTCAATAATATTTATTTTTTTAGTACAAATAAAGCATATTAGCCCTGCAGATGTGCTTTTAGGAGAAGCTTTTTATCCTTTCTTTAAATTTATTTTATTAGTGCCATTTACAGCTATTATAGAAAGAATAGGTAAAAGAAAAAGTCTAATTATTGCTAATTCGGCAAATGTAATTTCAATTCTATGCTATATAATAGCACAAAATTTTACATATGTATTAATAGGACAATTTTTTGCAGCTGTAGCATTTGTTATAAAAGGAATGGCGGAAACAAATTTATTATATGATAATTTACCAAGAGGAGAAGGAAGAGGAGCACAATTTTCTGAAATAGATGGAAAATCAACTGCATGGTATTATTATATAGATGCAATTACATCAGTAGCTTCAGGATTTTTATATATTATAAATGGATATTTACCATTAGTATTGTGTCTTGTTTGTTGTATTATTTCTGTTATACTTTCAGTTAAATTCAAAGAGACGGAGAGAATGAATACTTCAGCAATAAGTGGAAAAGATTATATAAAAAATTTGAGACATTCTTTTAAATACATATTACAATCTAAAAGATTAAGATATTTAATTATTTTTGGAGCAATTTTTTCAGGATTTTTATCTGTATTGATTAGTTTAAGAAGTGGTGTTTTAGAAGAAATAGCAATGCCTGAGCAATACTTTGGAGTTATATTTGCTGTATTAGGAATTGTTTCAGGAATATCAGCTAAAAATGAAAGTAAATTTCATAATAGATTAAGAAACAAAACTCTTACAGTATTAGCAGTACCAGTAGCAATTTCAAATATCTTAATAGGATTTGCTGTACTTGCAAAACCACCATATGAATTATTAGTAGCCTTTATTTTAGTGATGTATTTTATTCAGTTTGTGGCAAGAGGACCATTTTACACACTAATAAAAAGGTATTTAAATAATTTTACAACACATACAATAAGAAATAAAATTTCAGCTTCATATAATCTAATAGAAAGTATAGCCAGAACTTTAATTGCACTTTTATCATCAATATTATTAAGATTTACAACTTCTTCAGGAACGATTTTGGTAATAGGATGTATAGTTACCATTGTTTTAGTAATATTATTGGATAAAATGAAAACTAGGGTAGGTTTAAAGCCAGAAGAATATTCAAAAGCAGAGATAGAATTTACTGAACTAAAATAAAATTGTGAAAAGTAAATTATAAAATCAATTGACAAATTATACAACTTAATAGATAATATAGAAAGAGAAAAAGTACACAAAAGTATATTAATATATTAAATTACTAAGGAGGAAATAAAATTATGTACGTATTTAACCATATCACAGTAAACCCACAATTACCAAAAAGAATTGAAAGGCTATCAGAGATAGGTTATAACTTATGGTGGTCTTGGAATACTGAATTTTTAAGACTATTTAAACAGTTAGATATTGATTTATGGGAAAGAGTAGATAAAAATCCTATTGAATTTTTGAAATTAGTAACTCAAGAAAAGCTTGAAAAAGCTGCACAAGATAATGAGTTTTTAAAAGCATATGATAAAATAGTAGAAAATTTTGATGATTATATGAAAAGTAAAAATACATGGTTTGCTAAAAAATATCCATCAAATGCAAATGATTTGATAGCATATTTTTCAGCAGAATATGGTTTAGATCAAATATTACCAATTTATTCAGGTGGTCTTGGTATTTTATCAGGTGACCATTTGAAATCTGCAAGTGATTTAGGAGTTCCACTAGTAGCAGTAGGTTTATTATATAAAAATGGATATTTTCATCAAAAAATAAATGGAAGTGGTGTACAAGAAACAGAATATCGCAATATTAATATATCAAATTTACCACTTAAAAAAGTAACAGATGAAGAAGGAAAGAATTTAACTATAATGCTTAGGCTTCCTAGAAGAAACTTACATTTAAATGCTTGGTGCATAAATGTAGGTAGAATTAAGCTATATTTATTAGATTCTGATATAGAAGAAAATCCACCAGAATATAAAGAAATTACAAAAACACTTTATGGTGGCGACCAAGAAATGAGAATTATGCAAGAGATAGTTTTAGGTCAAGGTGGTGTAGCACTTTTAAAGGCATTAAATTTAGATCCAACAGTATACCACATGAATGAAGGACACTCATCTTTCTTAATCTTAGAACTTATATATACTTTAATGAAAGAAAAGAAAATTTCATTCCAAATGGCAAGAGATATTGTATCTTCAAAAACAGTATTTACAACTCATACACCAGTTCCAGCGGGTAATGATATTTTCCCACTAGCATTAGTAGAAAAATATTTTAAGGGCTTTTGGGATAAACTTGGAATTACAAAACAAGAATTTTTCCAAATGGGAATGAAGCCAGAAGCACCACTTGATAATGGATTTAACATGGGAATTTTAGCATTAAAAGTAGCTGGAAAGAAAAATGGCGTAAGTAAGTTACATGGTGCTGTTTCAAGAGAGCTATTTGGAGAAGTATGGCCAGAAATAGCTGCAAATGAATCTCCAATTACATATGTAACAAATGGTATACACACTTGCTCATGGCTTGCACCAACACTAAAAAGGTTATATAACAAATATTTAATTCCATATTGGCAAGATAGAATTTACGATGATGAAGTATGGAAGAAAATTGCTGATATACCAGATAAAGAGCTTTGGAAAGCTCATCAAGAGAGAAAACAAAGAATGCTTCAAATGGTAAAAGAAAATACTATTGAGCGTTTAAGAAGAAGCGGATATCCATATGAAGAAATAATGAATATTGTTTCTAACCTAGACCCAGAGGCATTAACAATAGGATTCGCAAGAAGATTTGCTACATATAAAAGGGCAACTTTAATATTCAAAGATTTAGAAAGAATAACACAAATATTAAATAACAAAAATAGAAAAGTACAAATTATTTTTGCAGGAAAAGCACATCCAGCTGATAAAGAAGGTCAAGACTTAATAAAATATATACATGAAATATCAATGAAACCACAATTCAAAGGTAAAATATTTGTACTAGAAAACTACAATATTGCTATGTCAAGATATTTAATAAGTGGTGTTGATGTATGGCTTAACACACCAAGAAGACCAATGGAGGCATCTGGTACAAGTGGACAAAAAGCATCTGTTAATGGTGTTATAAACTTTAGTGTTCTAGATGGATGGTGGGCAGAAGGATATAACTCAAAAAATGGTTGGTATATTGGAAGTAACGCAGAATATTTAGATTACGAAACACAAGATAGAGCTGACAGTCAAAGTATTTATGAAACATTAGAAAATAAAATTATACCAATGTATTATGACAAAAATAACAATGGAATTTCAGAAAGATGGTTGCAATATATGAAGGAATCTATCATGTCTACAGGTGGCAGATTTAGTACATCAAGAATGCTTACAGATTATGTAGATAAACTTTATATGCCACTATGTAATCTATATAATAAATATTATACTGACTTAGAAAAAGTAGCAAGATATAATGAATGGAAAGAAGCATTATATAATGAATGGGATCAAATAGAAATTTCGCAAGAGCATAATATAGATAATATTACGATTGATGCTGGTAATAATATAGAAGTAAAATGCAAAGTTAAATTACCAAATATTAAAGAAGAAAACATTGAAACACAAGTATATTATGGCAAAATAGATGAAAATGGAGTAGTAGATGATATTACTATTATTCCAATGGAATTAGAAGGAAAAGACGACGAAAATAGAACTTATACTTATAAAGCAAAAGTAAATTTAGTAAATGGTGGAAACTATGGTTATACATTTAGAGTAATGCCAAAACATGAAATGCTATTAGATTCTGAGAACCTAAATTTAGTAAAGTGGATTACAAAATAGAATTTATATAATAAAAATATAAAATAAAAAAAGAAATAAAACTTGCAAATATAAATATTTAGAATAATAGAATATATTGAATTTGGAATAACATTTTGAAATACAGAGTTGTATTTTGACTAAAAGCTAAAGCAAGAAAGGAATGGAATTATAATGAAAAAAACCAAAATCATTTGTACATTAGGTCCAGCTGTTGATGATGTAAAAGTATTAGAAGATTTAATTTTAGCAGGAATGGATGTTGCTAGAATAAACTTCTCACATGGAAACTATCAAGATCAAGAAGAAAGAATTGAAAATGTAAAAAAAGCAAGAGAAAATGTAGGTAAATCAGTAGCCCTACTATTAGACACAAAAGGACCAGAAATTAGAATTGGTAAATTTGAAGAAGGCAGAATAGAGCTAAATGAAGGAGACGTCTTTACATTAGTAAATGATGACAGTTTGGGAAACAAAGAAAAAGTATCTATTACGTATAAAAATTTATATAATGAAGTAACACCTGGAACTAATATATTAATAAATGATGGACTTATTAGAATAGAAGTTTTAAGAATAGAAGGAACAAATATTGTTTGTAAAGTAATAAATGGTGGAGAATTAACAAATACTAAAAGTATTAACATTCCAGGCAAAATAATAAACTTGCCAAGCCCAACTGAAAAAGATATAGAAGACATTATATTTGGTATTAAAGCAGGATTTGACTATATAGCTGCATCATTTGTTAGAAGTGCACAAGATGTATTAAATATTAGAAAAGTTTTAGAAGAAAATAACGGAACACATATTAAAATTATTTCTAAAATTGAAAATAGACAAGGAATTGATAATTTTGATAGCATTCTAGAAGTATCTGACGGAATAATGGTTGCAAGAGGAGACTTAGGTGTAGAAATTCCTATGGAAGAAGTTCCAATCAGGCAAAAAGAATTTATAAAAAAATGTAATAAAGCAGGAAAGCCAGTAGTAATTGCAACACAAATGTTAGAATCAATGATTCATAATCCAAGACCAACAAGAGCAGAAGTTAGTGATGTTGCAAATGCTGTTTATGATATGGCAAGCTGTATCATGTTATCAGGCGAATCTGCAATGGGAGAATATCCAATAGAATGTGTAAAAACAATGGTTAGAATATGTGAAGCAATAGAAGGCTCTATTAAATATTGGAATAAATTTAAAAAGATGGAAAGAGACTGCACAGTAGAGGATTATGAATATAATTTAAATTATTCTACATGTTCTACAGCAATGGACTTAAATGCAAAAGCAATATTTGCATATACTGACACAGGAAGAACTGCTAAAATGATAGCGGGCTTTATGCCAGAATGCCCAATATATGTAATAACAGCAAACAAAGAAATAGAAAAACAATTATCATTGGTATGGAATACTTATACAATTTTAGTAGACCAAAAAGAAAGTATTGATGAGATGATAGATGATGGAATAAGAAAAGCAAAAGACGAAGGCTACATTGTAGAAGGAGATATTGTTGTAATTGCAGGTGGAGCATCAATTTTAGCAGGACACAAGCATGCAAAATTAAATAAAACTATCGGCGGAGTTTTAAAGGTGTAAAACGACCTCTAAGTCCGCTTTCCAATTTGTTTTAGAATAACTAGTTCCATTGTGGTACTTGATATAGGTTCATATGGGAGGAAAATAATGCCTAAAGAAATTGCAGAAGATAAATTAAAAGAAAAGCTAGATTATATAGGTTTGAATTTGGAGAAAATACCTAAATTTTTAAAGGAATTTACTCCTTTTTCTTTCAGACCTTTAAAAGCGTATGATGACATGGGCTATAAAGTATATCAATATGTAGATGTTACAGATATTGAAATACTACTTACTCCAACAGATAGATTAACAAACTTAAATGAAAAATATAAATTATCATCACATATTTCAAATTATTTAGATTCAAAAAGCGAAGAGAATATAGAAAGACATAATACATTTCTTAGTATGTTAAGTAACACAGAAATAGAAGAAATAAGGGCTTTAGAAGATGAGCAAGAGAGATTAAAAAAACAAATTCCATATGAAGTAAAATATGCAAACAATTATATATGGCAAATTTATTATTCAGATATTTCAAATAAATATTTCATGTTAGTACCAACTAATGAATATAACAATTCTGCTTTATTTTATATACTAAAAAAGCAAATAGAAGCTCAAAAAACAAGAAAAAAAGAATATATATTTATACCTATTAGTCATCAAGAATACTCAGGAGAATACCTTTTAAAAAGCCAGATGGCAGATTTAGAAAATTATTTATGGTACTTTACAAAGGAGTGGCCTAATATTTTTGAAGTATATGATTTAAGAAAAAATATGAGTTTAAAAATAGTAGGTGAAACAAAGGTATATGAAAAATTAGAGAGCACATATGTTATATCACTAGAAAATAAAGATGAAGCATTAGAATTATATAAGCTTATAAAAGCCTTATTTATTATAGCAACAGGACTTCCAGAAGATTATAAATTTAAAGCAGAAATCAGCGAAAATGGAGAGCTTAATTTTTTACTAAAAGATGAGAATATAATTACTTATTCTAACTTAATATATTTCATTCAAAATGAAATGAGCAAAAAACGATTATTAATAGGTTTAGAAGATAAGAAAATTACAGAAGAACAAGAAAAATTAAAAGTTTTAAAAGAAGAAGTGCAAGAACAAACACAAGAATACTTAAATAGAGAAAGGCAAATTTCTACATTCTTAGAGTGTAAAAAAAGTTTTATTGGAAAAGTTAAGTATTATTTTTCTAATAGAAAAAAAGATTTTAAAGATGCAAGTAAAAAACGTATGCAAAAATCTGCTAAAAAACAGGCAGAAGATATGGAAGAAAAATTAAAAGCAAATGAAGAAAATAAAGATGCGAGCAAAATATCAGATGAAGCGGAATTAAAACAAGAACTTTTAAATCAAAATAATGGTCCATATACAATAGAGGACTTAATTGAAATATGTACAAAATTAGACGGAAGAAGAAAAATGGTAAAAGACTTAAAATCTGATGTCAAGGCTCAAGAACTTAAAAAAATCAATTTAGAACGAAAAATAAAAAATGCAAATACTTATTTAAATGAAATTGAACTTCATAAAAAAAGCATTTTTGAATTCTGGAGATTTACTAATAAAGATGAATTACCTAGCTTAAATGAAGGAGAGGAGCAAGAAGAACAAAACAAAGAAAAGATAGGCAAAACCTTTGATTATGAAGAAGATTTTGAAGACCTAGGAAAACAAGTAGATGAAATTCAAAAAAGGAAACTTTCTAAAAACGAAACAGATAGTATTTTTGCAATGAAGCAAGTTCTTCCATCTATTCAAATATTAAATCATACTAAGAGTAATGAACTAAATAAAGAGCAAGAAGAAAAAATAAAAAATGAGCTAGATAACTTAAAAAAATCATATGAAAATGATATAGACTTAATTAAATCAAAAGATTTTGACATTTTTGGCGGAATGTCAGAGGATAAAACAAAAATAAAAATGATAAACAATCAAAAACATAGAGAGGTGGAAAAAGACAAGTATAATGTACTTAGTATAACTCCTCAAACAGAAGAAAGCATCTATATAGATAATTTAAGGAATTATTTGAAGCTAATAAAAGAAGCATTTTGCAAAATTAAATCACCATATGAAACTAATATTTATTTAGCAAGCAAAAAAGAAATAGAACTAGACAATTTACAAATATTTCACTTGAGCGAAGCAAATGCAGTAGAAGAGCAACTAAAATTAGATGTAGAAGAATTATATTTATATAAAATAACTTTACCAGAAGATACTAAAATTTTATATTACTCAAACATCATATTTTTTGATAACTTTAATCAAACTTTGCCTTCGGGAATGGACTTATCAGATGAGGTAGCAGTAGATTTGGATAGTTTAAAACTAGAAAAAAATCTGCAAGAAGAATTTAACTTAAATTATATTGTAAATGAATATACAAATAAAATTATTAAAATAAATTTACATGAATATAAAGTAAAAAATCAGAATAAAAAAGAGTAAGAAAATCTTACTCTTTTTTACATTTCCACTTTTTAACTTTGTATCCACGCTTCGTAAGTTCATCTATAAGTTCTTCGTTAGAAAACTCAGATAGATACTTTTTGAAAGGTGATTTGGGCTGTGGCGAATCTGGAGGAGAAGCAAAAAATTCACTACAATTGTTACGAATTGTATATGTAAATCCACAACAATCGCACTTTGTAGTTCTATTTTCAGCTTCTAAAAATCCTAACTCAGAAAGAAATTTATGAGTTTTCAAAGAACCACAGCTTGGACATCTTGTTACAGCAGAATAATACATAAGTTACCTCCTTAAAATTATTCGGAGGTATTGCCCCCGAACATATAGAATATTGGGGACACCAACTGACTTATGCATATATTTTAACATATACTTACATAAAGTGCAAGGAAAAGTGCTATATTTCATTATGATAAGAAAGAAATAATAACATATTTGAATGAAAAAAATAATCAAAATGTTGACATTTAAAAAGCAGTAAATTAAAATAAAAATAGGAGGAATTAAATATGGACGAAGAAGAAAAGAAAGAAATAGTTGATAATGCAAATCAAACAATTGATGAAATATCTAATGATTTAAATATTGATGGAAGTAAAGCAAAAAATTATATAAATAAAATGGATGATAATGATTTAAAAGTAATAAGGGAATTAGGAGAAATTATTGAAGCTTTTAAAAAACATAAATCTTTTTGGAAATTTGTGCTAGTTATTTTAGTGATTGGCGTTTCTTTAAACCTTTTTTATGGTATAGGGTTTATATTTGGAAAATTTTTATCTAATATTCTATAAAAATAATTTGGTAGTATACAAAATTAATATATAGAAATTTTAATAAAAACGCAAGAAAGGAATGATTTTAATATGAAAATACTAGCAGTAGGTGACCTTGTGGGAGAAAACGGCTTAGACAAATTAAAGCAAGTATTACCAAAATTAAAAGAAGAATTAAAAATAGATTTTGTTACAGTAAATGCTGAAAATGTATCTCAAGGTATGGGAATTGGTTTAAAGAACTGGAATGACATATTAAAATTACCAGTAGATTCTGTAACAATGGGAAACCATACTTGGGCAAAAAAAGACATATTTACATTTATAGATCATCCAAAGCTAATAAGGCCAGCTAACTATTCAAAAGGTGTTCCAGGAAAAGGATATGGCATTTATGGGTGTAACAATAAGAAAATTGCAGTTGTAAACTTAATTGGTAGAACAGATATGAGTGTATTATCTGAAAATCCATTTACAGTAATAGAAGAATTAATTGAAAAAATTAAAAATGATGTTGATATAATATTAGTAGATTTCCACGCAGAAGCAACTGCAGAAAAAATTGCTATGAAATATTTTTTAGATGGAAAAGTAACTGCATTAGTAGGAACACATACACATGTTCAAACAGCAGATGAAGAAATTACTGAAAATGGAATGGGATATATTACAGATTTAGGAATGACAGGTCCAAAAAAATCAATAATTGGCATGGAAGTAGAGGCATCTATAAAAAGATTTTTAACATCACTTCCAGAAAGATATAAATTAGCAGAAGGTGAATGTATATTTAATGGTTGTATGTTTGAAATAAATGACGAAAATTGTAAGGTAGAGAAAATAGAAAGAATATATTTGAAATAAATGAAAATAAATGAAAATAAATGAAAATAAATGACAAAAAATGTAAAAAAAGCTCGATAAAAACTTCCACTTTTTTCCAAAAAATAGTAGACAAATTTTAAAAAATATATTATAACTATAAATGTTCTTGAACAAAAAAATAAATTATAGGAGGCAAAAATGGAAGTTTTAAAAATCTCATCAAAATCAAATCCAAATTCAGTAGCAGGAGCAATAGCTGGTTTGGTAAAGGAATCTAATAAGGCAGAAATGCAAGCAATCGGAGCAGGAGCACTAAACCAAGCAGTAAAGGCTATTGCAATAGCAAGAGGCTTTGTAGCACCAGCAGGAGTAGATTTGGTATGTATACCAGCCTTTGCAGAAGTAGAGGTAGAAGGCGAGGACAGAACCGGAATTAAACTAATAGTAGAAAGTAGAAAATAGAAGTACAATAAATATAATGGCAAAAAAAGTTAATATAGGGGGCATAAAAATAGAAAGTAAATCTATTTTTGTGCTCCCAGTTTATTTTATATAGTATTATTTTTATTTATCAAAATAAGTATAACAAAATAAAAAGTGAAAAGAATATAAATAACATTGAATATTATTTTGTAAAAAAATTTATATAGTGTTAAGAGAAGGGAGAGATGTTAAATAAAACTATTTTATAAAAAAAAGCATATGAGAAAAGATAAATTAGAAATTTTGATAACTATTTTTGTTTTACTAATTATATCAGGTGTAATATACTTTTTAATTCAAAATTATTCTAAAGGAGAAACTGCAGGTTCTGAAATAACATATCAAACAGTAAGTGTAAGTACAAATTTAAGATTAGGCATTTCAGAATATGATTCAATAAATCCATACATTACAAAAAATAGAGATATTCTCTATATAGATCAGCTAATTTTTGAACCACTCTTGAGCTTAACTAATGATTATCATATTGAAAATTGTTTAGCACAAGAAGTTTCAAAAATAGAAAATAAAACATATATTATTAAATTGAAAGAAGATGTATTATGGTCTGATGGGACAAGTTTATCTGCAAAAGATATTGACTTTTCTATAAACAAATTAAAGGAAAATCCCAATAGTGCATATTATGAAAACGTAAAAGATATCGAAAAAGTAGAAGTAATAGATGGACTTACTGTAAGACTAGAATTGAAACAAGAAATTCCTTTTTTTGAATATAACTTAATATTCCCAATATTATGTGTTACTCAGAATGAAAATTATCCTATTGGCACAGGAAGATACAAGGTTAAGGATATAGCAGAAGAAAAAATAGAGCTTGAATTAAACAGAAATTTTAGAGATAATAATTCAACTGCTATAAATACAAATACAATTACAATAGGCTTATATAATACAATGGGAGAAGTATACAATGCATTTAAAGAAGGTAATATTGACGTAATTAATACTGAAAATGAAAATGTGGAAGAATATATTGGAAGTATAGGCTATGGAAGAATAGATTATCCAGGTAGAGAGTATGATTATCTATCATTTAATTTAGAAAATAATATTTTAAAAAATAAAGAAGTGAGAGAAGCAATAGCTTTAACTGTACAGCAAGAAAAAATAGTTAATTCTATTTTAGGAAATAAAGCATATACTGCTTATTTTCCTTTAGAGGAGAGTAATTATTTATTGAGTGGTGTAGAAAATTTAAAACATGAACACAATGTAGAAAAGGCAAAGAAAGTATTAGATGAGGCAGGATGGAGTTATGAAAACGAAAGCTGGCAAAAGAAAATAGATGGAAGAATAGAAAATTTAAATATAAAATTATCAGTAAATAGAAATGATGCTAAAAGGTTAGAGGTTGCAAAAGAAATAGCAAAAGAATTACAAGAAGCAGGAATTAATTTAATAGTAGAAGAAATATCTGCAGCACAATATAAAAATTATTTGGAAAACCATAATTATGAAATTTTGTTAACAGGAATATATAGTTCATTTTCACCAGATTTAACTCAATTCTTTGGGAAAGACAATTTAGCAAATTATAATAATGAAGAAATAAATATTATATTAGAAGAATTAAAAAACATTAAATCAGAAGAGTTAATGAAGCAAAAGTATTTAAGAATATTAGAAATATATAATGAAGATATACCATATATAGGATTATATCGTAATAAAAATTTAATTGCATATTCAAACAATTTTAGAGGTGAAGTTTTAGTAAACAATTATAGCATATATTACAAACTTCATGAGTGGTATATGCAAACTTAAATTTTGGTATTGTTTTTTCAAAAGTGGTTTGATAAAATAAACAATAATATTTATAATTCAATATTGAAAAATACTATAGTTTTTGCACCTTGCTGTCGCAACATAAAGTTGCTCCAAACGCGCTTCGCTTGAACTGCTTAAGCGGTGCTACAAACTATAATATTTTTCAATTCAATTAAATTAGATTAAATAAAAACAAAAAATTTTTAAAAAGTCTTGACAATTAATTTTATTAGTATATAATAAATACAAACATACGTTTTGAATTAATAGGAGGAGAAAATAATGAATAATGAAAATCCAGAAAAAATGAAAGCATTAGAAGCAGCACTAGGTCAAATTGAAAAACAATTTGGAAAAGGTTCTGTAATGAAATTAGGAGACTTTACAGCAATGAATGTAGAAGCAATTCCTACAGGAGCATTGAGTTTAGATATAGCTTTAGGAATAGGAGGTATTCCTAGAGGAAGAATTATAGAAGTATTTGGTCCAGAATCATCTGGTAAAACAACCATTGCACTTCATATGATTGCAGAGGCACAAAAAATGGGTGGAGAAGCGGCATTTATAGATGCAGAGCATGCTTTAGACCCAGTATATGCAAAACACTTAGGTGTTGATATTGATAATTTAATAGTATCTCAACCAGATACAGGTGAACAAGCATTAGAAATAGCAGAAGCTTTAGTTAGAAGCGGTGCTTTAGATATTATAGTTGTAGACTCTGTTGCAGCATTAGTACCAAAAGCAGAAATTGATGGAGATATGGGAGATAGCCATGTTGGTTTACAAGCAAGATTAATGTCACAAGCTTTAAGAAAATTAGCAGGTGTAATAAATAAATCAAAATGTGTTATAGTATTCATAAACCAATTAAGAGAAAAAGTTGGAGTTATGTTTGGTAACCCAGAAACAACACCAGGTGGTAGAGCATTAAAATTCTATGCATCTGTTAGACTAGACATAAGAAGAATAGAAAGCATTAAACAAGATGGTGAAGTTATAGGAAACCGTACAAGAGTAAAAGTAGTTAAAAATAAAGTTGCTCCACCATTTAGAGAAGCAGAATTTGATATTATTTATGGTAAAGGTGTATCAAAAGAAGGCAACATATTAGACATAGCAGTTAACCTAAATATTATAGAAAAGAGTGGATCATGGTTTAACTATAATGGCGAAAGAATTGGACAAGGTAGAGAAAATGCAAAAGCATATTTATTAGAAAATCCTAAAGTATTAGAAGAAGTAGAAAAGAAAATTAGAGATAATTATGAGGCAGCTTTTGAAAAAAGTTTAGGTGATGATGAAGAAGTAGATCCAGAGCAAGAAACAGAGCCAGAAGAGTAAAAACTAGAAATATAAAAAGAGAGCAAGAAAAATAGAAGATTTGAAAAATAAGTAAAAGAACTTAAAAATAAGGGAGTAATTCTTGAAATGAAAAACCTTGAAGATTTCATGAAGGAACATGGAATACAAAATCTTAACTTGTATAATGAAAAATTGAAAAGCAGTATAAAAAGCAATGTTAATTCTAATAATTTTGATAAGATTGGTGAATTAAAAAATAAAAGAAATCAACAAAGGAATATAAAATTAGAGGAAAGAAAAACAGTAAGTCAAAAAGCGAATACAGATAAATATAAGAAGCTAGAAGAATTCGATGTAGCAAAAACTAAAGTACTAAGATATGTTTTATATAAAAAAAGAACTGAGCAAGAAGTAAGGCAAAAATTTTCTTCAATGATGGATGAAAATTTATTAGAAGATGTAATACAAAATTTGATAGATAATGGATACATTAGTGATGAAAATTATATCGAAAGAGCAGTAAATGAATTTTTGACAATAAAAACACTTTCAATAAAAGAAATAAGAATGAAATTATATGCAAAAGGAATTAATAGTGATACAATAGATACATATTTTTCTAACCATCAAGAAGAGTTAGAAGAATACGAAATAGCTTGTGCTAAAAAAATAATAATTAAGAAAAGGCAACAAATGGAAGACGAAGAAATAGAAAACTTTTTATATAAAAAGGGCTATAAACAAGAAAATATTAAACTTGCTTTTGAAAATGTTGATGAATAGTATAAAAAATATAAACAATAATTTAAATAATAAGTTTATAAGTTAAAAAGGTTAATGTAACTTTTAGTAAATAACGGAGGAAATAAATACGCATGCCAAACATACTAACATTAGAAACAAACAAATATAATGTAAAAATAGATAATTTTGAAGGACCATTAGATTTACTATGTCACTTAATAGACAAAAATAAAATGGATATTTATGATATAAAAATAAGTGATATAGCAGACCAATATATAAGCTATTTAAATGCTATGGAAGAGTTAAACTTAGAGATAGCAAGTGAGTTTTTAGTAATGGCTTCTACTTTGTTATACTTAAAATCTAAAAATCTTCTACCTAATGAAGTTGAAGACGAAAAAGAATTGACAGAAGAAGAATTATTAAGAAGAATTATAGAGTATAAGAAGTATAAAGAAATTACAAAAGCATTCAAAGATATGTTAGAGAAAAATGAAAACAAAGTATTTAATAATCCCGAAATGATAGAACTTCCAAAACAAAAGTTACAACAAACTTATACGAAAGAGCAAATTATAGGGGCATATAAAAACATAGTAATAGCAAATGAAGAAAAGATAAATGAAAATGCCAAAAATATTGAGAAAATAGCAATAGTAGATACATATACAGTAGAAAGCAAAGTAAAAGTAATGTTTAAAGAGTTAATTCGTAAAAAGAAGTTTATATTTAATAAGCTATTTTCACTTAAAAAGTGCAATAATCAAGAAGTAGTTACTGCATTTACAGGACTTTTGGAATTATCTAGAAGAAGCAAGGTAACAACAAGCCAAGAAAAACTATTTGGAGACATTACCGTAGAAAAAATAAAAAGAGTGCAATAATTATAAAAGAAAAGATTAAAACTTCAAATAGAAATTAAAAATAGTTAAAAACAAGCAAGCTCAAAAATAAGATTAAAATATGTTTAAAATTTCAATAAAATGGTAAAACTAATATCAAAATAACTTTACAAAACAAAAGCCTAAAAAAGCTTAAAAAAGCTAAAGGCAAAAGTTTAAAGCAAAGGAGGTTATTATGGTATTAGTTTTTATTTTTTTAGCAGTACTGATTTTAATTTTACTCCTAGCATTTTTAATAATTAACTCATCATTAGTAATAAATATAAAAGAGCTTTTTGCAAGCAATATTCCAGAAAGGCAAAAAAAGCATTATAAAATAGAAATTTCACTAAAAGCTTTTAAATACATTAAGTGGATAAAAATATCTTTAACTGAAGAAAAAGTAAAGAAAATATTAGAAAAACCATTAGTAAAAATAGATTTTAAAAAATTAGAAAAAGATTTTAAGTTAGAAGATATTAAAGTATTAAAAAAATTGGTACCTGAACTTACTAACCTAGATTTAAATTTAGAATTAGGGTTAGAAAATCCTATAATCACAGCATTTAGTGTAATGGGCATAGCTTCAACAATTTCAATAATTTTACCATGTATAATAGAAAAGAAAGATAAATTTAAGTATGCAAATATTAGTAACAACAATATGATGAGAAAATTAGAATTATCAAGCCGTAAATATAAATATAATATTATTCCATTATTTCAAAATAAAAATTTATACAAAATTAACTTAAATTGTATAATCCAGTTAAAAATGGTACATATTATAAATGTAATATATATCTTTTTAAAGAAAGGAAGAAGTGATAATAATGAACGAACAGCATCCAATAGAAAATCTTATGGTTACAGCTATGAATAGTATTCAAGATATGATAGATGTAAATACTATTATAGGAGAACCAATTGAAACAACTAATAATATTGTAATTATTCCAATTTCAAAAGTAGGATTTGGATTTGCAGCAGGTGGAAGTGAATTCAAAGGAGAAACAATTGATGAATACACTAAAAAGGAAAAAGAAGAAGCAATTCAATATAGACTACCATTCGGAGGAGGTAGTGGAGCAGGAGTATCAATATCTCCAGTAGCATTTTTAGTAGTACAACAAAACAATGTAAAATTATTACCTGTTGAACATTGCTCTTCTATTGATAAGCTATTAGATTATGTGCCTGACTTAATAGAAAAAGCAAATGCAATGATTAATAAAACAATGCAAAACAAAAAAGAAGAAAAGAAAGAAGAAAGAAAAGAAGAACAAAAAAATAAAGAAAAAATAAGAAGAGAAGTTAAAGAAACTCTAGAAGATATGAAAGATGATAGTGAAACATATAATAGCAGTATTATAACAAAAACAAGACCAAAACGTACTAAAGTACCAAGACCTGAAACTCAAGAATATGATTATGAATATGAGGAAATAGAAGATTTAGAACCTGAAGATTATGATGAATAATATAATAAAAAAGAGAAGCGATATGTACTGAACCCAAAAAGTTGGACAGTATAAATTAGGCAACTAACTTGGAATGTTCTCTGTATTGAACAGGGGACATTCCTTTTAATTTGCTCTTAGACTTTGTCAAGTAAAGTGTGTAATTTTTTTTAAGACTTTGTCAAGTAAAGTGTGTAATTTTTTTTAAAATTAAAATTTTTTATAAAATCAGTGATCAATTATCGTCACTG
>CANRNR010000028.1 GCA_947632035.1 uncultured Clostridia bacterium | reverse complement strand
AGTTCAGAAGCCACATACTTAGTATTTCAATAACAGATATTTGTAAGAAAGTGTGACATATGTTTGACAAACCTACAGTTTAATTTAAAAAAATTTATAATTTTAATTGACATACAAAATAAATAGATATATAATAAGCCCACTTCCACTTTATGGAAGTTTACATATAATGAGTGTTCCATGTATATGGGCATTCAAAAGGGAGCCGAATAATATTCGGCTCCTTTCTAATACATATGAACTACTTTTTTAAACAAATTAACTAGCTTATTACTTTTAAGCAGCATTTAGATAAAATAAAATTGAATTTCTTTATTGCTTAAAAACCTTAAGACAAAAACCCCGTCCCAGTGTCTTACTCAACCACAATTTTTTCCTCTTCTGCTTTTATTACAGACTTCTTATTTGGTTTTATATTTCCGTCTAGAATTTCCTCTGCTATTCTATCTTCTAATACATTCTGAATTGCTCTTTTTAATGGTCTTGCTCCATAGTTTGTGTCAAAGCCTTTTTTAGAAATTAATTCTTTAACACTATCGTCTATTTCTAATTGAATATTTTGCTTTTGCATACGGTCTTGTACTTGTTTTAACATTATATCAATAATTTGTTTTACATCATCATCTGTTAGTTTATGGAATACTATAATTTCATCAATACGATTTATAAACTCTGGTCTAAACTGTCTTTTTAATTCTCCCATTACATCCTTTTTGATGCTTTCATATTCTTTTTGTGCTTCTTCCTTTTTGTCGCTTGATGCTGTAAATCCTAATGTATTTTTGTCTGTAATCATTCTAGCTCCAACATTTGATGTCATGATTATAACTGTATTTTTGAAGTTTACTGTTCTTCCTTGTGCATCTGTTAATCTACCATCATCTAAAATTTGAAGTAACATATTCATAACGTCTGGATGTGCTTTTTCTATTTCGTCTAATAGAATAACTGAATATGGTTTTCTTCTAATCTTTTCAGTAAGTTGTCCACCTTCATCAAAGCCTACATATCCTGGAGGAGAACCAATTAATTTAGAAACTGAGTGTGGTTCCATGTATTCTGACATATCAATACGAATCATAGCATCTTCATTTCCAAATAAGCTTTCTGCTAGTGCTTTTGAAAGCTCTGTTTTTCCTACACCAGTAGGTCCTAAAAATAGGAATGAGCCTATTGGACGATTAGGGTCTTTTAAACCTACTCTACCTCTCCTTATTGCTTTTGCTACTGCCTCTACTGCTTCATTTTGACCAATAACTCTTTGATGCAAATTTTGCTCTAAATTCTTTAACTTTTCATTTTCACTTTGAGTTAGTTTTTTAACTGGAACGCCTGTCCAATTTGAAACGACCTCTGCAATATCTTCTTCTGTCAATGCTGTTACACTTTTTGTGTTTCTGCCTTCCCATTTTTCTTTTTCCTTTTGCAATTTTTCTTTTTCTTCTTTTTCTTTATCACGAAGACTTGCGGCCTTCTCAAAATCTTGCAAACGAATTGCATCTTCTTTTTCTTTATCTAATGAAGCTACTTTTTCTTCCAACTTTTTAAGAGAATCTGGTTGTGTATAATTTTTCATTTTTACTCTTGATGCTGCTTCATCTACTAAATCTATGGCTTTATCTGGTAAAAATCTATCATTTATATATCTTGTAGATAGCTCTACTGCGGCTTTAATTGCTTGGTCTGAAATTTTTACATTATGATGTGCTTCATATTTATCACGAAGCCCTGTTAAAATGCTTATAGTTTCTTCTGTTGTTGGCTCTCCTATTGTTACTGGGCTAAATCTTCTTTCTAATGCACTATCTTTTTCAATATATTTACGATATTCATTTAATGTAGTTGCTCCAATTACTTGTACTTCGCCTCTTGCTAAAAGTGGCTTTAAAATGTTTGCAGCATCTACTGCACCTTCTGCTGAGCCTGCTCCAACGATTGTATGAACTTCATCTATGAATAATATTACATCTCCTGCTTTTTTAACTTCTTCTAGGCATTTCTTAATTCTTTCCTCAAAGTCACCTCTATATTTTGCACCTGCTACCATACTTGCAATATCTAGGCTTACAACTCTTTTGTTTTTTAGCATTTCTGGTACATCCTCTTGTACAATTTTCTCTGCTAATCCTTCTGCAACTGCTGTTTTACCAACACCCGGTTCACCAATTAAACATGGGTTATTTTTTGTTCTTCTTGATAAAATTTGAATAACTCTTTCAATTTCTTGCTTTCTACCAATAACAGGGTCTAGCTTTCCTTCTCTTGCTTTTTTAGTTAAGTCCCCACCAAATTGATTTAAAGTTGGTGTTTGATTATAGCTTCCCTTTTGTTTATTGTTTGCTTGTTTATCATTGTTATTTGCAGTTTCATCTTCATTTATTACTTTTATAATTTCATTATATAGCTTTTGAGGATTTACATTTAAATCCATCATAATTCTAACAGCTACACTATCGCCTTCTCTCATAATGCCTATTAGTAAATGCTCTGTTCCTATAAATTCAGAATTTAATTTTCTTGCTTCTATAAAAGCATTTTCAATTACTCTTTTGCTTCTAGGTGTAAAGCCAATGTCGACATCATTTTCTGCCTTTTCTCCTTTACCTATCAAGCTTTCAATTTCTTCTGCAATTTTTTCGGCAGTTATATCTTGCATTGTAAGTACTTGGCTTGCAACTCCGCTTCCTTCTTTTACTAAGCCATATAAAATATGTTCTGTTCCTATATAATTATGTCCAAATTCTGTTGCTAATTCACCGGCATACTCTAATGCTTTTTCTGCACGATTTGTAAATTTATACATCATCTTTATACACTTCCTTTTTTCTCCCGAATGGGAGGTTTTTTTATTTTTCTTTAATAATTTGTTTTATAACTTCAGGTCTTTTAATATCTCTTTCATATCCATCCAAAACTTTTCCTACATATTTTTGCAAATTTGCTGGTTGATTATATAAATACATTTTTGAAACCTTGCTATCTGTTAACTCTTTAATAATTCCTAAATCAGTTCCTAGTTTTACATATGAAAGCAATTTTTTGCATTCATCAGAAGAAAGTTTTGTTGCATAGCTAAGTGTTCCATAAGCACGATAAACCCTATCTTCTAAATCTATTGAATTTTTGGCTAAGTATTTTCTTGCCATTCTTTCTTGCTGAATTACTTTTTCTGTAATAGTATTTAAATTTCTAATAATATCATTTTCAGTTAAACCTAAGGTTTGGTTATTTGAAATTTGGTAAATATCACCTTGGCTTTGTGTTCCTTCTCCATAAATTCCACGAATATTCATTCCAAAGCCATTTACTATATTTAAAATTTTGTTTATATTACCTGTCATTGTTAGTGCTGGCAAATGCACCATTACAGATGCTCTCATTCCAGTACCAACATTAGTAGGACAAGCTGTTAAATAACCATATTTTTCATGAACTGCATAATGTAACATTCCATCTAATTTTTCATCAATTTCAATTATTAAATTCTTTAAATTTTCTAAGTCTAAGCCTGATGCAAATACTTGAATACGAATATGATCTTCTTCATTAAGCATCATGCAAATATTTTCTTCTTCATTTATAAGCATTGCACCATTTTTACTTGCTACAAATTCTGGGCTTATAATATGTTTTTCTACTAAGCTTACTTTTGTAATATCATCTAAATCGCTTAAATTAACAAATTTTAAACCATAACCAATACTTGGTGTTATTTCTTTTATTTTTTCTAATACTTCATTTGCTCCTTGCTTTGAAAGCCTAGTTGGGAATGGATATTCTTCTAAGTTTCTAGCAAGCCTTACTCTTGAACTAATTACTACATCAGAATCTTTACCATTTTGCAAATACCAATTCATTATTTTTTCCTCCTTTTTGGACCACGTTTCATTTACCATTTTCGGTATATTTTGGACAGGTCACAATATTTTTATTTTTCTAATTCTTTAATTTCATCTCTTATTTTAGCTGCATCTTCATAGCGTTCTTCTTTAATAGCTTGCTTTAAACTTATATTTAAATTTTTTATTTTTTCTTGTTTTTCATTTTCTTGATTTTTCTTTTTTAACTCTGAGGCTTTTGCATTTTGATTTGCCTCATTTTTATCATTTTCTTTATCATTTACATTTTTCTCATTCGCTTTATTTTTCTCTCCTCTTGCTTTTTTAACATCTTCTTTTACTTTGTTCTTTTCTGCTGAAGTTAGTCTGCTTCTTCTTCCTACATGTGTGTCTGATCCATGAATGTTTTTAAGTACATTATTTAGCCCTTCTGAAAATACATCATAACAGTTACTGCATCCAAATTTTCCAGTATTTATAAATTCATCATAAGTCATTCCGCAATTATCACATTCTATAGTTCCTTGCTTTGTAAAGCTTGGTAATAAGTCTAAGCCTTCATCAAAGAAATCTCCTAAAAAGCTAGAAAAGTTAATTGGCATATTAAAATCTAAGCTTTCTAGTCCTAAACTTTTTGCACATTTATCGCAAAGTGCCATCTCCTTTTTTACACCATTTATAATTTGTGTATAACGAAAGTTAACCTCATTTTTTCCACAATTTTGACATAACATAAAAATTACCTCCTTAAAAATTATTTTTACTTATGTTTTACATATTTCTACTTTACTTTTAATTATTTTTATTTGAGTTTTAAGTATTTCTATTTTACTTGTAACTCTTTTCTTTAGTATTCTAATCTTCTACTAAATTTATAAGCATATTTTTAAATATTTTTGCTCTTATAAAGTCTCTATCTGGTTGTGAAATTGTTAGCACATTATCACTTGTTGCTACCTTTAATAGTTTTGCCTCTGTTTCTGAAATAATATCTTCTGATAAGAAGTTACTTATAAAAATATCTACTTCTTGTGATGTTATTTTGTCGCCAATACTGCTAATTGCATGCATTAAATAATTGCTTTTTGTAATGTTGATTTTTTTAATTTTAATGTGACCTCCTCCACCTCGTCTGCTTTCTACATAGTAGCCTTGTGATGGATTAAACCTTGTTGCTATTACGTAGTTTATTTGTGATGGAACACAATTGAAATGCTCAGCTAAATCGTTTCTTTGAATTTCTATTGATTCCTCATCATCAGAAAACATATCTTTAATAAATTCTTCTATCATGTCAGATATTCTCATTTCATCACTTCCTTTTTATTTTAAAAGTCTTTAGAAAGTTTTTCTTTTAAGTTTAAAATTGCTTTATTCCATATATTTTAAGTAATAATTTATATTGCTTTATCTCCTATATTTTAAGTCATTATTTAATGTTTCAAATATTGGTTTTAGACTTTGACTTTCTTTGACCTACAATTATATTATACTCCCTTTATTTCGTTTGTCAATACATTTTTTGTGAATATTTTGTGAACTAGTTTAAAATTATAATTACCTTTACTTTCTAGCTTCTCTATTTGTATTTTAAGTATAAACTAATATCTATTTGTTTTTCCTATCTATTTCTTCCATTCTTTTAGCTAACTGTTTTTGTCTTTCTAAAGTCATCCATGCAAAATATGAAGAAATAAATTCACCATATTTTGTAGCATCTTCCATCTCCCCTATTTCTTCTTTCATTTTACTAGTTTCAGCTTTTCTATTATTTTCCATTTCAATTTTCTTATTTAACTCATTATTTTTTGTAGCTACTTTATCTTTTTTATTCATAAAAAATACACACTCCTATTTAATATAGTTATGTGCATTTTTTTATTTGTTATTCAATTTTATATTTATTTTCGCTTTAAATTACATATTCCTCTATCACTTTTGCTACACCATCTTCATTATTACTGCTAGTAACAATTTTCGCCATTTGCTTAATATATGGTGCACTATTTTCCATTGCAACACCAAGCCCAGCATTTTCAATCATTGTTTTATCGTTTATATTGTCTCCTATTGCAATTACTTCTTCTTTTGAAATTCCTAGTTTATCTGTTAAATATGAAACTGCTGTCCATTTGTCTACGTTTTTGCTTGAAACTTCTGTATAAAAGTATTCAATAGAAAATTCTTCTGTTCCAGACTTTAAAATTTTTCTAGACATATGCCCCACATCTAGCACGTCTATATCTTTTACAATTTTTAACTTTTTTATAATACTTTTAAAAATAATATTATCACTATCGCATATACATAGTTTGATATAATCTGTTTCTTGTCTATTTAAGATATAATCATAAATATTTTCTACTAAATATATATGTGTTTTTTTGTTGTCTGGTTTATTTGCATTTTCATGATGATAAAAAAGAACATTGTAATTTAAATTTTTTGTAATAATACTATCTCTTGTGTAAATACTATAATATATGCTATTTTCTTCACAAATTTGAACTAGCTGTAATACTTTTTTTTGGCTTAAAAAATTTTCATATATTAGCTTGTCTTCTTTAAAATCATAAATCATAGAACCATTTCCACAAATCATGTAATGATTTGCTCCTATGTCATTTGCCAAGTTTTCTACTGATTTAGCCCCTCTACCTGAGGTTAAAACAACCTCTACTCCGCTTTGAACTGCCTTTTGAACCGTTTCCTTATTCTTTTGTGATATTTGTCCATAAGAGTCTAAAAGCGTTCCATCTAAATCTATTGCTACTAGCTTATACATGCTTTTTTCTCCTTTATTTTTTGTATATTTTTAAATTATTATAAAATTTTATTAAAGGTTACTATAAAAATTTTTACATTTTTATTATAGTAACCCTAATTGATTATTTCAATATTTTTCAGAATTTTAATTTTATTTTTTAAAATTTTCCGTAAATTTTTAATCTAATTTTTTTAAATTTTTCGTAATTTTTTAATCTAATTTTGTTCCACATTCTTTGCAGAATTTACTTCCTTCATCATTTACTGCTTTGCAGTTTGGGCACTCTTTTCCTGTAGGTTTTGCACTTCCGCAATTAGTACAGAATTTTCCTGAGTTCTTTGTACCACATTTGCAATTCCATTCTTCTGATTTATTTTCTACATTTTCAGCTTGAGTACTTTCTTTTGTATCATTGGCTCCTTGCTCTTTATTCTCACTACTTTGGTCATTATTTACTTTGCCATAAGGCTCTTTGCTTAAATCCATTTGACTTCCTTTAGTATTCTGCCATGCTGAATTTACTGCTCCTCCAACTACGCCATTTGTTGCCATATTCATCATTCCTATTCCCATAAAGCCATTCATTGAACCTGTTTTATTTTCTGCTGCACTTTGTACAGCTTCAGCATATGCATCTACTAATCTTCCTTGTTGCATATAAGCATTTGAACTTAATTCATATTGGTCAATCTTTCTTTCTGATTCTTCATCTAATGTTACAGATTCTACTGCAAAACATACTATAGAAAGTCCTCTTTTCTTTACTGGTTCATCAAATGCCATTTCACTCATCATTTCCCTTATTTCATCAGTTTGGCTAGGCATTTCTAGAACTGGAACTTTATGTTTTTCAGAACCTAATTCATTTACTAAATTTTGGAATACTGCAATTACTTCAGCACGAATTTGTTCTACTAATTTATCTTTCCTATAAACATCTGCTGTTCCAGCTTGTTCTTGCATAAATACAGCAGGATTAGAAATTTTAAAAGTATACTTCCCAAAGCATTTAATTTCTACTCTCATTGGTGATAATGTGTTTGTCATTTGATTTGGAATTGGATGTGACCAATCTTGAAATGGAATTGGTGATGGTGTACCGAATTTGTTGTCTATAATTTCTTTTGTATTAAAGAAAAATACTGCTTGTTGCTTTGCACTTGCACCATTATATGTAAATCTTTGCCACATTTCTTTGAAGGTTGCTCCAAAATCTCCTGCGAAGAAAGATGGAGTAGTAGAACTATCGAATTGATAAAGTCCTTCTTCTGCTGTTGCATCAATTACTTTACCATTATCATAAATAACTGCACATTGACCTGGTGCTACAATAATTGTACTTTTATTACTTATAACTCCATTTGGTGTTGTCTTTTTTACCATCAAAGTATCATTATCTAAATTGTCACAACGAATTGCCTCCTTCCATTGATCTGCTAATGTTCCTTTAATTGCTTCTTTTGCTGCTTTAATTAATCCCATATAAATCCTCCTTTTTTTGTGTCTTGCACAAATTTATTTTTTAATAATTTTACTTAAAATATTATACCTCTCTTTGTAAATTAGAAAGTACCCAATTGTATTCTCCTGTTGTGATTATGCTACCACAATATTCGCATTTCCCTGCTGATGTAATTTTGGTTGGTGCACCACAATTTGGGCAGTTAGTAGTATTAATATCTGCTGTTCCTTCTTTTGTTTTTACACCATTTTTTCTAATAAATGTTAACAAATATGTATTTACTTTTTCATCATCTTTATTTCCTCTTATTACTTCTTTTGTTGTAGCATCTATTATATAATCCTGCATTCTTGAATTTAGCCTTACTGTTAATACTTCTTTATCACCTTGCACAGTATATCCATATAAGTGTGCATAGTTAACGCAAATTCTATCCATAACATTTATTTGGTTGTTATTGATATAGCCTTGAAGTTGATTTTTATGTTGTTCAAATAAACTTTCTGTTTCAAATGGTCTTATTGTTTCCCAATCTCTTGCTGTCCAAGCTTGTTGCAATCTAACAAATAAATTCTTACTTTCTGCAATAAATTCTTCTTTATTAAAATTTGGATCATTTGCTTGAATTTTGTTTTCTATTTGTAATTGTCTTGCATTTAAACTATTCATATCTTGCACACTATCTGTTCTTGGCTGATTAGGTCTATTTTCTGTATAATATCTTGGCATATTTTTCTTCTTATTTTTATTTATAATAATTGCAGCAATAATTACTATAATAATAACAAATGGTGATATATGTGGATCTAAAAAGAATAAAAATAAGCCTAAGTCTCCTCCTGATGAATAGTCAGAATCCCAATCATAGCTATCCCATGAACTTCCGCTGTCCCATGAGCTACCACTATCATAGTCCTCAAAGCTTCCTACATCTGCAAAAACTACGCTTGAAAAAATTAAAATAAAGCAAAATAACGAAATAAAAATTTTTTTGATTTTTTTCATATGTTAATATTGTATAATCACTTATATAGAAATATTAATCTATTTAATTGATTATCCCTTCCCTTTTAATTTTTTATATTATATTTATTTTTCACAATTATTATATGCTTTTTTGTAGAAAAATGTCAATGTATTTTTTTGCCATGTTTATATATCAATTACTTTAATTTATACTAACATTTTATTATTAGCTAAAAATTTTTAAATATTTTTATTTAAATGAATTCTAAAATTTGCCAGTTTAAAAAAATTTTTATTGCACAATATATATACTGAAAAAACAAATCGTTTTTTCGATATAGAAAAACAATCACATTCTAGGAGGTGAAAAACATGGCAAATTCAAACAACAGTAACAGATCTGTAGTTCCAGAAGCTAAAGAAGCACTTAACAAATTCAAATATGAAGTTGCTAGCGAAGTTGGTGTTAACTTAAAAGATGGTTATAATGGAGATTTATCTTCAAGAGACGCTGGTAGAATCGGTGGTAATATGGTTAGAAAAATGATTCAACAAGCTGAAAACAACATGAAATAAGTTTTAACCGAAAGTTAGAATAGAATTTGTTGTACAGACAACAAAAAAGAAACCTATTTAGATACATATTTAAGTAGGTTTCTTTTATTTTTAATATTTAATATTTAATATTTAATATTTAATTTTTATTTATAATATTTAATCACAAACTTAGTGCCATCTTCATTTGACTCTACACTAATTATTCCATTATCTTCCTCAATTATTGTTTTTGAAAGTGCTAATCCTATGCCTACACTTTCATGGCTAGCATTTTGCCCTTTATAGAATCTTTCAAAAATATGTGGTAAATCTTCTTTTGATATTCCATCTCCAAAATCTTGTATATCTATCTGTGAGTATACATTATTCTGCTCATATCTTACAATTATTTTTTGATTATCTTTTGAATGGTCTACACAATTTTTCAAAATATTTGTAATTGCTTCTATTTGCCATTTTGCATCACATATTATTTGTGCCTTACTATCTCCTGTTACATCTATTTTGATATTTCTTAAATCACATAAAGGCGAAACATTTTTAATTGCTTCATCTACAATTTCTTTTAATAATTTTTCTTCTTTTATGAAATGGATTGTGTTTGCATCAAATTTAGATAATTTCAAAATAGCTTGTACTAAAAAATTGATATTTACTACTTCTCTTTTTATGTCTTTAATAAAATCATTTCTTGTTTCACTACTCATATTTTGGTCATCAATTAAGTTGTCAAGAAGTACTAAAATGCTTGTAAGTGGTGTTTTTAGCTGGTGAGAAATATCTTCCAAAGATTTTTTTAAATTCAATTTATCCATATTTGAATTTTCTGCCGCTTCTTTTAGCATTATTGTGGTTTTATATATTTCATTTTTTAGAATAGATAGCTCATCTTCTGATATTTGGTCTATTTTAAGCTCATAATTTTTCTTGTTGATTTGTTCTATATATTTTGTAATATCTTTAATGTCCCTTTCCTTATTTTTATTGTATATTATAAATATTACTATAATTATCGTGATAGCTGTAAGCATAAACAGCATATTTAGTATTAGAAAATTACGATAGCTTATATCATTTTGCAAAACTATTGATGCTTCATTTACATTAATACCATACTTTTCAAAAAATTCGCCATCACCTTTTGTATTACTATTTAATATTTCCATGATTTCTATTTCAGATAAATCTGGATACTTTTCTTGCACAGCTTTTACTACTTCTGCTAATTTGTTATTAAAATTTATAGTGTATACATGGTATTCATATATATTCATAATTAGAAATATTGCAAGCAAACACATAGATATTAAAAAAGTTGTTATAAAATATCTTTTTAATTTAATTTTATTCTTCATTTATTATATACCCCATACCTTTTACAGTTGTAATAATATCTGTTCCAATTTTCTCTCTTATTCTTTTAAAATAAACTGTTATTGTGTGGTCGTCTACATCATTGCCTGTCCATTCCCATATTTTATCTAATATCATGTTTCTTGTTACCAATTTATTCATATTTGAAAATAGTAAATTTACAAGTTTTAGTTCTAAGGCTGTTAAATCTATTTGCACATTTTCTTTATATAGCATTAATTTGTCCATATCAAAGGTAATATCTTTTACTTTAATAATACTTTTCTTTTTTGAGCGTAATAATATTTTATTTACCCTTGCGAGTAGCTCTTTTGTGCTAAAGGGCTTAGTTATATAATCTTCTGCTCCTATATCTAGCCCTTTAACAATATCATCTTCTTCATCTTTTGCTGTTAAAAATATAGTTGGTATATTTAAATTTTTTATTGTATTTTTAAATAATTCAAAGCCATCTCCGTCTGGTAATGTTATGTCTAATATTATTAAGTCTATGTTAGAATTTTGCTTTAAGTATTCTTTTGTTTCTTTTATATTTGTTGTATATGATAGCTTATAATTGTTTTTTTCAAATGAATATGCAAGCCCTTTGATGATTGATAAGTTATCTTCTACTAATAAAATTTCCATGTTAGACCTCCAAATTTTGCTACATTACTTCAACTATATTTACTTTTCGTAATAAAATTTATTATACCATTACATCTGACCTGTCCCAACTACCCCAAAAATGGTAAGATGGACCTGGTCCCTATATGTTTTCATTTCTAATTGTTTCAATAGTGTTTTGTTTGTTAATTTTGCCTATTGAATATTTCATAATTAGTGATATTAAAATAAATACTGCACATATAGAAAGAACAATTGCTAATACTGGCAACCTGTATGGATTTCCAGATTCTTCTGATAAGAAGTGATATATTAAATAAGATAAACCAATACCTATAGTAGTACCAAATATTAGTGATTTTACACCCATAAATATACTTTCTAGCCTTACCATTCTATTAAACTCTTTTGTTGTCATTCCAATAGATTTAAGCATTGCAAACTCTTGCTTTCTAAGTTCTACACTAGTTGTTATTGTGTTAAATATGTTAGTTATTCCAATTAGAGATATAACTATTATAAAGCCATATAAGAATATTCCAACTAATGTAAATAAGTTATTCATAGTTCTATAATTATCTTCTACATTATTTAAGCTATAAGTTTCTTCTTTTAAAAGTTCTTCTATATCATCTTGAAGTTTATCTGCATTGCTTGATTTATAGGCAATATCCACCATATTGGTTGTTGCAATTTTATCAAATAATTTATCACTTATAATAAGCATTATACCATCTGTATTCTTTAATCCAAATGGTTTTTCTTCTGTAACATAGCCTATTTCTAAGGTAGTAATATTTTCTTCTGTTTCTTCTATAGTATAATCCTTAGTTGTTATCCCTACTATTTTATCTCCTACTTGATAATCATATACTTTCATATATTTTCTTTCATATTTATTTTTTTCTTCATTATACCTTCCTGTATTCATATAGTCAATTAGTATACCCTTATCTTTCATTTTTTCATAATCTAAACCTAAAGATTTTACATATTTTTTATATTGATTCTCTCCTATCGTATAAAAACTTAAATATGCTTTTGAATCTTGATTTAATTTTAAATCTAGCCATTCTACATATTCAGAGTTATATTTAGGATTTGAATAATTAATTCCTGAGCCTCTTATTACAGAATAATCCTCAATATTATCTAACTCAGTTGTTTCTAAAAGTTTTTGGTAAGTATCATTATCAGTTCCTCTTGCATTTACTGAAATATTATATTCAGTTACTTTAAACTCTGTTTTTACTTCCTCAAATGTCATTGTCATAAAACTATAAAGTGCAATAAATACACTTACAGATACAACAATAGAAATAACGGTAGTTCTATATTTTTTCTTGTTTCTTTTTAGATTTTTAAATGATATTTCTCCACCAATTCCAAATAATTTCTTTATTATTTTTGGAGATTTTACTTTTTTAGGATTTATTTTTATATTTGCACTATTTCTTATTGATTCTATTGGAGATACTTTAGCTGCCCTTCTAGCACTTCTAAACGCTGAAAAGTATATTGTTATAATTCCTAATATTATAGCTACTATTACTGCCACTAAAGAGAAACAAAATTCTAATATAACCTCACTTTCCATCATTTTGAATAAGTAATAATTACTTACAATTATAAGGATGTAAGATGCAAAAAATCCTGATAATATTCCAAGCGGTATTCCAATTGCACCTAGTATTGTAGCTTCATAAAATACATTTTTTCTTATTTGCTTTTTGGTTGCTCCAATGCTTCTTAACATTCCATATTGCCTTATTTTTTCAGTTATAGAAATATCAAAGCTATTTTTTATGCAGAAAACTGATGTAAATACTATAATTACCATTACTATTATTACAACAATTCCTAAATCTCCTATTCCACTACTAGCTATAGGGTCTGTTTGTAAGCCAATTAAGTAGCTATTTACATCTATATCATATTTTGCCTTTTCCATTTCTTGCTTATATTTTTCTATTGATTCCATTGTATCATTATTACCAATATTATCATTTGCAATTTCAAATAGTTCTTCATCTACACCTAATATATTTGCAGTAATTTTATAAGAATCTTTTATTCCGCGTTTTTGAATATTTTGCATATATATCAATATTTCCAGTACAATCATCTTCACTTGCATAAGTTATAAATGTGTAGCCCGGTGCAGAATATTCTTCAATACTGCTTGCTGGTCTTTCTACTATTCCTACAATTTTATAGGTTTTGCTTACTGTATCTATTATTTTTTCATCACTTTTTTTCTCATTTGATTCATATATAATTTCACCGGTTTTACTATCAGTTATTTGTAAGTTTGAGTCTTCTAGATTAAATGGATTTGATTGATTTAATTCATAGCCATCACTTGATACTCTTTTTCCTACATCTAATGTAATTGTCTCCCCTACATTTAAAACCAATCTACCATTAGTTTTAAGGTGAGCCGGTATAACTATTTCACTATCATTTTCTGGAAGTCTTCCCTCTATTAAGTTAATTGCAAGATTTTCAAGTGAGGATTTTGTAAATGCCTTTATATAGGCATAAGGTTTATACTCATTTTTAGATGCAATTTTTGCATAGCCTACATTTTTTGTGATATATAATTCTTCAATTCCTCTATTATTTCTAAATGTGTCTATTTCAGTACTTGGAACATTAAAGTATGCTACATGAAAATCTCCTTTTATAGATATTTCATAATTTATTAAAGACTGAATTCCACTTACATAAATTGATGCAACTGCTGTAATTAGTGCAACTGATAGAATTATTCCTATTATTGTAACAATGGTTCTTTTTTTATTTAATTTAAGGTTTTTAATTGTTAATTTATTAAGTAAGTTCACTTTTAAATTTCCTTCCCTTCCTTCAATTTTCTTAAAATAAATTATTTGATTTTTTAACATTTTAAATTTATCAATACTTTAAGCTATTTTAAACGATTTTTCCGTCTTCAATTTTAATAATTCTATCTGCTACTTTTGCAATTTCCATATTGTGTGTAATCATTATTATAGTTTGTTTTAAATCTTTATTTGATTTTTTTAGTAATGAAACTATTTCATCACTTGATTTCGAGTCTAAATTTCCAGTTGGTTCATCCGCCAAGATTATAGTAGGGTCTGTAATTAGCGCTCTTCCTATACTTGTTCTTTGTTGCTGACCACCTGATAATTCATTTGGAAGGTGATTTCTTCTACTTTGAAGCCCTAATAAATTTAGCATAACATCTAGTTTATCTTTATCTACCTCTCTATTATCTAGTGATAAAGGAAGTGTAATATTTTCTTCCACATTTAATATTGGTATTAAATTATAAAATTGATAGATTAAGCCAACTTGCCTTCTCCTGAAAATTGCAAGTTTATCATCATTAAACTTAAATATGTCCTTTCCATCAATAAAAACTTTACCTGATGTTGGTCTATCAACACCACCTATTAGATGAAGTAAGGTTGATTTCCCACTTCCAGAAGCACCTACTATTGCAACAAATTCTCCCTTTTCTACTGTAAATGAAACATGGTCTAATGCTACAACTTTTGATTCTTCTTTTCCATAAATTTTAGTTAGATTTTCAACTTTTAATATTTCCATAACAAAAAAATTCCTTTCATAATATGTTTATATTTTATAGTTTACTACTTTAAAGTTACAAGTAAGTTACAATTTAAATTTTTTTTAATGTATATGAAATAAATAATATAAATATTTATAAAATTATTGAAAGTAAAAAAATAAGTAATTGAATATTTCATACTTAGAAAATAGCAGGTAAATTTCCTGCTATTTTCTAAGATTGTTAATACATAATTCTTATAATACCAACTTTTGCTCATATACAAACTATCATTATATATTTCCATTTCTAAAAATCATTACTGATTTTTAAATTGTTTAAATTAAATTCCATACTAGTAATAAATTTAAATTCTGTATCTTTATTATATCTATCATCAGTATATTGATTTGTATAATATTTATATATATTTATAGTATAATCTTCATTTTCATCTAATTTTTGTGTAAAGAAACCTTCATCATTATTAACCATCTCTTTTTCTAAAAGTAGATTTCCTTGACTATCAATTAGATCAAATGCATAGCTTGGTACTTTTATTGATTCATCTACCATAGTTCCATTTTCAAAATTAGTTTCAAGTTTTATAATTGTTCCAATTTTAGATATTTGAATATTAGAAATTGTAACTTTTCCTAATTCTCCTTCTTTTACTACAATCATAGGCTCATCATAATATTGTTTTTCTCCTGTTGTAGAATCAATAGCCCAACCATATTCTTTTTCTATTTCAAATTCTGCCATTGCATTTTGTGGTTTATAATTTTTTGTTTCTGTTAGTCCTTTATTTAAGTTATTTACTTTAAAATTCCATTCTCCTTCAAATATTGGTGGTATTGCTTCTATAACATTCATACCTAATTTACTTATAATTATTTCTATATTTGCTGTGTCATTAAATCTATATTCTGAAATATCTGCTACTACATATAATGCAAGTTCGTTTTTTGAAATTACTCTTGCAAAAGTTTGAATTTTATCTAAATAATGTATGTCACCGCTTTCTAATTTAAAACCACTATTTAAATCCGAATAATTTCCTATATATGTTTCATTTTGTCCATCAGATATTTTAGCTTGAAATTCTATTTCCGCATTATTTTGTAACATATTTACAATCACTTTATCTTTGTCTTGAACGTTTGAGTCAATTTGATAATATCCTAAATCATATGATTTTTGGCATAAATCTTCTGTTTCAAACATATAACCCATTATTAAGAAATTAGTATCATATGCCATATCCATTAATGTAACTTTAACTCCATTTTTTTCTACTACTTGGTTAATATCTGTTTTTGATTCTTCATATTCTTTACTTATTCCAATTTTTTCTAATAGCCATGAATATATGTTAGCACCTCCCATTGCATATGATATTCCATTTCCTATTAAAAATATTATTAATACAAATGATGCTACTAAACTTAATACTCTACTTAACTTATATTTACTTTTATTTTCTTCTTTCATTTTTAAATCCTCACTTTCTTCTATTTTTTTATATGCTTCTTGCATTTTTTGTTTTACTATTTCAGGAATTTGTAATTCTTGCTTTAGTTCTTGTTTTATTTTGTTATCAATTCTATTATCCATTATAGTTCTCACTCCTTCCTTGTAATAAATCATACAATTTACTTTTAGCTGCACTCATTCTAGATTTTACTGTTCCTTCTGGCAGATTTAATATCTTCGCAATTTCTTCTATTTTTAGTTCATTATAGTAATATAGAATAACTACATCTTTTGTTTTTTTATCAAGCTTATTTATTGCATCTATTACGTCCATTTTTTCTTCTTTGCTAATAGCATCTATCTCTTGTTCGTCAGCTTGATTATAATAGTCTTCTATATATACTACTTTCTTATTTTTCCTTAGTATGTCTTTGCATTCATTGATTAATATTCTTGAAATCCATGTTTTGAAATACTCAGGATTTTTTAATGTTTTTAATTTGGTATATGCTTTTAGTATGGTATTTGATATTGCATCTGCTGCTTGTTCCTCATTTTTTAGCATAGCTTGTGCAATATTATATAGATATACACTTAAAGTTTCTATTAATCTCTGATATGCTAGCTTATCTCCTTCTTTTGCTAATTTTACTACTTCTTCCATTTTATTTTCCTTTCTCCATTTTTTGGTATTTACACCTATTAGATAAATTATTTTTCTAAAAAGTTCATTTTTATTTTAAAAAATACCATTATTTTATACTTTATGTTTGAGGTATAAAATAATGGCACCTATTATTCGTATATTGTTTTAAGCCTCTGGCTCAACTAATCCATAATTTTTGTTATCTTTTAAACGATAAATTACATTTACTTTTCCTGTTTCAATATTTATAAATGTTAAAAATCTATCTTGTGGTTTTTCTTCTAGTTTTAATTTTGCATCTTCTGGAGATAGTGGTTTAATTTCATAATAAAGTGTTTTAATAATTTCTCCTTCGATTGGGTTTTCATCTACTTCTCTTGCTACTTCTTTGTTTCTAATAGATTCTGTCATATTTTGTTGGTCTTTTTTAGTTTTCATTTTTCTAACTTGACCTTCTAATATATCTATGTCTTTATCAATAGATGCATATAAATCTCTGTGGGCTGTTACAGCTCTAAATCTATCTGTAGGGGTTTTAACATCCATTTCTGCTACTTGCATTCCACCTTCTGTTTTTATTGTGGCTGTTACGTCAAATTCCTCTCCAAAATATTTTACTAATCTTTCTGATTTTTTACCAATATAATCTTTAATTGCTTCTGTTGCTTTTAAGTCTTTTCCTACTATTTTGATGTTCATAATAATCTCTCCTTCCAATTTTCTATCTTTCTTTGGTATGGTTTTATTATATATGTTTTATTTTTATTTTTCAAGGTATTTTGCAAAATTACTTGCGTTTTCGGAAAAAACATGCTAGAATATATGTTGTTATTTATGAGCTTAAAGGGAGGTGCAAGAAATGCCAAATATTAAATCAGCTATTAAACGTGTTAAAGTTATTGAAACTAAAACATCAAGAAATAATATGATTAAGTCTGGATATAAATCAGCTGTAAAGAAATTTGAACAAGCTGTTGAAGCTGGAAATAAAGAAGAAGCTACAAAATTATTATCATTAGCAACTAAAAAAGTAGATCAAGCTTGTACAAAAGGTGTTATAGTAAAAAACACAGCTGCTAGAAAAAAATCTAATATGGCTAAAAAATTAAATGCTATGAATGCATAAGAATTCCTAAAAAATTGTGCACAGTTTTTTAGAAGATTGATGCTAGAAATAGCATCTTTTTTTATTTATATTAAATATAATGCTAGTTTTTCTTTACTCTTAATTTGCTAAAAATTACCTTTGAATTTTACTTTTTATTATGGTAACATAAACTTATAGAGATTGTGAGGTAATGAGTATGAAATATATTTTAAGTGAGTTTAAAAAAATTGATAATCACATAGTAGAGGCTATGAAGTTTGGAATTAATTTTTCTTTTAAAATTAGCATTTTTGCTATAATTATTTTATTTACATATATGTTTTTTTACTCTTCCCCTAGCGTTTTTTACATAGGAATTTCTTTATTTAAAAGCAGTTTGTTTTTTATAGCTACCTCTATTATTTGTGGCTTTGCTTTTCAAAAAATTAAAATGGACCTTACCGAATAATATATTATTTTTTCTACAAATTTAAAAGAAACCTATATAATTTTGAAGTGAACCCAAATTGTTAGACAAAAAGTTTAACAAGGAGGGTTCACTTTTTATGTCAAAATATTCAAATGAAT
>CANRNR010000027.1 GCA_947632035.1 uncultured Clostridia bacterium | reverse complement strand
AAACATTTTATCATATTTTTGGTATTTCCTATATTTATTTTTATCATCTACTGTGTCATATCTATTTTAAACCTATAGTTTATTCAAGGATTTATTTTTAAGACGCTGGGACGGGGTTTTTGTCTTGCGGAAAATTAAATATCTTGAATTAGATTTTTATCTTATTTTAAAAATATCAAAAAAAAAATCTAGCAAATGGGCTAGATTTTTTTTGCATAAAGGCTAATGAAACCCTTAAACATCGCAGAGAACCGATTAGAGAGAACTTATTGGAGAAATCCAGATTAAAACATAATCTTCCATCATGCTTATGCCATTATAGACAGTTGCTACTTTGCAAAAGTCCATATCAGGACATACAACAAAAGTTTTTAACTCTTTGACCGTTTTGTCGAAAGTTTTCTTATCTACCATTTTAATAGGTAAATTTGCATATTCTGTAGAACATATCTCCATTTCGAGAGCCAGTAAATCGTTCCAGAAAATTAATGCGTTTTTTATCCTTCTCTTGTGACCCTCTATCTTGGAGTCAGCTTTAGGATAGTCAGAATTTAACACTTTGGTCAATTGTTTCTTCTTAGCTCTGATTTTCTCCATTATAGAAGATTGGGTTTCTGCAAAATATTTCATAGTGAACATCCTCCTTAAGATGTAATAATATTTTTGTGTGTGGATGGAAAGACTCTTTTATCCTCATAGAATTCTAATGGAATTTGAAAAAAGTCTACATGGAATAATTTATTATCATACAACCTCCTTTTTGATGTCAAGAATATATATATAAATACACTTAGAGTGTACGAATTTTTGTTATTCCATTTTCAAAAATGAATATTATATATATATTATAGCATGATTTTACATAAAGTTCAAGTTTATGTAACCTATATTAAATATATTGTAGTATACATAAATTAAATATATAGTAAATTTTGTTTTGATAATTAGAAACCATATGTCAAATTAAAAATTAAACCGCAAAAAACTTAAGACAAAAAACCCGTCCCAATGTCTCGTTTATATATAACTTTTCCAAACCTAATTTCATTAATTTTCTTTTGCATTTCCATTAATACTAATGGAACAATAGAAATTCCAATTGTGTATAACCATTGAATTCCAGTTAGTGGTACTAATTTAAATAAGCTTGCCACTGGCGGAATTAAAACTACAATGGTCTGTAAAATAGCCCCTAATAAAAATGCACCTACTAAATATTTATTTTCTAGAATTCCAACTTTAAATATTGACTCATCACTTTTAATGTTAAAACTATGTACTAATTCTAAAAGCCCTAATGATAAAAATGCCATAGTTCTTGCGACATCTATATTATAAAAATGATTTCCTATGCTAAATGCAAGTAATGTTAGAATTCCAATCATTGAGCCTTCTACAAATATCTTACCCCATAAACCATCTGCAAAAATTCCTTTTTTACTATCTTGTGGCTTTCTATTCATTATATCTGCATCTGGCTTTTCTAAACCTAATGCAATAGCTGGAAGTGAATCTGTTACTAAATTTACCCATAAAAGCTGAATTGCAAGTAATGGTGATTTTAAACCAAGCAGTAATCCTAAAAATATGGTAACTATTTCGCCAATATTAGTTGCAATTAGGAAATGTACAGCTTTTCTTATGTTGTCAAATATATTTCTTCCTTGTTTTACCGCTTCTACAATAGTTACAAAATTATCGTCTGTAAGCACCATATCTGCTGCATTTTTTGCAACATCTGTGCCGTTTTGCCCCATTGCTACACCAATGTTTGCTTGTTTTAATGCTGGTGCATCATTTACACCATCACCTGTCATTGCAACTACTGCACCTGTACTTTGATAACTATTTACAATTCTTACTTTATGCTCAGGTGTAACTCTTGCAAATACAGAATATTTCATAATGTTCTTTTTTAGCGTTGTATCTGGAATATTATCTAGTTCTTCCCCTGTAATGCTTAATTCTCCCTCATTTAATATTCCTAGCTCTTTGGCTATTGCCGTTGCTGTTGCAACATGGTCGCCTGTAATCATTACAGTCTTTATTCCTGCCCTTTTACATGTAGCTACTGCTTCTTTTACGCCTTCTCTTGGTGGGTCTATCATTCCAATTAATCCTACAAATACTAGGTTTTTTTCAATAGTGCTACTTTCTATTTTATTTGGAAGTTCTTTCACATCTACATACGCAATAGCAAGCACCCTTAGCGCTTTTTCTGCCATTTGTAAGTTTTGGTTTTCTATTTGCTCAATTGTTCTATTTGTAAGCTCAGTTACATTGTGATATTCATTTTCTGTACTTTGATAAATGTATTTGCATTTCTTTAAAAGCACATCTGGTGCACCTTTGCTTATAATTCTATACCCATTAGGAATTTTATGAATTGTAGTCATCATTTTTCTATTAGAATCAAATGGAATATCTGCTATTCGCCTCATCTGATTATATAGTTCTTGTTTGTTTTGACCTACTTCTAAGGCTTTATTCACAATAGCAACTTCAGTTGGTTCTCCATTTACTTGTATTTTGCCATTTTCATTAAAAACATCTACATCTGTACACATTGTAGCTAAGCCTAAAATCCATTTATCAAAATCATTATTTGTTGTTTTTTTATTTATATTTTCTTCCCTTGTTCTTTCAATATTTATACTTTTGTTATTTGTAATTCTACTATTTATATTTTCACTACCTGTGATTTTATCTCCTATTCCTATTATTTTTGTTACTTGCATTTTGTTTTGAGTTAACGTTCCTGTTTTATCTGAACAAATTACACTACTGCTTCCTAATGTTTCAACTGCTGGAAGCTTACGGATTATACTGTTTTTCTTCGCCATTTTTGTAACACCAATAGAAAGCATTATAGTAACTATTGCAGGTAGTCCCTCTGGAATTGCTGCAACTGCTAGTCCTACTGAAGTCATAAACATTTCTATTGGTTCAATTTTTTTCATAAGACCTATAACAAAAATTAAAAAGCAAATGACCAAACAAGCTATTCCCAAAGTTTTTCCTACTTGTCCTAATTTCTTTTGAATTGGAGTTTCCTTGTCTTCATTTGTAAGTATCATTTTAGCAATTTTACCAACTTTTGTATTCATTCCTGTCTCTGTTACAAGCATTTCTCCATGCCCATTTGCTACTATTGTTGTAGCAAATACCATATTTACCATATCTCCTAAAACAGTTTTATCTTGTAATATTACATTAGCATCCTTTAAAACTGGTACTGTTTCACCAGTTAAGCTTGACTCTTCCACCTTTAAATTTGATGCTTCTATTAACCTTCCGTCTGCTGGCACATAGTTTCCAGCTTCTAGAATTACAATATCACCAGGTAATACTTCTTCACCTTTTATTACAAGTATTTTTCCATCTCTTTTCACCTTACAAGTAGGTGCAGACATTTTTTTAAGTGCCTCTATTGATTTTTCTGCTTTTGCTTCTTGTATAAGCCCCATAATTGCATTAAACACTACTATTGCAATAATTATTATTGAGTCAAAGTAGTCATTAGTCCCTTGAATTTTAGAAATTACTGCTGATACTATTGATGCTATAATTAGAATAATTATCATGAAGTCTTGGAATTGTTTTAAAAATCTAATTATTATAGATTCTTTCTTTTTTTCTTCTAACTGATTTAAGCCATATTTTTGCTTTCTTGCTTCCACTTCTTTTGCATTAAGTCCATGGCTTAAATTAGTTTTCATTTGCCTCTCTACATCTTTTACATCTAGAGTATGCCACATTTTTATTTTCCTCCTTTGCTTTTTTATCATTCTTTTCTGCAAGTATAACTAAAATTTTATATATATTGCTTTTTCGAAATAAGCTATTACAATTATATGATGCTTGTCTTCAAGTTATGTTTAGTTTTTTTATTTTTATACTTTATTTATTAGGTTGGATTTAATCATACAAAAAATAGACTACTTAAAATATGCAATTTAAGTAGTCTACTCTATATAATTTTATATTATTACTTTTTATTTATATTTAATATTTCTTCTTTAGTTAATCCTGTTGCTTTTACAATAATATCTATGTCGATTTTCTCGTCTAATAATTTCTTTGCTGTTTCTAAATTTGCCTTTTCTTCTCCTTTTTTTATTCCTTCTTTTATCCCTTCTTTTATTCCTTCTTTTTTACCATCTCTTCTCGCTTCATACATTCTCTGTTCTTGGTCCATTCTCTCTATTTCTGCTTTTAATGCCATTCTTCTTAATATATCATTTCTGCTTATTTCATCTAGTTCTTCTTTCGCTTCTTTTATATCTTCATTATTTTCCATTATTCTTTTTACCTCCATATCTTCAGGATTTTCAAAGAACATCATCCATTGTAATACTTCGTCGTCTTTATTTTTCTTGTATTCTTCAATGGCTTTTCTAATTTCTATTATATCAAACTGTAAATACTGAGTCAACACATTTTCTTTATATTCATCTTCTCGTATGTGCCATGTTGTATGCGCTTTCTTTATGTCTTTTAACTCGTTTATTTCTTTATCTACTATTATTATACTTATTGTTTTTCTTAATTCTGTGTATTTATGCCCTACTTGTACATTTGCTGTGTACATTTTTGACCAATAATATAAAAACCTCTCCAACACTTTTTCATGTGGTTCTAATTGTATTTCTATATCACATTCTACATTGTCGTTTATTACTGCTCTTAAATCTAATCTTCCGTTTTTGTCTATCTTATTATCATTTAATAAGTCTTTGCTTTTGTCTAAATCTAATTTATGTATTTTTATCTTTAGTACATCCTCTAAAAATGCTTTCGTTATGGTTTCTTTCCCTCGTGTAAACAAAGCTTGAAATACTACATCATTTTTCGGCTGTAATATTGCTCCTTGTGCCAATTCTTCTTGTTCTACTCTTTTTGATATCATATGCTTCCCTCCAATAATTTAAATTTTATATTACTAGACAAAAAGCATTAGTTCATAAATTACATAAATCAATATAGATAAAAAGTATTAGTATGGCAAATTTAAAATATAAAAATATAAAAATATTTAATATTATTAAATATTATAATAACTAAAAATAATTAAATATAGTTTATATAGATTTTATATAAGTTGCCTTTATTTTATAATTTATTATCGTGGAAATATTTTAAGAGATACCTTAAAAATACTTTAGATAAAATTGTATTTGAATTAAAACTTTTTAATAAATGCCTTTCGGCTAGAAATATATTATGAAACTATTATAGTAACATCTTAACTAAATTGCAAGAAAAACATTTCGACATAATTTTACATCTTTTGACAATCTATTAGAAAATATAAAATAATGTAGGTATGTTCGCTTGATTTTTGCAAACAAATGTTGTATAGTATAAAACATAGGAAATGAGAATAGATAATATGTTATGATGTATATTCAATTTATAATTAGTGTAAAATACTTATATAATTGAATATTCAGGAGGAGAAGTAATGAAACAATATACTTTAAAAGATTATATTTCTGCTTTGGAGAAAGAAAATTTAATAGAATGTGTTCCATCTAATATTGATATATCAAATATAGAAAATACATTGATAGAAAAAGTAACTCATAATTCTAAAGAAGTTACAAATAATACTTTATACATTTGTAAAGGTTTAAATTATAAACCTTCATATTTGGAAGAAGCTATTCAAAATGGTGCTATTTTGTACGTGGCTGATAAAGAGAATGTAACTAAACCAGATTTTCCACACATAGTTGTAAATGATATTCGTAAAAGCTTAGCTTGTATTTCTTGTATGTACTATGATTATCCGGCAGAAAAGCTTAATATGATTGGGATTACTGGTACAAAAGGTAAATCTACAACTGCTTACTATATAAAAAGTATTTTAGATGATTACATGAAAGAGCATGGGCTTCCTGATACCGCTATCATTTCGTCTATTGACACTTATGATGGCAAATCTTTAAAAGAATCACTAATTACTTGTCCTGAATCTATTGATATTCAATATCATATACGTAATAGTGTTGACTGTAATATTAAAAATTTAGTTATGGAGGTTAGCAGTCAAGCTTTAATGCTTCATAGAGTTCATGATATTATGTATAAAGTAGGTGTATTTTTAAATATTTCTGAGGATCATATAAGTACCATAGAGCACCCTACTTTTGAGAACTATTTTGAATGTAAATTAAAAATATTTGACCAAACAGAAATAGCTTGTGTTAATTTGGACTCTGACTTTTCTGATGTCATTTTAGAACATAGCAAGAAGGCTAAAAAGGTAATTACGTTTAGTCAAAAGGATTCTAATGCTGATGTTTATGCTTATAACGTTCAAAAGCAAGGTCATAATGCTATTTCGTTTTGTGTAAAAACACCTGACTTTGAAAAAGACTTTATGCTTACAATGCCTGGATTATTTAATGTAGAAAATGCTTTAGCTGCTATTTCAATAGCAATTGCATTAGATATTCCATATTCTAATATTTATAATGGCTTAAAAGTTGCAAGAGCAAGTGGTAGAATGGAATCTCATGTAAGTAAAGATGGTAGCATTATTGTTATTGTTGATTATGCTCATAATAAACTAAGCTTTCAAAAGTTATATGAGTCAACTAAACAAGAATATCCTGATAAAAAAATTGTAACTGTTTTTGGTTGCCCTGGTGGCAAAGCTCAACTTCGTAGAAGGGATTTAGGAACTTTAGCAGGTATTCATTCAGCAATTAGCTATTTAACTGCTGAGGACCCAGGTCCAGAGGAAACAGTTGATATTTGCAAAGAAATTGCTGAATATATAAAGAAAGGTCCTGGAGATTATAAAATAGTTGCTGACCGTGGAGAAGCTATTAAAGAAGCTATTTTAGAAAATCCAAATAGTGTAATTTTGATTACTGGAAAAGGAAATGAAACTAGACAAAAATATGGAAAGCAGTATCTTCCTTGCCTTACAGATACCGAGTATGCTACCGAAGCTTTAGAAGAGTATAATAAGAAGATTTCGTAATTAAAAAAAGACAATGGGACGGGGTTTTTGTCTTGGGAAAAATTAAGGCTAAAAAAACCTTAAGACAAAAACCCCGTCCCGCTGTCTTTTTTCTTTTCTTCTCTTCTTCTCTCTTTTACCCTTTAAGTTTTAATGACAATAATTTACTAATACCATTTTCCTCCATAGTTACACCATATACAGTTTGTGCTACTTCCATTGTTCCTTTTCTATGTGTTATTATTAAGAATTGTGTATCTTTGCAGAATTTCTTTAAGTATTCTGCAAAACGATATACGTTAACATCATCAAGTGCCGCTTCTATTTCGTCTAATATACAGAATGGTGCTGGGTTAATACGCAAAATTGCAAATAATAGTGCAATTGCGGTAAATGCCCTTTCTCCACCTGATAATAGCATCATGTTTTGAAGCTTCTTTCCTGGTGGTTGTACATGAATATCTATTCCACACTCTAAAAGTTCTTCTTCATTTTCTAGTATTAATTCTGCCTTTCCTCCACCAAATAATTCTTTAAATACTTCACTAAAGTTTTTGTTGATTTGTTCAAATCTTTCTTTAAATTGCTTTTTCATTGTTTCTGTCATCTCAGAAATTACTTTTCTTAACTTAGCTGCTGTATTTTCTAAGTCTAAACGTTGCTCTGCCATAAAGTCGTATCTTTCTTTGGTTTTCTTATATTCTTCTATTGAGTCAATGTTTATGCTTCCTAGTTCTTTTATTTTGTTCCTTAATTTGTTTACTTCTTTTTGTGCCTGTGCTACATTTGCTGGTTTTTCATAGCCTTCTGTGTTGTTTGGTGTTAATTCATATTCGTTCCAAAGCTGTTCTGTGACAGAGCTTAAATCTTGTTCTAATTTTGCTTTCTTAACATCTAATTTAACTAATCCCTCTTTTAATGTTTCTAATGTAGAAAATTCATTTGATATTCCCTCTTCTACTTTTGCTAGTTCTTCATTTTTAGAAACTCTTTCTTGCTTTAAGCTTTCTATTTTACTAGAACTATTTGCAACTTCTTGCTTTATTTCTTCTATTTGTTTTTCAAAATTTACAATTGCTTCTTGTAATTTTTGATTTTCTTCTTCTACTGATGCAATGGTTTGTTTCTTTACTTCTATGCTATTTTGCTGATTTTGAATATCTGTATTTATTCTTTCTACCATTTCATCAATTGAGCTTTCACTTTCATCAAATGAACCAACTGAAATTTTAAGGTTTGTGATGTCCATGTTTAAATTGTCTATATATGTTTGCTTATCTTTGTTTTCTAATGCAAATTGTTCAACAACTTTGTTTAATTCTTCTATTTCTTGTGATAAGCTTTCTATTTGATTATTCTTTTCTTCTTTTTCTTTTATTCCATCTTCCTTTTGCTTATCTATTGATACTTGCTCTTCTCTTAGCTTTTTTAATCTTTCTTCTAGCTTGCTAATTGATTCTTCTAGTGATACCATTTTTTGCTTTTCTGTAGCATAAACAATATCTATCCCTTGTAATTCTTTTTCTAGCTTTGCTGTTTCTTCGATAATATTACTAATAGATGAAGCATATTCTTCTTTTTCTTCTGTTTTTTGAGAAATTTCCTTTTCTAACTTTTTAAGTTCTTTTTCTAGTTCTTCTATTTCTCTGCTTCTTCCTAAAATATTTACAGTTTTATTTGCTACACTACCACCTGAAATAGAGCCACTAGGGCTTATTATATCTCCCTGCAAAGTAACTATTCTAAAAGAATATTTATCTTTCTTAGCAAGTGTTATTGCTGTGTCCATATCTTTTACTACAACAGTTCTACCTAATAAGCTTAAAATAATTTGCTCATATTTTTTATCAACTGTTACTAAGTCTGATGCAATTCCGATGACACCATCTATTTTAGTTAATCTATCTAGCTTTTTGCCTTGTACTGATGCTATTGGCAAAAATGATGCTCTACCTAAGTTATTTTGTCTTAAATATTCTATTAATTTTTTTGCATCCTGCTCTGTTTGTGTTACAATGTTTTGAAGGCTTTGCCCTAAGCACATCTCTATTGCAAGCTCATATTCTTTATCTACTGAGATTAAATTTGCTAAAACGCCGTGCATTCCTTGCTTTAAGCCACCATTTCTTTCACAAGCAATAAGTAATTCTTTTACGGTTTTATGATAGCCTTCTTTTTCCTTTTCTGTTTCTATTAAAAACTGGCGTCTTGACATCTTCATTCTTTGTGTATATGTAAGTTTATTTATTTCTTCTTCATATTGCTTTAATTTAGCCATATTTTCTTCTTTTGTTTTACTTGCTTTTTCTAATGCTAAAGCTGAGGCATTTCTTTTTCCCTCAAGTTCATAAAATCCTTTTGAAAGTTCTTGTTTATTACCTCTACTTAAGTCTAACTCAGAAATTACAGAATCTATTTCGTTTTTAACTTGTTTCTTTCTTTTTTCTAAGTTTTCTGAATTTGTATCTATTGCATTTATTTCACCTGATAATTGATACTTTAAGTCTGTGTTTTGCTCTATTTTTTGCTTTTTAGCTTCTATTTCTAGCTCTTTAGTAGATAATTTTTGTGTAAGCTCTAAAAGCTCTGCTTCTTTTTCTGCTAAATCTTTTTGAAAATTCTCTTTATTTGCAGTCAAAGATGTTTTCTTTTCTACTTTTTGCTTTTGCTCTTCTTGTAATTCAGTAATTCTAACATTTACTTCTTCTATTTCTTTTTCTAATCTTTCTTTATTAGTTTGGTTATTTTGTATTCTTTCTTTGCTAATTCCTATTTCAGAATTTATTTTTTCTATTTTGTTTGTGCTTCCAAATCCAATATTTTGCATTTCTTCAACTTGAGTAGTTATATTTTCTACCTCTAGCCTTAAAGCTTCTTTTCTAGTCTGTAAACTCTCCATTTTAGAATCTTCATCTGCTTTTTGAGAGTTCATAATTTCTTCGTCTTTTAAAAGCTCTGCTAGCTTTTCTTTATATACTCCAATATTATATACAAAAAGACCTACTTCAATGTTTTTTAGTTCTTCTCTTAAATTTAAAAACTCTTTTGCTTTATCTGACTGTAATTTTAAAGGCTCAATACTACTTTCTATTTCTGATAAAATATCATTTATACGAAGTAAGTTTAATTTTGTTTGCTCAAGCTTTTTCTCTGATTCCATTTTTCTAGTTCTATATTTTACAATTCCTGCTGCTTCCTCAAAAATGTGCCTTCTATCTTCTGATTTATTACTTAAAATTTCATCAATTTTACCCTGCCCAATTATGCTGTAACCGTCTCTACCAATTCCTGTATCCATAAATAGTTCTACAACATCTTTTAAACGGCATGGAGTTTTATTTATTAAATACGCTGTTTCTCCGCTTCTATATACTTTTCTTGTAACTGTTACTTCTGAATATTCAATAGGAAGTTTTCCATCTGTGTTATCTATAACAAGTGAAACCTCTGCAAAGCCTAGTGATTTTCTTGCTTGCGTTCCAGCAAAAATAATGTCCTCTGATTTAGAACATCTAAGTAACTTTAAGCTTTGCTCACCAAGTACCCAACGAATTGCATCTGAAATATTGCTTTTTCCAGAGCCATTTGGACCAATAACTGATGTAATTCCCTCTTTACATTCTAATATAGTTTTATCTGCAAAAGATTTAAAACCTTGTAGTTCAATTCTTTTTAAATACATTTTTTCCACCTATCTTGTTATTTGTATTCTTTAATTTTACTAAAAATATTATGTTTTGCAAGCACCGCTTAAGCGTCCTAAGCGAAGCACGTTTGGAGCAACTTTATGTTGCGACAGCAAGGTGCAAAAAACATAATATTTTTAGCTATATTTAAATGACTATGTACTTTATATCATTTTTCGGCAAAAAAGTAAATTGTTTTACATGGATTTTTTATAATAAGTATTAGTTCATTTTGTAGTTAAATTTAAACCAAACTGTGAATTATAATTTTGTTAGTTACAATTTATTTTCAAAAATACATAAAAATTATAGTAAATTTCAAACTAGTATGGTAAAATAATATTAGAAGATGAAGAATTAGGCGAAGTTTTAGTATACCAAGCCGAATAAAATAGTGCAAAAGAATATAAAGGAGATACAAATGTTGAAAGATAAAGTAGATTTTTATAGTCCCGTCAGTTTAAAATCGTATAACTTAGACCAAGTAATGCGTTATCAATTAGATGTCTTAGAAAGGCTAGATCCATTTACAAGAAGACATAGTGAAAATGTAGCCAACTTATGTTGCAGAATTTGTGAATATTTAAGGTGTACACAAGCCTTTACTGTTCATTGCACAATTTGTGGTTACTTGCATGATGTTGGTAAGATGTTTATTCCTTTAAAAATTTTGAATAAACCTGATAGATTAACAGATGAAGAGTATGAAATAATAAAAAAACATACTACACTTGGTTATAATATGTGTATAAAGGATGTTAAGTTAAGACCTTATGCTTTTGCTGCTTTAGATCATCACGAAGCCTTGGATGGTTCGGGTTACCCTAATGGAATTACTAAAAAAGATATTCCTTATGAAGCACAGATTGTACGTGTTGCAGATGAATATGATGCGATTGTCACAAAAAGAAGATATACTACACACGTTAATATATCTGAAACATTAAGAGAACTTATTAAAGATGCAAAACCTGACCCTAAATTTGTTGCTTTAGACCAATTAGCTGAAAAACGTAAAGAAGGTAAAATTAATGGCTTAGTTTTGAGAAAATTATTTAAAGTAGTAATTGATGATACTTTGTATGAAATAAGTGGAATTATGGACTATGTTAAATATTTAGAGCAACAAATAAAACGTTTGGAAATAATTGAAGGATACCAAAAGAAAGCTGATAATAGCAATAAAGAAAAAACTAAAAATTACTATCATGAAGGTATGAAACTTTTATTTAGTGATGGTGAAACTTTTGATAATTATCCTCAAATATTAGAAGAATATAGGGATGCTTTAAATGATCGCAATGAAATGATTAAAAAGTTATATAATGAGATAAAGATTATAAAAAAATTAAGAGTGTAAACTCTTAATTTTTTTTTATAATCTTTTTTATTTACTAAGTGTTACTTTAACTACTGTTCCCTCTTCTACAGATGTTTCTGCAATAGGATCTTGACTGACTACTGTACCAGTTCCTGTTACACTTAAATTTAAATTTCTTTCTCTTAAAGCATTTTTAACTTGTGATAAATTTTTTCCGATTAAGTTTGGAACTTGTTTTGATACACGAGTATCTTCTGAATTTGTATATAATTTTACAACTGCATTTTTCATTAATGCTGTTCCTTTTAAAGGATATTGTTCTGTTACAATTTCAGTAGATTCTGCTGAGGTACTACATGTAAATCCAGCTTTTTCTAATATCTTTTTAGCTTCTGCTACTGTTTTATTTACTACATTTGGTAAGTTCGTTGTTTTATTTGAATCAGTATTTTCTGCACTATCTGATGGAACTTGCAAATATGGTAATACTTCTTTTAATATTTGACTTGCAACTGGTGCTGCAACACTACTTCCATAAATTCCTTTAGGTCCATTTGGATCATAAAATGTAACAAGTAATACTACTTCTGGATTTTCAGTAGGTGCAATTGCTAAGAAAGATGCTGTATACCCTTCATCTTTATATGGGTCAGGTTCTGAAGTACCAGTTTTTCCAGCTATTGAATATCCTTTTACTTGTGCCTTTGTACCACCACCTGTTGCTACAACAGATTCTAGCATATTAAGCATTGTATCTGCAGTTTCTTTTGATACTACTTGTCTTACTTGTACTGGATCTACTGTTGTTACTGCTCCAGTATCTGTATTTTTTATTTCTTTTATTATACGAGGTTGCATTAAAATTCCATCATTTGCAATAGCAGATACTGCTGTTATCATTTGTAATGGTGTTATTTTAAATCTCTGACCATATGACATAGTTGCAAGTTCAACTTTTCCTACATCTTTTAAATCCCAGAATATTGAATTTCCTAATTCTCCTCCAGTTGCTATACCTGTTTTATCAAAAAGTCCAAAAGCTTTATAATAACGATAACATGTATCTGCGCCTATTTTTTGTCCTAATTGTATAAATGCTGAGTTACATGAATTAGATAATGCTTGTCTTAAAGACTGTTTTCCATGTACAGTATGTTGTGAGCAATACATTTTAACACCTGAAACGACTTGATAACTAATGCAGTTAAATTCACCAGCTACATCAGCTTCTTCTATATTTTCTTCTAAAGCAATTGAGGCTGTAATTATTTTAAATACTGAACCAGGCTCATAGCTATCTGTTACTGCACGATTTCTATATAAAGAATATATAGTATTTGTTCTTTCTTCCGAACTCATTTTATCCCAATCTTTTTTTTCTATGTTGCTTGGCATTGCTAATGGTTCATTTAAATTATAGTCTGGATAAGTTGCCATTGCTAAGATATCTCCAGTTTTTGGATTCATCATTATTGCATTTCCGACCCCTACTACATTTATTTTCTATGCATGCTTGCTTTAAATATTTTTCCACAATTGACTGTATATTTGCATCTATTGTTAATGTAATATCACTACCATTTTGAGCTGGTATGTAAGTTTCGTTGCTATCTGGAATAGCACCTTGAAGTGCATCTTGCGCAGCTACAATCTTTCCAGGTGTTCCTGTTAAAACATCATTCCATGCAGATTCCAAACCTTCTGCACCTACATTATCTATATTGCAAAATCCTATTAATGAAGATGCTAAATTTTCATAAGGATAATATCTTTTTGTATCTTCATCTATATTTATTCCAGTATATATTTCTTCTTCATTCATCCATTTTTTTAGTTTATCAATTTTGTCATTTTCTACTTTTCTAGCAATAACAACATATGAAGAATTACTATGTAACTTTTCTAAAGTTTCATTATAATCTAATTCAAAGATTTCAGAAAATGATTTTGCTATTTTTTCTTTTAATTCCTCTGTTTTTGTTTCATCAGTTTTTCCATTTGTAGATACCTCTATATATTTTGGTGATATACTAACAGTATCTACTTGTGCACTTGTAGCTAATGCCTTTCCAGTAGAATCATAAATAGTTCCACGCTTTGGACTAATTATTTGGTTTTTAGTTAACTGATAGTACATTTGCTCTTTTAAGTCTGCACCTTGCACAAATTGAATAAAGCCAAGACGAATTATTAATACTAAAATTATAAATATAAAAATTCTCATGGCTATTATTAATTTTTTTGAAATTGTATACACTTTTTTTTCTTTACTTTTGTGTGTACTCATTTTTTCCTTTCAATTATTACATATATTTCTTTATATTAAATTTATTATCTGAACAATATAGTTTTTGTGAAGCTATATTGTTCAGTATATAATCAATTTATAATAAGTAATTATTGCTCGTTAAAAATTTGGTCAAACTCTTCTCCATCAATTTTTTCTTTTTCTAATAATACATTAGCAACTTTTGTTAATTTATCCATATTAGCTTGTAATATTTCTGAAGCCTTACGATAAGCAAAATCAATAATGCTTTTTACTTCTTCATCAATTATAGATGCAGTTTCTTCTGAGTATTCTTTTTGTGTTGCAAAATCTCTACCTAAGAATACTTCTTCTTGGTTAGATCCTAATGTTATTGTTCCTAATCTTTCACTCATACCATATTTTGTTACCATGCTTCTTGCAATTTGAGTTGCTCTTTCTATATCGTTGCTTGCACCAGTTGAAATATCATCTAATACTAATTTTTCTGCTACTCTTCCACCTAAAAGTGAAATTATATTTTCTACCATTTCTGTTCTAGACATAAATGATTTATCTTCAGTAGGACGATACATTGTGTAGCCTCCTGCCATTCCTCTTGGCACAATAGAAATTTGATGAACTGGGTCTTGTGTAGGTAAAAATCTACTTACTACAGCATGACCTGCTTCATGGAATGCTACTAATTTTTGTTCTTTATCACTTCTTACTCTTGTTCTCTTTTCAGGTCCCATTGTAACTTTTACCATGGCATCTTCTACTTCTGCCATTCCAATTACACTTAAATTTCTTCTTGCAGCTAAAAGTGCTGCTTCATTTAAAATATTCTCTAAGTCTGCTCCTGAAAATCCTGATGTATTTTTAGCAATTGTTTTTAAATCTACATCATCACCTAATTTTTTCTTTCTACTATGAACTTCTAGTATTTGCTCTCTTGCTTTTACATCTGGGTTTGATACTACTATTTGTCTATCAAATCTTCCTGGTCTTAATAATGCTTTATCTAATATGTCTGGTCTGTTTGTTGCAGCAAGTACTATAACACCTTCATTTGCTGAGAAGCCATCCATTTCAACTAATAATTGGTTTAATGTTTGCTCTCTTTCATCATGTCCTCCACCTAAGCCTGCACCTCTTTGACGACCAACTGCATCAATTTCATCTATAAATACAATACATGGTGCTTTTTTCTTTGCTTCTTCAAATAAATCTCTTACACGAGATGCACCAACACCAACGAACATTTCAACGAAATCTGAACCACTAATAAAGAAGAATGGAACTCCTGCTTCACCAGCAACAGCCTTTGCTAAAAGAGTTTTACCAGTACCAGGGTGACCTACTAATAAAACACCCTTTGGAATTCTTGCTCCCATTTCTGTAAATTTTCTAGGATTTTTCAAGAATTCTACGATTTCTTCTAATTCTTCTTTTTCTTCATCCACACCAGCTACATCATCAAATGTAACTTTACCTTTATCTGTTGGGTTAATCATTCTAGCTCTGCTTTTACCAAATGACATTGTTTTGCCACCAGCACCATTTCCAGTACCTCCGGCACTTCCCATTATTAAGAACCAGAAAACAAAGAAAATTATTACTATTCCAAAAGGTGTAAGAAGGCTAAGTATAACCATCCAAAAAGCTTCTGAGTCTTGTTTTACAGTTACAGTTCCTGCTCTCATACTATTATTTAATGAATCCATTAAATTATCTACACTAGGAATATTAACTTCTTTTTTATAATTTTCTCCTTTAATTTTTACTTCTGCCTTTGTTCCTTCAGAAGATATTTTAATTTCTGTAACATCTCCTGTTTCTATCTTTGCTATTAAATCAGAATATGCTAATTTATTATCTGTATTTTCTATAATTGAACTAATTAAAACTATTAAAATTATTCCTATAATTAACCACATTGCTAAAGTTTTTATACTATTTTTCAAAACGATTCCTCCTAATTCTTTTTACTATTTTTATTTTCCACATAATGTCTAATTGTATTTTATAATATTTTTGCTCTATATATAATGTCTAACTCTCTTTTAATATTTTGCTCTATACATAACGTCTAATTCTCTTTTAGTATTTTGCTTTACACATTTATTTTTCATTATTCTTCATGCTAGACTATAACATACTGTGCTTTTAATTTCAAGTATTTTTTTAAAGTTTTTTAAGTCCCAAAGTTAGTTACTTCAAGGCTTTCTTACGGAAGGTACACCTTGTTTACTCAAAAAAATTTTTCCTTTTTTCACAAATACTTTAATATTCTTATGAGGAGTTAAAAATTTATTTCCTATATTATTTTGGCAAAGTTTTATTATATCTTCTAAATGGATTTTTGCAATTCCATTTGTAGTGCCTACTACTTTATTTATAGAATATAGCAAAAGCCTTGTCTTTATTACTTTTGGTAATAAATTAAACTCTTTTAAATTCAAAATAATCTCGTCTTCATTTTCTCCAATTTTTAGAGTTTCATACTCTTTACTAACTATTTGTGAAAAATATTCCTCATCGTCTTTTGCCAAATCTGATAATCTATTTATACCTTCAATTACATTTGGATTAAATTCCTCTTGTAGATATGGAATAAGTTTATTTCTAATTTTATTCCTTGTATAAATATTTTCTAAATTACTCTTATCTATTTTTGGATTTAAGTTTTGTTCTTTGCAATATTCTTCTATTTCAGCTCTTGTACATTCTCTCAAAGGTCTTATGTACGCTATTTTAAGTTTAGTTTTCTGTTTATCTTCTGTTTTGATTATATTTTTTGATACATATTTTGCTTGTTTTAAACTTTCATTTTGCGTATTTAATAGTACATCTCTTTTAATTTCTATTCCCTTTAAGCCTGAAATAGCAGTTCCTCTTAATAAATTCATTAAAACAGTTTCTACATTATCATTTACTGTGTGAGCAGTTGCAATTTTGTTTGCTGATTCTTTTTTAGCTATTTCTTCAAAAAATTCATAGCGAATTTTTCTGCCCATCTCTTCTGTTCCTACTTTTTGCTTTTCTGCTAACTCCTTAACTTTTACTTTTTTCACAAAGCATGGTATATTATGATTTGTACAATATTCTTGCACATATAAAGTTTCTTCATCAGCTTCTTTTCTAATTCTATGATTTATATGACATACTAAAATTTCAATCTGCAATTTTTCTTTTAAATTATTTAGAACATTTAAAAGACACATTGAATCAGGCCCACCTGATACACCTATTATTATTTTATCATTTTTTTGAATTAGCTCATTTTCTTCAATTGTTTTTAAAACCTTTTCTTGTAACATTTTTACTCCTGTTTTTGTTCTATTACTTTATTATAATTATCTACTCTCTGTATTTGTTGGCAAACTTAGTATAATTGCTAAGAAATAGCAATTCAACCGTTCCTATTGAACCTGCTCTATGCTTTGCAAGTATTACCTCTGCCAAGTTTTTATTTCCTTCATCATTTGGATTATAATATTCATCACGATATAAAAACATAACTATATCAGCATCTTGCTCAATTGCTCCAGATTCACGAAGGTCTGAAAGCATTGGTCTATGGTCAGGTCTTTGTTCTACAGACCTTGAAAGCTGCGAAAGTGCGATAACCGGAACATTTATCTCTTTTGCTAATATTTTTAAAGAACGGCTTATTTCTGAAATTTCTTGTTCACGTGTTCCACCCTTTCTATTTGTTCCTTGTACTAACTGAATGTAATCTATAACAACTAAGCCTATATCTCTTTCTAACTTCATCTTTCTGCATTTTGCACGAATTTCCATAATTGAAATTCCTGGTGTATCATCTATTATAATTTGTGACTGAGAAAGTGCTCCTGATGCTTCTGCAAGCTTTTGCCAATCCTCATCATCTATTTTACCTGTTCTTACTTTATTTGAATCAACCATTGCCTCACTACATAATATACGATTTGTCATTTGCTCTTTTGACATTTCTAAGCTAAATATAGCTACTGGTGTATTATTTCTTACTGCTGCGTTTGTTGCAATATTTAGTGCAAATGCAGATTTACCCATGGCAGGTCTTGCAGCAACTATTACTAAGTCAGATTTTTGAAGTCCAGCTGTAATGTTATCTAAATCTGTAAATCCTGTTGGAATACCAGTAATACGTTGTTTTTGATTGTATAATTGTTCTAATTGTGTAAATGAATCTACCAAAATATCCTTTATTAAACTATAACCTTTTTGATTTCTATTTTGAATTACATCAAATATTTTTCTCTCTGCTGTATCTAATATATTTTCTACTTCCTCTGTTTGATCATAGCCTAATGTAATTAGCTCATTTGCCGTTTTTATTAAAGCTCTTAAAGCTGATTTTTCTTCTACTATTTTTATATACTGTTCAACATTTGCAGTTGTTGGAACTTTGTCAGGAAGCTGTGCAATGTACTCTAAACCACCAACAGCTTCTAACTGTTTCATTGCTTGAAGCTCAGTTTTTACTGTTATAATGTCAACTGGCTCTGCACGATTATATAAATTTAAAATTGCACTATAAATTTGCTTATTATCTTCACGATAAAAATCATCTTCTTTTAATGTCTCTACTGCTAACATTATAGCATCTTTATCTGTAAGTATACTGCCTATAACTGCTTGCTCTGCTTCTATGTCATGTGGTGGAATTTTTCCTAGCTCCATTTTTGCTCCTCCAATTTATTTTCTATTAATTTTTGTTTTTCTAATTGATTTTTTATTTATTTTATTATACTTAGTTCATTATGATATTTAATTTTAATATAAGCTTTTTATATAAAACAATACTTTTTTATGTATTACTTTAAGCTGTAATAATTTGTACCTTTAGATTTCCTATTATACCTTCATATAATCTAATAGACACAACAAAACTTCCTACTGTTTTTATTGGCTCTTTTAGCTCTACTTTCTTTTTGTCTATTTCAATTTTATATTGCTCTTTTAAATTATCTGCTATTTCTTTAGATGTTATTGAACCAAAAATCTTCCCGTTTTCTCCTGCTTTTACTGAAATTTTTAATAAAATACCTTTTAACTTTTCAGCAATTTTCATAGCTTCTTCTTTTTCAACATTCTTTTTATATAGATTTGAATCTTGTTTTGCTTTTAATTTACTCATATTTTCAGCATTTGCTTCTACTGCTAATTTTTTAGGAAATAAAAAATTCCTTGCATAACCATCACTTGCATTTATTATTTGATCTTTCTTTCCTACACCTTTTATATCACTTAATAGAATTACTTTCATGCCATATCCCTCCTTTAGTTTTTTCCTCTTATATAATACCTTAAAAAGGAGTTTTTTTCAAGTAAATTTTACATGAACTTTTAATATATTCACATATAATAAAACAGAACCTTTATACAAAAGTAAAAAAGTATTTCTTTTTACAGAAATACTTTTTTACTTTTATTGTTTTTGTAGGTTTTATGCCTTTGTTTACTTTGCTTTATCTTTTGTTCTTTTGATATTTACTTTGTTGCTTTTTGCTTTTCTTTTATGCCTTTTTACCTTGTTTCTTCTTTACTATTACTACATTTTGTCCATCTAATACC
>CANRNR010000026.1 GCA_947632035.1 uncultured Clostridia bacterium | reverse complement strand
GGTATTAGATGGACAAAATGTAGTAATAGTAAAGAAGAAACAAGGTAAAAAGGCATAAAAGAAAAGCAAAAAGCAACGAAGTAAAAATCAAAAGAACAAAAGATAAAGCAAAGTAAACAAATGCATAAAAGCCTACAAAAACAATAAAAATCGAAAAAGTATGGTTTAACTATAAATTAGCCATACTTTTTTGATGCTTAGAAAATTAAAGTTACTAAAAAATTGTCAAATATAATTTGTCAAAAAATGTAAAAATATATCGAAATGTTTTTCTTGCAATTTAGTTAAGATGTTACTATAATAGTTTCATAATATATTTCTAGCCGAAAGGCATTTATTAAAAAGTTTTAATTCAAATACAATTTTATCTAAAGTATTTTTAAGGTATCTCTTAAAATATTTCCACGATAATAAATTATAAAATAAAGGCAACTTATATAAAATCTATATAAACTATATTTAATTATTTTTAGTTATTATAATATTTAATAATATTAAATATTTTTATATTTTTATATTTTAAATTTGCCATACTAATACTTTTTATCTATATTGATTTATGTAATTTATGAACTAATGCTTTTTGTCTAGTAATATAAAATTTAAATTATTGGAGGGAAGCATATGATATCAAAAAGAGTAGAACAAGAAGAATTGGCACAAGGAGCAATATTACAGCCGAAAAATGATGTAGTATTTCAAGCTTTGTTTACACGAGGGAAAGAAACCATAACGAAAGCATTTTTAGAGGATGTACTAAAGATAAAAATACATAAATTAGATTTAGACAAAAGCAAAGACTTATTAAATGATAATAAGATAGACAAAAACGGAAGATTAGATTTAAGAGCAGTAATAAACGACAATGTAGAATGTGATATAGAAATACAATTAGAACCACACGAAAAAGTGTTAGAGAGGTTTTTATATTATTGGTCGAAGATGTATACAGCAAATGTACAAGTAGGGCATAAATATTCAGAATTAAGAAAAACAATAAGTATAATAATAGTGGATAAAGAAATAAACGAGTTAAAAGATATAAAGAAAGCGCATACAACATGGCACATACGAGAAGACGAATATAAAGAAAATGTGTTGACTCCGTATTTACAGTTTGATATAATAGAAATTAGAAAAGCCATTGAAGAATACAAGAAAAATAAAGATGACGAAGTATTACAATGGATGATGTTCTTTGAGAATCCAGAAGATGCGGAGGTAAAAAGAATAATGGAAAATAATGAAGATATAAAAGAAGCGAAAGAAGAGCTAGATGAAATAAGTAGAAATGATATATTAAGAAGGATGGCATTAAAAGCAGAAATAGAGAGAATGGACCAAGAACAGAGAATGTATGAAGCAAGAAGAGATGGTAAAAAAGAAGGAATAAAAGAAGGAGAGAAAAAGGCAAAATTAGAAACAGCAAAGAAATTATTAGATGAAGGAATTGAAATAGATATTATTATGAAAGCAACAGGACTAAAAAAGGAAGACATATTAAATTAATAGGCAAAATTCTTAACATTATGTGAAAAGCTAAATATAATTATATATAAGTGAATGCAAAAGGCGAGGTGTGATATAAACCTCGTCTTTTTCTATTGTTCATATTTATAAAAAATTTAAAAAAATTTTAAAAAAGACTTGCTATTTATAAAATGTTATATTAAAATGTAATCGAAGTGGAACAAAGTGGTGAAAAGTGGAACGAAATGTTAAAGAAGAGGTGAGAGAAGTGTTAATTGGTGAATATGAGCATTCTCTAGATGTTAAGGGTAGAATGATATTACCTGCTAAAATCAGAGAAGACATGGGAGAAAAATTTATAATCACCAAAGGACTAGATGGATGTTTATTTGGCTTTTCTCAAACTGAATGGACTAACTTTGAAGAAAAACTAAAAACTTTACCACTTACTAACAAAAATGCAAGAGATTTCGTAAGATTTTTCTTATCAGGTGCTATAGAATGTGAAATCGATAAACAAGGAAGATTCTTAATAGCATCAAACTTAAGGGAATATAGTTCTTTAGAAAAAGATGCAGTAATAATTGGTGTTGGAACTAGAATTGAAATTTGGAATAAAGAAAAATGGAAATCTTATAATAGTAGTGAGAATATTTCAGCTGACGAAATTGCAGAAAACATGACAATGCTTGGAATATAAACATTATGAAATTTTACAAATAAGTGTATATAACTTGCAAAAGTTTATATAAATCATACTAAAGATAAAATTATAATTTACAAAAGAAAAGTGTTTTCCTTATACTAAAGATAAAAATTAAAAATACAAAAGATAAAATTTAAAGATTTTTACAAAAGAAAAGTAAGAATAAAAAAGATTAAATTTAAAGATTTTTACAAAAGAAAAATAATACAAAAGATTAAATTAAAAAAGTTTTACAAAAGAAAATAAAAAACATAAGATAAAAATTAAGTACATATAACTTAGATTCAAAAGAAAAAAGTATAGATTACCAATGAAAAACTAAATAAATGTACAAAAGAAAAAATATAAAAGTTTTCCTTACCTACTAAAGAAAATAATAAATATACAAATGAAAAATAAATTATAAACGAGCATACAGTTGGTATATTATATACCAACTGATTATGCTATTTAAAAATCTTTAATTTCAATGGTAAAAAGTATAATTTATTATTCTAGTAGAAAATCAGCATAATAAAAAACAATACAAATGTAGTTTATAGGTATTCTATTCTTAAAAACCTAAATATATTAACAAGGAAAAATTGAGCTTAAATGGAATTTAAACACGAACCTGTGTTATTAAATGAATGTATTGAAGCATTAAACATAAATCCTAATGGAGTTTATGTAGATGGAACATTAGGTGGAGCAGGGCATAGCTTTGAAATAGCAAAAAGATTATCTGCAAATGGAAGGCTAATTGGTATTGATAAAGACAATGAGGCTCTTAAGGCTGCTTCTGAAAAATTAAAAGATTATAATAATATAACATATTATCATGGAAATCATGATGATATAAAAGAAATTTTAAATGAATTAAACATAGATAAAGTAGATGGAATATTGTTAGATTTAGGTGTTTCTTCATATCAATTAGACGAAAGAGCAAGAGGCTTTAGCTATATGGGAGATAGCCCATTAGATATGAGGATGGATGCTACAACTGGAATAACCGCGAAAGATATAGTAAATACATATTCTGAAGAAAAATTAGCAGATATTATATGGAAATATGGCGAAGAAAAGTTTAGTAGACAGATTGCTTCATATATATGTGAATATCGCAAGAAAAGTCCGATTGAAACAACAAAACAATTAACTGAGATTATTGAAAAGGTTATTCCAAAATCAAAGCAAAATGATGGACATCCTGCTAAAAGAACATTTCAAGCAATTCGTATAGAAGTAAATAACGAAATAGAACCATTATATAATACAATTATAAATTCAATTAATTCTCTAAAAGAAGGCGGAAGATTAGCAGTAATTACTTTTCATTCTTTAGAAGATAGAATGGTTAAGGATGCTATGGTAGAAATGCAGGGAAAATGTACGTGCCCAAGTGATCTTCCATATTGTGTGTGTGGATGTAAATCGTTTGGAAAAATGATAAATAAAAAGCCAATAGTTGCAAGTATTGAAGAGCAGGCAAGAAACCCAAGGTCTAAAAGTGCTAAGTTAAGAGTTTTTGAGAGAAAATCATAAAATATCGAATTTCTAAAGAAAAATAAAAAACATTAAGAATTAAATAATAAAAAAGCAAAATAAAAACAATTAAGAAATAAGTAAAAAAGCGAAATAAAACTAAATAAATTGTAAGGTAAAAATACTAAAGAGAAAAGAGGTGAAACTTATGGCATATAGTTCTACAAGGTATCAGTATGAAACAAGCCCGAGAAAATTAAAGCCAGAATATGAGCGTAAAAGAACTAGAAAATCTGAAACTTCGGAGCAAACAAAATCAAAAAAACAAAATGGTGAAAAATTAAAAAAAGCAGAAAAACAAGAAGATTTAAGAAAAAAACAAGTAGAACAAGAAAAGCTAGCTACAGGTTCTCAAAGTGGATTTAAAAAGCATATAAAAATAATATCATATATTTTAATAGCTTTTGCAATTTTATTTGCCATAAGTTATAGAAATTCTTTAATTACAGAAAACTTCAACAAATCAGAAAACTTAAAAAAGCAACTTAGTGCATTGCAAAAAGAAAATGACCAGATAAAAATTAGTATTGAAAACAACTTAAATTTAGCTAAAATTGAAAAGTCAGCAACCGAATTATTAGGAATGAAAAAAATAGATGAATCACAAAAAGTATATGTTAACCTTCCTAAGAAAGACTATGTTGAATCAGCTAGTGAACAAGTAATTGTAGAAGAAAAAAGTTGGTTTGAAGAACTAATAGATGGAATAATGTCATTTATTAAATAAACTAAAAATATATTAGAAAAAATATAAAAGTAGAATTCTTATAATAGTGAGAAATTCTACTTTTTTTGTATGTAAAATTCATCAAGTGAAAATTTAAATGAAATTCTTTATATAAAATTCCTCAAATGAAAAGTTAAATAAAATTTTGCATATAAAATGTAGCTAATTTACTGGAAAAACACTAGAAAAACATTGTAATTTACATAAAATTATGATATTATATATATGCTTTTTAGGTATTTGTCTGTAAGAAAATACTATTATTGTATAATAGTAAAAGATAAATTATGTTTACAAGAAATAAATATAGGAGATAACTTATGAGTGATTTCACATTTTTAACTGAAGAACAATGTTTTAGTTATGATAAATTAGATATATTAAAAAAAAGAGGAACAAAAGTAGCAATAACAGATTTTTCTATTCTTCTAGGTGGATATATTTCAGACTATCACATAGATAGTGATGATTCTTTAGAAGGTAGAACAGGATATTATTGGACTAAATCAGATGACAGGGATAATGGCGCGCGCGTGGTTAACGACGCTGGTCTTAGGGATTGCCGCGCTGTTAGTCTACGCACTAGTGGGGCTCGCCCAGCTTTACCGTTCTCATCAATCTCTAGCATCCTCACGAACGGAGTGAGTGGAAAAAGAGCAAAAGATGGAATTCTTGAAGTAGAATATGGATACTATCCACAAAAAGCAGTATCAAAAGATATGCAATTAAAATTAGAACAAGCATTTAAGAGTAGAAGATTATCAAAAACTGGAAAAGGATATACAACAGACTCAAAAAAATATAATGATTATAATGAAAAATTTAAGTCCAAAAGACACGAAGAATATGAATACAACGGAAAAAGATATGTTAGAGTTGAAGCTAATTCATGGTTTGATGAAAGTAAATTTCAACTTTCAAATGGAGAAACATACGAAAATGGAGATTATGTATGGGTAGAAGTATCACCAGTAAAATGGTTAGTTGATGAAAAAGCAAAAATTATGATAACAGAAAAACTAATCTTCTCAGGTGTTCAATTTAATCATGAAAGTAATTATCATACAGCGGATTTTGATAAAACAGATATAAAAAAATTTATGGATGACTACTTTGCAAATGATTTAGTACAATCAATAGATATAATAAAACAAACAGATATAGATGAAAAAGAAACAAGCGAAACAGAAAAAAAGCAAAATGAAAATCCATATAATTTAGATTTTTCCGAAGCAAGTGAAGAAGATATAATAAGAGGAGCATTACAAAGTAATATATCAATATTCTTACATGGAAAACCGGGGTGTGGAAAAAGTGATAGAGTAAAACAATTAGACCCAGACTTTATAGAGTTAAATTTAAGTCATTTAGACCCAGAACTATTAGATGGACTAGCAGGAGAAAAAGAAGGAAAAGCAGTACATATAAAACCACCATGGTTAGAAGAATTAGAAGAAAAATGTGAAAAAGAGCCAGATAAGCTACACATACTATTCTTAGAAGAATTAACAAATGCATCAGGAGTAATGCAAGCAAAAGCATATGGAATAGCCTTAGATAAAAAAGTAGCAGGAAGATGGAAATTACCAGAAAATGCAAGAGTAGTGGCAGCGGGAAACGAACTAGAAGATTCCTTAGTAGCTAATGAAATGGCAGAGCCATTATATGATAGATTTGCACATATAGATATAGAAACAAATGCAAAAAATTGGCTTAAATGGGCAGTAACGCCAGAAAATACATATGGAAGATTAGAATATAAAAAGGGTACTGAGCCAAGGCAAAAGATACACCCAGCAATATATGGATATATAAGTTATAAAGGTGATGAAGCATTAAGAACACAATATAATAAAGAAAATCCAAAACCACATGCAGACCCAAGAAGATGGAAAATGGCATCAGATATGTTATATGCATCAAATAATCCAAACACATTAAAAGCAATAATAGGAGAAGACTTAACAATGGACTTTATATCTTTTTGCAAATTACCAACAAAAACAATAAAAGATTTGTTAGATGAAAATTATAAGGAGAGATGATTTATGAAAAGAGAGCAAATAGATTTATTAGGAGAATATATAAAAGCAGGAAAATCAGCTGTTTTAATAGAACAAATACCAGAAAGTGTAATTAAGAAAGGAGCTGTTGTAATTAATTCAGATTGTTCTAATGCTGAACTAACAGGGCATTTTGAAAATTTAGAATATGTTGCTCCAGAATGGTATAAGAAATTGATGGAAAGTTCTAAGCTACATATTCCAGTTTTAATAATAAAAGACATAAATAAAGTACCAGAAAAAGAACAAAGAAAATTTATTGAGCTTCTTAAATATAAAAAAGTATATGTTAATAAAATTCCAGAAAATTGTAGAATTTTTGTAACATATTCTGATTTAAAAGAAAATCCAATAGAGGAAGAAGTATATTCATTTATGGCACAAATTTAAGATAGTAAGGGAGATAATTTATGAGTGATTTCACATTTTTAACTAAGGAGCAATGTTTGGGTGATGATAAATTAGATATATTAAAAAAGCGAGAACCAGAAGCAGCAATAACAGATTTTTCTATTCTTTTAGGAGGCTATGTTTCTTCACAATATCACATAGATAGTGATGATTCTTTAGAGGGTAGAACCGGCCATTATTGGACCAAATCAGGTGACGGGAATGGTAACGCAAGCGTGTTTTTTGAAAGTGGTGATATGGTTCGAATCAATGTTGATCAACGCGTTGTTGGTGCTCGCCCAGCTTTAAAGTTCTCGAATATAGACTCAATTCCAACAAACGGAGTAAGTGGCAAAAGAGCAAAAGATGGAATTTTCGAAGTAGAATATGGATACTATCCACAAAAAGCAGTAGATAAAAATGTGCAAAAAATATTAGAGAAATTATATAAAAAAAGAAACATATCAATAACAGGGAAAAGCTATACAACAGATTCAAGCAAATGGAATGAGCAATATAAAGAATTTTTAGAAAAGCATCATGAAGAATATGAATACAATGGAAAAAGATATGTAAGAGTTAAAGCTAATTCATGTTTTGATAAAAATATATTTAAACTTTCAAATGGAGAAAACTACATAGATGGAGATTATGTATGGGTAGAAGTATCACCAGTAAAATGGTTAGTTGATGAGAAAGCAAAAATTATGATAACAGAAAAAATAATTTTTGCAGGAATTCAATTTAATCATATAAGGAATTATCATACAGCGGATTTTGATAAAACAGATATAAAAAAATTTATGGATGACTACTTTTCAAAGGATTTGGTACAATCATTAGATATAACAAAACAAAAAGATGTAAGTACAAAAGTGGCAGGCGAAAGAGCAAAAAAGCAAAATGAAAATCCATATAACTTAAATTTTTCCGAAGCAAGTGAAGAAGATATAATAAGAGGGGCATTACAAAGTAATGTGGCAATATTCTTACATGGAAAACCTGGGTGTGGAAAAAGTGATAGAGTAAAACAATTAGATCCAGACTTTATAGAGTTGAATTTAAGCCATTTAGACCCAGAATTATTAGATGGACTAGCAGGAGAAAAAGAAGGAAAAGCAGTACATATAAAACCACCATGGTTAGAAGAATTAGAAGAAAAATGTGAAAAAGAGCCAGATAAGCTACACATATTATTCTTAGAAGAGCTAACAAACGCATCAGGAGTAATGCAAGCAAAGGCATATGGAATAGCCTTAGATAAAAAAGTAGCAGGAAGATGGAAATTACCAGAAAATGCAAGAGTAGTGGCAGCAGGAAACGAACTAGAAGATTCATTAGTCGCTAATGAAATGGCAGAGCCTTTGTATGATAGATTTGCACATGTAGATATAGAAACAAATGCAGAAAGTTGGCTTAAATGGGCAGTAACACCAGAAAGTATATATGGAAGATTAGATTATAAGAAAGGTACTGAGCCAAAACAAAAGATACACCCAGCAATATATGGATATATAAGCTATAAAGGTGATGAAGTATTAAGAACACCATATAATAAAGAAAATCCAAAACCACATGCAGATCCAAGAAGATGGAAAATGGCATCAGATATGTTATATGCATCAAATAATCCCAATACACTAAGAGCAATAATAGGAGAATACTTAACAAAAGATTTTATATCCTTTTGCAAATTACCAATAATAACAATAGAAGATGTGTTAAATGGAAATTATACTGAAGAAGAAATAAAAGATATGGATATAGGAAGAAAGCTAGCAACAGTATGTGGATTAGTAGCAGTAGAAAGTAAAGATATGCCAAAGATACGAGAATTTACAAAAAAACTAGGACCAGAATTATGTAAAAAATTTGAAGTACAATGGGCACATGGAGACGAAGAAAGACTAGAACAATTACAAGAAGTTATTATGAAAGAAAAGGAAGAAGCTATAATGAAGAAGCAAGAAGATATAATGGAAGAGCAAGAAGAAGCAGTAAAACAAGCAGAAGAATATAATAGTAGTATAGAAAAGTAGAAAAACACAAAGTATAGAAGAAGTATAGGCACATATTTTACAGAGTAAGGGAGATAATTTATGGATGATTTCACATTTTTAACTAAAGAGCAATGTTTTGGTGATGATAAATTAGATATATTAAGAAAAAGAGGAACAAAAGCAGCAATAACAGATTTTTCTATTCTTCTAGGTGGAAATGTTGCTTCACTATATCACATAGATAGTGATGATCCTTTAGAGGGTAGAACAGGCTATTATTGGAATAAATCAGATGACGAGGATAATGACGCGCGTGTGGTTTACGAGAATGGTTCTAGGGATTGTCACAATGTTACTAGACGCGATGGTGGGGCTCGCCCAGCTTTATCGTTCTCGAAGGTAGGCTCAATCCCCACGAACGGAGTGAGTGGGAAAAGAGCAAAAGATGGTATACTTGAAGTAGAATATGGATACTATCCACAAAAAGCAGTATCAAAAGATATGCAAGAAATATTAGAAGAATTATATAAAAAAGCAAGCATATCAAGAACAGGAAAAGGATATACAACAGACTCAAAAAAATATGATGATTATGATAAAAAAATTGAGCCCAAAAGACACGATGAATATCAATATAACGGAAAAAAATATGTGAGAGTTGAAGTTAATTCATATTTTGATGGAGCTGAATTTCAACTTTCAAATGGAGAAAAATATAGAGATGGAGATTATGTATGGGTAGAAATATCACCAGTAAAATGGTGGGTTGATGAAAAAGCAAAAATTATGATAACAGAAAAACTAATCTTCTCAGGTGTTCAATTTAATCATGAAAGGAATTATCATACAGAGGATTTTGATAAAACAGATATAAAAAAATTTATGGATGACTACTTTGCAAATGATTTAGTACAATCAATAGATATAATAAAACAAACAGATATAGATGAAAAAGAAACAAGCGAAACAGAAAAAAAGCAAAATGAAAATCCATATAATTTAGATTTTTCCGAAGCAAGTGAAGAAGATATAATAAGAGGAGCATTACAAAGTAATATATCAATATTCTTACATGGAAAACCGGGGTGTGGAAAAAGTGATAGAGTAAAACAATTAGACCCAGACTTTATAGAGTTAAATTTAAGTCATTTAGACCCAGAACTATTAGATGGACTAGCAGGAGAAAAAGAAGGAAAAGCAGTACATATAAAACCACCATGGTTAGAAGAATTAGAAGAAAAATGTGAAAAAGAGCCAGATAAGCTACACATATTATTCTTAGAAGAATTAACAAATGCATCAGGAGTAATGCAAGCAAAAGCATATGGAATAGCCTTAGACAAAAAAGTAGCAGGGAAATGGAAACTACCAGAAAATGCAAGAGTAGTGGCAGCAGGAAACGAATTAGAAGATTCATTAGTTGCAAATGAAATGGCAGAGCCATTATATGATAGATTTGCACATGTAGATATAGAAACAAATGCAGAAAGTTGGCTTAAATGGGCAGTAACACCAGAAAATATTTATAGAAGGATAGATTATAGAAAAGGTACTGAACCAAAGCAAAAGATACACCCAGCAATATATGGATATATAAGTTATAGAGGTAAAGGAGTATTAAGAACACCATATAATAAAGAAAATCCAAAACCACATGCAGACCCAAGAAGATGGAAAATGGCATCAGATATGTTATATGCATCAAATAATCCAAATACACTAAGAGCAATAATAGGAGAAGATTTAACAATGGACTTTATATACTTTAGCAAATTACCAACAATAACAATAGAAGATGTGTTAAATGGAAATTATACTGAAGAAGAAATAGACGCTATGAATATAGGAAGAAGGCTAGCAACAATAGGTAGCTTAATAGCAGTAGAAAGTAAAGATATGCCAAAGATACGAGAATTTACGAAAAAACTAGGACCAGAAATATGTAAAAAATTTGAAGTACAATGGGTGCATGGAGACGAAGAAAGACTAGAACAATTACAAGAAGTCATTATGAAAGAAAAGGAAGAAGCTATAATGAAGAAACAAGAAGATATAATGAAATAGCAAGAAGAAGTTAATAAAAAAGTTTTAAGAAAATGTGATAAAGAAAATACTATTGTATAAGGAGGTTATATGAATATAGATATAGATAGTATAAAAAGAAAATTACTAATAAAGTATCCATCTTTTGGAAGTATATTAGCAAATACTGAATTTCAAAAAGACTTTGATGTTGGAACAGCAGGAACAGATGGAAAAGTAATTTTATATAATCCTAAATTTTTAAATGACTTATCAGAAAAGGAGCAAGTTTTTATATTTGCTCACGAAGTATGTCATATAGCTTTTGACCACATATTTAGGAGTGAAGGAAAAGATAAAAGAATATGGAATATTGCAACTGATGCTGTAATAAATGCTCTACTACAAAATGATGGATTAGATATGCCAACGAAAACTACACAAATAAATGGAGAATCAAAAACTGTAAAAATTGTAATTGATATTCCAGAAGCAATAAACTATGATGCAGAGGAAATGTATAATAAATTATTAGAAGAAGAGAAAAAGAAACCAAAACAGCAAGATCAGCAAGGAAATCAAGGACAACAAGAACAGCAAAATAGTCAAGAACAACAAGAAGAAACAGTTAATGGATATGATGCACATAGTTTATGGGATAAAGCAATAGAAGAAAGAGAACAACAGTTGCAAGGTCAAGAGTCACAAGAACAGAAAGACGAGCAAGAAAGTAAAGAGCGACAAGATCAGCAAAAAAATAAAGGAAGTAAAAAAGAAGAAAAAGAGAAAAGAGAAAATCAAGAAAAATCAAAATTTGTAGAGCAAGGTGAAAGAGAAACTTTTAAACAGATTAGAATAGAAAGAAGAAAACAATTAGAAGAATTAAGTAAAGAATTAGCAAATAAAGCATCTCAACCAGCAGGAGATGAAATACAAAGGGAAGGTAAGAAATTATCTAATATTGGAGTAGCTGCTCCACTAATTGATTGGAGAAGATTGTTAAGACAAGCGATAAAATATAATGAAGAATGGAGTAGGAAAAATGCTAGAATGAGAAATGAATATTTTAGACATAGATTAGAGCAAATTCCAATTCCAGAAGCAGAAATTTTATTAGATACAAGTGGATCAGTAAGTGAAATATTATTAAAAAATTTCTTAAGAGAATGTAAAAATATTTTAAATACTGCAAGAGTTAAAGTTGGATGCTTCAACACAGAATTTCATGGATTTACAGAGCTTAGAAGACCAGAAGATATTGACAATATGAGTTTCCCAAAAGGAGGAGGAACAGACTTTAATGCAGCCGTCAAAGCTTTTTCAAGAAAAGCTTCAAATAAGATAATATTTACAGATGGAGAAGCACCTATGCCAGAAGAAACAGTTAGAAATGTCATTTGGGTTGTATTTGGAAATGAAAAGATTAATCCTAAAGGTGGAAGAGTAATAAATATTACTGGTGAACAATTAGAAAAATTATATAAATTATTTATAAAAGATGATTTAGAAGATGATATAAGTAGATAGGATTTTAAAAGTTGAAAAATACATATAAAAAGTAGAATTCTTATTATAGAGGGAATTCTATTTTTTTATCTTAAAAATAAAAAAATTCTTGACTAATGCAAACAATTGTTTTATAATAATATCGTATCAAAGATAAATATAAAAAAGGAGATGATATTATATGAAAGAAATGGATAAAAATAATAAATCATTTGAAAATATTAAACATATTGACGAAGATGGTGTTGAATTTTGGTATGCTAGAGAATTGCAAACTGTTTTAAATTACAAAGAATGGAGAAAATTTGAGGGCGTAATAGAGAAAGCAAAAATAGCCTGTGAGAATAGTAATCTTAATATTTTAGAGCATTTTGTCGGCGCCGACAAAATGGTTCAAATAGGCTCTGGTGCAGAAAGAAAACAAAAAGATTATAAATTAACTCGTTATGCTTGTTATTTAATAGCACAAAATGGAGATAGTAGAAAAAAAGTTATAGCTTTAGCACAAACATATTTTGCAGTTCAAACTAGAAAACAAGAAATTACTGAAAAAGAATACACTTCTTTAACAGAAGATGAAAAGAGATTTTTCCAAAGAAACTTAACCAAAAAAGGCAACTATTCACTTAATCAAACAGCAAAAAAGGCAGGAGTTAAAAATTTTGATAAATTTCATAATTATGGATATAAAGGTTTATACAATGGAGAAACAGCTGATGATATTGCAAAAAGAAAAGGATTAAGATATAGAGAAGATATTTTAGACAATATGGGAAGTGATGAACTTATTGCTAATTTATTTAGAATTTCTCAAACAGAACAAAAGTTAAAAAAAGATAACATACAAACAGAAAAAGAAGCCAATAAAACTCATTATAATATTGGAAGAAATATTAGAGAAGTAATAGCTAAAAACGGTGGAACTATGCCAGAAGATTTACCAACACCTGAAAAGAGTTTAAAGCAATTGGAAAAAGAGAATAATAAAAGTTTAACAAAAGTAAAAAATTAAACAAATATATCATGTTGACAAGTAATTTCTAATTAGATATAATAACCCCAGAAAAGGATATGTTTATACAAAATTATAAACATACAAATTATGAAAGGGGAGATAAAATGAACAAAACAACTAAAATAATTATTGCAGTAGTTGTAGTAGTTGCAGTTATTGCAGTCATAGCAGTAGTTTTGACAATGGGAGAAAAATCTACAAATGGACAAACAAACTTACCAGAAGTAAATAGCGTAGAGGACCTAACAAATTTAGTTAGCAAAGTATATGAAGGTGTAACAGTAGAAATATACAACGTAGAAACTAGAGATATTGATTTAACTGATTCTACAATAGTAAAATCATACACAGGTCTTGAAAATGGAGAAAACCTTGAATATGCAGTTGTATCAGAGCCAATGATTAATGCACAGGCCTATTCACTTATCATGGCAAAAGTAAAAGACGGTGTAAATGCAAACGAAGTTGCCAAAGAAATGTCAGAAAAAATAGATACAAGAAAATGGATTTGTGTAACAGCAAAACAACTATATGCAACAAATAGTGGAGACATTGTATTTTTAGTAATGACAGATGAAGAAAAAGCAACAGGAGTTTATGAAAGCTTTAAAACTTTAGCAGGAACAATTGGAGAAGAATATAAAAGGACTACAGAAGATGATGAGCTACCACCTGACACAGATACAGGAATAGGATTTCCAGTTCCACAATAAAAAATATTAAACAATTTTATCGCTGGCAAAAAATAGAAAAAATCTATTTTGTCAGCGATTTATTTAAAATATATAAATAAAAAATTTAAATTTAAGAAAGGGGAATATGATATTTAAGAAACTTAAATATTATATATAAGCAAAAAAATGGTATTTTCAAGTATTACATTCTTATTTTATTTTTTACCGATAGTGCTTGGAGTTTATTATATAGTACCAAAAAAATGTAAAAATATAGTGCTTTTAATAGCATCATTTGCCTTTTATTTTTTTGGCGAACCAACTTATGTTTTACTAATGGCATTTTCAATTATAATTACATACATATTTGGACTTTTAATTGATAAATATCAAAAAACAGAAAAGGCTAAAATATTCTTAGCACTAGCCTGCATAATCAGTATAGGACTATTAGTTTATTTTAAATATGCAAACTTTATAATAGAAAATATCAATCTATGGCTAAAACATAAAGTGGATTTTATAAATGTAGTATTGCCAATAGGAATATCCTTCTATACTTTTCAAATGTTAAGCTATCTAGTAGATGTTTATAAAGGAAATGCAAAAGTACAAAAAAATATTTTAAAGCTAGCTATGTATGTATCTTTATTCCCACAACTAATTGCAGGGCCAATAGTTAGATATACTACTATACAAGACCAAATAGAAAACAGAACTCACACCATGGAAAAATTTGCTCTAGGTGTTAGAAGATTCATCATAGGTTTAAGCAAAAAAGTTTTAATTGCAAATGTATTAGGAGAGCTTGTAACTACCTTTTTAGCAAGTAATGAGATGAGCGTACTATATTATTGGCTATATGCTATTTCAGCAATGCTTCAAATTTACTTTGACTTTTCAGGCTATTCAGACATGGCAATAGGACTTGGTAAAATGTTTGGATTTGAATTTTTAGAAAACTTTAATTATCCATATATTGCAAAAAGCATTACAGACTTTTGGAGAAGATGGCATATATCTTTAAGCAGTTGGTTTAGAGACTATGTGTATATTCCACTTGGAGGAAATAGAACAACAAAAATAAAATGGCTAAGAAACATAATGATAGTATGGTTACTTACAGGCTTATGGCATGGAGCAGCATGGAACTTTATTATATGGGGATTATACTTTGGCATTTTATTAATTATAGAAAAGCTATTCTTAGGAAAATATTTAGAAAAGCTTCCAAAAATATTTTCACATTTATATGTACTAATTTTAGTAATGATTAGCTTCATAATATTTAATGGAGAAAGTACATCTATGATTTTGCAAAATATAGGAGGGCTAGTAGGCTTGGGGAACGTGCCACTTATTCTACCTGAAAGTGTATATTATTTAAAAAGCTACTTTATAGTTATAGTAATTGGAATGATTGGAGCGACACCAATTCTTAAAAATATTGCTACATCTAAAAAAGTAGAAAAAATAGCGAATGTATTAGAGCCAATATTTTTGGTATGTTTACTTGTAATATGCACTTCATATATTGTTGATGGATCGTTTAATCCATTTTTATATTTTAGATTTTAACATTTAAGTTATTAAAATTAACAATATAGTAATTTCCATTATAAAGAAAGGTAAAAAATAAATGAAAAATAAAATAATAGCAATCGGCTTCATAGTCATATTATTTGTATGTTTTGCTTTAAACATTATAAAAAAAGATGAAGAAATATCAACATCAGAAAGAAGAAAATTAGCAAAGTTTCCGACCATAACATTAGAAAATGTAGTGAAAGGTAAAACTTCAGAAGAATTTGATAAATACACAGTAGACCAATTTATTTTAAGGGATTCTTTTAGAAGCATAAAATCCTTTTGGTCAAATTATGTATTTAGAAAAAAAGATAATAATGGACTATTTTTAAAGGATGATAGAATTTATAAAATAGAATATCCATTAAACAAAGAATATGTTAAAAAGTCAGCCGAGAAAATAAAAAATGTTTATGAAAAATATTTGAATGAAAACATGAATATATATTATTCAATTATTCCAGATAAAAATTATTATTTGGAATCAGATTATTTAAAAATAGATGTAAAAGATATGCAAAAAGTATTGGAAGAAACATTAAAGCAAGGTGCGTTGCAAAAAGATGCATTACCTAAAATGGAATATATTGATATTACCAATGCTTTAACTCTTGAAGACTATTATAAAACAGATTTACATTGGAAACAGGAAAATATTAAAAAAGTAGTAAGCACCATAGAAAGCAAAATGAATTTAAAAGATACTTCAAGCATTAACTATGAAATAAAGGAATTAGGAGATTTTTATGGCACATATTATGGGCAATTAGGAATGAATGTACCACCTGACAAAATAACTATTTTGAATAATAGTGTAATAGAAAATGCTACTTGTTACAACTATGAAACAAACAAAACAGAAAATATATATGATATGAAAAAATGGCAAACATCTTCAGATAAGTATGATGTTTATCTATCTGGTGCAGTACCACTTATTACAATAGAAAATAAACTTAATCAAAATGGAAAAGAACTTTTATTATTTAGAGATTCTTTTGGAAGCAGTATAGCACCATTATTACTTGAAAATTATCAAAAAATTACTTTAATAGATTTAAGATATGTTTCAAGTACCATATTAAGTAATTATATTGATTTTGAAAATCAAGATGTACTATTTTTGTACAGCACATTGGTTTTGAATCAAAATGTATTAAGGTAAAAATTGATATACAAAACTTTATTATATTTAACTAAAGAAATATTTATATGATTGGTTAGAATATTACGGCAATATTACATTTTCATGTTTTTTATATTACAATCCAAAAAAATGTGTTAATAATGTTATAATAAATATAATAGATAAAATAGATGAAGTATGAACATTTGAATTTTCACAAAAGATAATAAGGAGAGAAATAATATGGCGGAAGTAACACCTTTTCAATTTGACAAAGATAAATATGAACAAACAAAAGAAATATATATAAGCATTTTAGCTAGCTTAGGAGTTGAAAATCCAGAAGGATTTTTGGAAGCTAAGATAAGTCAAATTCCTGAAAAGGATAGAAATGGGCTAATGTTTAATAAAATTGTAGATAGCCTATTTGTTAATGAGCAAAATCAAAATGATGATAAAGCTAAAGATGCTTTAAGAAGAGAGAGAGCTAAAGTTGCTTTAGAAAAAGCAAAATCTGATAAAACAATATCTCCATATGTAGTTGCTTATTTGGCTGAGATGTCAGATGCATATATTCCATTTGATACAGTATTGACAGCCGGAAAAATTGTAGGAGATGGAAAATCTTTGCAAATGGGTTGTGGAGAAGGAAAAACAGGTGTGTTATCCATGGCAGCTTATGCAAAGTTACAAAATGCAGAAAGAAAAGGAGAAAATAAACAAATCTTTCTTACAAGCTCTACAAGTATATTAGCTGCAGAAGCACTAGATAAATTAGTATTTTATGATAATGTTGGAATGGCAGATAAAGTTACATTAATAACTTCTACTGAAATTGTAAGAGCCAAAATAGATGAAAAAACAGGAAGATTACAACTAGATGAAAATGGAAGACCTGAAACTGTTACTATAGATCTTACAGATAAAACAGAAGAAGAGAGAAAACAATTATTAGAGGAAGCATATAAATCGCCATTAGTTTCGTCAGATAATGCTACTTTAATGCAACATGCTATGAAAGGTTATATGCCAGAACCTGAAGAAAATGTTAGTAGAGAATTACTTGCAGATGAAGCGGACTTCGTTCTACTTGATTCATATAGACCGTTGCAGAGAACTGAGAAAATGACTCAAAGTGAAATAAGTTCTGCTAAAACAGGTAGAAATTTAGCATATCAAATATTAAATAGTGTAAAATCACAAAAAGGAATATATGTTAAAGATGATGATAATCAGTATGTTGATTTTACACAAGAAGGTAGACAAGCTATAGTTGAAGAAATAAACAGAAGATTAGGTGACAATACAAGTATAGATAAAAATCAGATATTTGATTATGTATATGATGCATTAGTAGTAGAAACAGTATATAAAGAAAATAGAGATTATCAAATATTAAATGATGGAAAGAAAATTGTATCTGAAGATAGAGCATCAGGAGTAAGCATAGATTTACCAGAGGGAGTAAAACAAGCATTAGAAATAAAGTTACAACAAGAAGGAAAATATGTAGGAGAAATATCAGAAGAGAGAAAAGTTTTAGACACATTGAACGTTCAAAGCTTTTTTACAGAATATTTTAATGGTAGAAAACACTTTGTATCTGGAACATTAGGATTGGATAGCGATGAGATAAAAAGAGAACTAGAGGACAATTTTAGAGTAAGCGCAAGGCAAGGTGATATTTATGAAATTCCTCCAAAAGGAAGAGGTCAAAGAGATGATCAAGGTAAAAATATGTATAGATCGCAGGAGGAGAAGAGAGTAGCAATAATAGATAATGCATTACAAGAAATACAAAGTGGTAGACCAGTATTAATTGGTGCTGTTTCAGAACAAGAAATAAATGCGTTAAAAAAGGAATTAGAGAGTAGAGGATTAGGTGATAAATTACCTAGAGTTTTAGAATATACAGCAGCATCAGAAGATATTTTTAAAGAAGACAAAGCTAATTTATCAAATGAAGACTTTTCTAAAAAATATGGTGTTAATAAAGATGATTATGGCAAGTATTCGGATTTAATAAAAAAAGAATCTGGAAAAGGAAATGTTATAACTTTAGGAACAAGTATTATTGGTAGAGGAACAACAATTAAAACTAGTAAAGAAATAAACGGAATGGGAGGAATTCATGTAATAATAGATGGATTGCATGAAACCAGTTCTAGAAACCAAGAACAGTATAAAGCAAGAACTGCAAGAGGCTCTGACAAAGGAACAACAAAAGAATTTTTCTCTCTTGAAGATATACCAGAAGAATATAGAAGTGAATTTGAAGATAGAATAAATGATCCAGAGGGTGTATATAAAGATGTATATAAAAAAATAGATGAAAGAACGTCTTCAATAAGAAATTATGTTGTTCAATTTGTAAAAGAGACAAGAGATCAAATTAATGGTATAGAAGAGGATACATATAATCTTTCAGAGGCAGAAAAACAAGAAATAAAATCTTTAATTACTGCTAGAGCATTTTCAATAAAAAATAGAGCTTGTGGTGTATCAGATAGATTTGAAGATAATATTGCAAATTATAGTAGGGAAATTGAAGCATATGCAAGAATGTACAGGGCAAAATATAGTCAAAAAGGTTTAGAATTTGATGAAACTAAATGGCTTAAAGATAATGGATTTGAGGATATAGCCAAAGTACACATTCCATTTTCAAAAGAAAGACAAGAACAAATTTTTACACTTGCAGGAATTAAACAAAAAGCATGTGAAGCAATGACACCTATGGTACAAGGTACTATAGCTGAAACCAGAGAAATGGCAACTCCAACTAAGGAAAGAGATAGCATGATGCAAGAAGGAGGAACTAGAGATGACTAATGAATATAGAAAAACATTGTGTGATATAGATTTAATTTTAGAGCAATTAGGAGAAGAAGAAAGAAATAAAGTTCCTGCTAAATTAAGAAAACTTATACATGATAACAAATTAGAAAATTATACATCTAACATAAGAGTAGATATACCACTAGAGGATCAAAAGTTAAGTGATAATACAAATGCTTTTTTAGCTATGCTATATATTAATTATTGGACTGAAGATGAAAATGAAAAATTAGAACTTCAAAAAATATTTAATGAGAATGAAGATAAATATCAAAAAGAATTATCAGAAAAGTACAATGTTGATAATCTATTTAAAAATAGAAATACTAATAAAGCAGAACAATCAGAGCAACCAGTACAAGAACAAAATCAAATTGTAGAATATAAAGAATCTATAATTAAAAGAATATTAAATAAAATATTTAGTTTTTTCAAAAGGAGGTAAAAATATGAGTGATTCTACTATTAGAGCAATTGACTATTATATAAAAAATTTAGATTTTGATGTAAGACAAGACATATTTAAAGCTTTAGATAACATAGGAAATTTTAAAGTTAAATGCTTACTTGAAAAAAATGAGGGCTATCCTATATTTAGAAGTATGGGACTAACAGATGAACAGATTTCTGATCAACTAATAAAAGCAACAGGTAAATTTTCGGCTGTAAATAATATAATGACTGACAATGAAAGATATCCATTGTTTGAAAAACCAGAAGACACATATGAGTCTTCAAAGCAATATGTCGAATTATTAACAAAGCAAGAGGAAAAAGCTTTAATAGAAAAATTTGGGTGCACATGGGAAGACTATGTACCTAAAATATACCC
>CANRNR010000025.1 GCA_947632035.1 uncultured Clostridia bacterium | reverse complement strand
AGACAAACTTCTCACAAAGAAAGAAAAAAAAAATTAAGTAAAAGAAAGAGAGGTATGTCGAGACGTCTACTCGACTGAAAGTTATGAAAAAAGTAATGGATGCAAATAAAATGTGTTCCAATATGGCTTATTTATTTAGTGAAGTTGCCAGTATTTATCCGATTACTCCATCGAGTCCAATGGCTTCGAATATTGATTTTTTAAATCATACAGAAAAAAAGAATTTATTCAATCAACATGTGGAGTTGATTGAAATGCAAAGTGAAGCGGGTGCATCAGGAGCCATGCATGGGGCTTTAATTACTGGTTCTCTTGCAACAACCTTCACAGCAAGCCAAGGTTTGCTTCTTATGATTCCTAATATGTATAAGATGGCTGGAGAAATGCTACCAGGAGTAATTCATGTAGCAAGCAGAACTATTGCCACGCATGGTTTATCAATTTTTGGAGACCATAGCGATATCTACGCGACACGTCAAACCGGATTTTGTATGCTTGCTTCTACAAATATTGAAGATGTTAGAGTAAACGCTTGTGTTGCGCATTTAGCAAGTATTAAAGGCTCACTACCTTTCTTACATTTCTTTGATGGGTTTCGAACCAGTCATGAGTTGCATTCCGTAGAAGAAATAGAAGATAGTGCTTTTCTAAAACTCATTGATTATGAAAAAATAAATGAATATAAAAAAAGAAGTTTAAATGTTGATAAAGATATGGAAAAAGGACTTGCTTATAACGAAGATATTTATTTTCAAACCATTGAAGCAAGAAACAAATATTATAATGAAATGCCTGCAATTGTAAACCAATATATGGAACAAGTAAATGCGATATGCCATACCAATGTAAAGCCTTTTAACTATTATGGAGCAGAAGATGCTACCAGTGTTATTGTTGCGATGGGAAGCGTTGTGGATACAATTAAACTCGTTGTGGAAGAAGAAAACAAAAAGGGAGCCAAAATAGGAGTTGTTGAGGTTCATTTGTATCGACCATTTAGCAAAGAATATTTAAAGAAAGTTTTACCTTCTTCTGTAAAACGAATTGCTGTTTTAGACCGAACAAAAGAAGCCGGAAGTATTGGAGAACCTCTTTACTTAGATGTCTTAGCAGCGCTAAAGGAAGAAGACATTCAAATTGTTGGGGGAAGATATGGTTTATCTAGTAAAAATACAACGCCAAGTGCTATTTATAGTGTCTATCAAATGTTAGAGAATGATTTAAAAGAAAACTTTACAATTGGTATTTGTGATGACGTCACAGATTTGAGTTTAAAAACGACAGAGTATCCTTTAAATCTTCATGCCAAAGAAATCAAGATTTATGGTTTTGGTAGTGACGGGATGGTCAGTGCTAGCAAAGAGATTTTAAATCTTGCTCTTACGAAACTCAATAAGTATGGTGATGGGTATTTTGAATACGATTCTAAAAAAAGTGGGGGAGTCACTGTTAGCAATCTGCGAATTAAAGATGAGAATTTCCATGCACCCTTTTATGTGGAAAATCCTAATTTGGTGGTGGTTACTAAAGATGAATATTTTAAGAAATTTTCGATGTTGGATTCACTCCAAGAAAATGGTATTCTTTTAATTAATACGACCAATATTTCCTTATTAAAAGAAAAGATAAGTAAAGAAGATAAAGAAAAAATCAAGGAAAATAAAATAAAAGTATTATGTATTAATGCTAGTCGTATCGCTGAAGAAAATCATATTAAAGGAAAAATTAACAAAATTATAGAAGTCGTGATTTTGAATTTAATTGGAATACCAAACGCTTTAGAACTGGTTGGAGAATCAATCAAAGAGACTTTTAAAAATAAAGGAGAAGAAGTCATTCAAAACAACTTATCAGCGATTCAAAAATCTTTAGATAGTTTAGAAGAAATTACGTTAGATATAGAAGGCTATGAAAAAGAAAATCCAAAAACTCTATTCGAAAAAGTAAACCAAAGAATGGGATACCAAGTTCCGGTGAGTGAAGTTATACAATTAGCGAGTGGCACTTTTGAAGGAGGAACGTCAAAATTAGAAAAACGTCGTATTGCGGACAAGGTTGCCAAGTGGATTCCAGAAAATTGTATAGAATGTGGACGTTGTAGTTTTGTTTGTCCACATGCGGTCATTCGTTCTTTTAAAACAAAAGACAAAACGATTGGTAAACCGATGCTTGGAAGTAGCGAATACAACTACTTGGTAAGCATTAGTGAAGCCGATTGTACCAGTTGTGGATTATGTATCGATATTTGTCCTGGTTTAAAGGGTGAAAAAGCTCTTACTTTTGGAGAGTATGAAGAAGAAAAACAAAAACAAAGTGATTACTACTTTAATGAATATGAAAATCCGGATTGTGAAAAAAAGGATACGGTCAAAGATTTAAGTTTTGTCCGTCCTTTATTTGAATTTAGTGGAGCATGTAGTGGTTGCGGGGAAGCTTCTTACATTCGTTTGCTTACGCAACTTGTGGGTAAAAAATTAGTGATTGCTAATGCAACTGGTTGTTCAAGTATTTATGGAGGCAGTATGCCAAGCACACCTTATAAAGTGTCTTGGGCCAATTCTTTATTTGAAGACAACGCCGAGTTTGCTTTAGGAATGGTTCTTTCTTATAAACAAAAACGTAAGCAAATTGAAAATATCATGCGTGCTTCTTTACCAGCGGTTTCACCAAATGTTAAAGAAAAATTTCAAGTTTGGTTAGACAATTCTGAAGATTTTACGAAAACCTACTCATTAAAAGAAGAACTAAAAAATTTAGAAATTCCTAAAGATTTAAGAGATTTACTTGATTATGTTCCAAGTCGTAGTGTTTGGGCGATTGGTGGAGATGGTTGGGCTTACGATATTGGTTTTGGTGGAATTGACCATGTGTTATCGAGTAACGAAAACATTAAAATCCTAGTTTTAGATACAGAAGTATATTCTAATACTGGAGGGCAAATGTCGAAATCTTCAAAAGTGGGTCAAGTCGCCGAATTTGCTAATTTTGGGAAAAAGAATGCTAAAAAAGATTTATTTAAGATGGCTATGTGTTACCCTAATTGTTATGTAGCAAGTATCTGTTTAGGAGCAGATTTTATGCATACTATTAAGACTTTAAAAGAAGCGGAAGCCCACGAAGGGCCTGCTATTGTCATTGCTTACTGTCCATGTGTTGAGCACGGCATAAAAGGAGGACTATCTTGTACCACAAAAGAACAAGCCCTAGCCGTAGAAGTTGGCTATCAACTTTTAATGCGTTATGTTCCCGAAGAGGAAAAACTTTACTTAGATTCTAAAGAACCTGATTTTACAAAATACGAATCTTTCTTAGAAAATGAAACAAGATACAATGCTTTAAAAATCAAAGATCCAAAACTGGCAGAAGAACTATTAGAAATAAATAAACAAAATGCCATAAAAAGATATCAATATTACATAGAAAAAGCACTAGAGAAAAACTAGTGCTTTTAAAAGTTCCAAATTGGATGACAGCCCCCTGAAGACTGCCATCCTAAAAGAATAAAAAGGGGTTGACTAGTGTGATACTAGCACCAATTCGCTTCTTAGTGAATTGGTGATTTATATCCTAATCGAAAGTCACACATTTGTCAACACTTTTTTTCAAAAAAATGAAAAAATGTGAAAAATTTCAAATTTTTGAATAAATAGTTGGATAAATAGTTGAATAAAAGAAAGAAGTTAAAAGAATATGGTGTTATTGGAAAGTTGTTTTATCAAAAAAGTTAAATGCGAATATATTTCAACCAAAACCCCAAGAAACACATTGCGATAAGTTTTATAGAAAAACAGACTTTTCCAACAACACGAGTCTCTATTATAAAGAGTTCAAAAGCATTTTCAAGGCTTTCGACAAAACTAGAAGAAACTTCTAGAAATCCGACAAAATAGTTACTATTCACAGCTAAAATGCCCGGAAATTAATTTTTACCACTTTTGGTATTAAAAATATTATAAAATTGGGAATCGACATATAAAAAGCAATGATTTTTTATATAAATCTTCCACTTTGAAAAAATTGACATTTTTAACAATTTTTTTCTGAAAAACTGCAAACCCTTATATTATCTAGGTTTGCGAGATTTTTTAAAATCGGCTGTGAATAGTAACACAAAATAAGATAAAATTTTTAATCCACCTATACATTTGTTCACTTTTTTAGTATAATAAAAATACAAGATTAGGTGATTATATGGAACTACAAGAAATAAAAGGCATTGGACCCAAATCCTTAGAACTTTTAAATAAATTAAATATTTATAATATAGAAGATTTACTTACTTATTATCCGTATCGTTATAATGTTTATAAACCGGTTTCTTTACAAGAGGTAAGTGATATAGAAGTGGCAACAATCAATGCAACGATTGAATCGAATCCCCGAATTTTTTATATGCGCCGAAATTTTAATCGTTTGTCTTTTAAAGCCTTGGTCAATGATTTACTCGTTAATGTAGTTATTTTTAATCGGGCTTATCTTTATAAAAATTTAGATGTAGGAAAAGAAATTTGCTTGGTTGGCAAATACAATAAAGAAAAAAATACGTTTGTAGCGAGTGAAATTAAATTAAGTTGGCTTTTAGAGCCCAAAATAGAGCCAGTGTATCATGCTATAAAAGGAATTAAAAATAATCAAATTAGTAGTTATATTGAAAATGCTCTTCCTTTTAGTCAAGAAATAGTAGACTATATCCCCGAAATTTATCAAGACAAATATCAATTCTTAGAGAAAAAGAAAGCTTTAAGTATTCTGCATAAACCACACAATAGTCAAGAATTAAAACAAGCCAGATTAAGAAGCATCTATGAAGAGTTTTTTATTTTTATGTTAAAGATTAATTATTTGAAAATAAAAAATGACCAAATTACCGGGATTCAAAAACAATTTGATGAAGAAAAACTAGAAGCCTTTTTAGCAAGTCTTCCTTTTGAATTAACTTCAGATCAAACCAAAGCCGTGCAAGAATGTTTAAAAGATTTAAAAAGTTCTAAAAGAATGAATCGTTTGATTGAAGGGGATGTAGGAAGTGGAAAAACGATTGTTGCCACGATTGCCATGGTTGCCAATACTTTTAGTGGTTACCAAAGTGCTTTGATGGCTCCAACAGAAATATTAGCCACCCAACATTATGAAACAATTTGTAAACTAGTTAAAGATTTTGATATTCATGTTGCTTTATTAACAGGAAGTTTAAAGAAAAAAGAACGCAATGAAATCTTAGAAAAACTAAAAAATGGGGAGATTGATATTTTAGTAGGAACACATGCTTTAATTAGTGAAGATGTTACCTTTAAAAATTTAGGTCTTGTGATTACAGATGAACAACATCGCTTTGGGGTCAATCAAAGAGGAAACTTGCAAAACAAAGGAAATCTCCCTGATACAATCTATATGAGTGCTACTCCCATTCCTAGAACGTATGCCTTAACCATTTATCAAGATATGGATGCTTCTTTAATTAAAACGAAACCTATGGGAAGGAAAGAAATCAAAACTTATGTCAAAAAAGAAAGTGAGTTAAAAAGTGTTTTACAAAGTATTTTGGAGGAAATAAAATTAGGGCATCAAATTTATGTTGTAGCTCCTTCTATTATGGAAAACGAAGAAAGAAATGTTCACGATGTCAATAATTTAAAAACCAGTTTTGATACAGCCTTTCAAAATAAAGTAAAAATTGAAGTTCTGCATGGTAAGATTAAAGCAAAAGAAAAAGAAGAAATTATCAATCGCTTTAAAACTGGAGAAACAAAAATTTTAATTGCTACGACCGTTATTGAAGTCGGAGTCGATGTAAAAAATGCAACCACCATAGTGATTTTTAACGCAGAAATGTTTGGACTTGCGACCCTTCACCAATTACGAGGAAGAGTAGGTAGAAACGATTTAGAAGCCACTTGCTTTTTAATTAGTGATTATGATGTAGAACGATTAAAAGTGCTTGAAGAAAGTAATGATGGTTTTTATATTAGTGAACAAGATTTTTTAATGCGTCGTGAAGGCGATTTATTTGGTACCCGTCAAAGTGGAGATATGTCTTTTAAAGTGGCTGATTTAAAAAGGGATTTTAAAATTCTTTTACAAGCTAAAGAAGATAGCAAAGCCTTTTTAAAAAATTCCCAAATAGTTGAAAGTAAGTATCAAATTCTTTTAAAAAGTATTCAAAATATTGATTAAATTTTTAATTTAAAATATAATGATTTATAGGAGGAATAAAGATGGATAGAGTAGAAATTAAGACAAAAGCAAGAACGATTTTAAAGGAAAATTTTAAAGATTTTTGGAGAGGATACATTGTCATTTTGTTGATTTCGTTTGTATGTTCTCTTATATTAATGGTATTTGGTAATTCAGAAAATTTGCTTTCTGCAACTCTAAGTATTGTGATTTCCTTTTTTACAACCACTTTAACAGTTGGTTTTATGCTTTATATTTTAAAAATGATACGTGGAGAATCTTATAGCAATGAAGATATTTTTCGTTTTGTAAAAAATGTATTACCGATTACAGTGATTAGTATTTTAATGACAATCTTTATTACACTTTGGAGTTTTTTATTTATTATTCCTGGAATTATAGCAGCCCTTGGTTATTCGATGGTCTTTTATCTTTATGCAGACAAACATGATGATGAAAAACCAGATAATCCTATGGATTACTTAAGCCAAAGTAAGGAATTAATGAAGGGGTATAAACTAGATTATTTTGTGTTTTGTTTAAGCTTCATAGGTTGGATTTTGGTATCTGTAATCACTTTAGGGTTAGGACTTATTTATACAATTCCTTATTTGACCCTTTCAGAAGCTGTTTATTATGAAGAATTAAAAAAGAAAAAAGAACTGAAAGAAAATTAGCAAATTAACACTTTTTTTGTCGGATGGAATAAAATTGTTTGACAAAGAAAGAAATTCATTATATCATTTTAATAGCATGATACAACAATATCATGCTAACCTTTCAAAAGCATTCTTACGATTTTAAGTGAGAATGTATCAACCAAAACCCCCTGAAGAGAGCGAAAGCTCTCATTTTTGTTTGTTTTAAAGGGTTTATGAGGTATGAAAATGCTTTATGTGGCAATTATGTGGCATTTTACTAAATCATTTATCAAATATAAAGTAATTAAAATTAAAATAAAAAAAAATTATTTTACAATACTAATAGGGATAATTAGGTGATAAAAAAGTGATGATATTATTTTTTTATCACTTTTCTTTTTATTATATTTTATAGTATTTTTTGTTATTTAGGGAAAAAGGGAAAAATATTTTAATTTATCATGTATATTATTTTTTTTTTTAGTATAAAAGAATAGGAATTATATATACTTTTTATTTTTAATTTATAAAAAAATAAAATCACTTTTTCACTTAATATTAAATTTTATTAATTAAAACAATAAAAAATATAAGGGATAAATAATAATATTATTCACTTTATATCACTTTATATCACTTTTTTAAGGTTTAGTGTAACTACTTAAAAAATATTATACAATATTGTGTGATTTTTAATATTAAAATTTTATATGAAAGGAGATAAAATATGTTAAATAAATTAATATTAATAGGACGCTTGGTTGAAAATCCAGAGTTAAGGACCACAAATAATGATAAAGAAATGTCGATTATTACGGTAGCAGTTCCTAGACCATTTAAAAACACCGATGGTGAGTATGAAACAGATTTTATTAATTGTAAATTATTTGGTGGTGTTGCTTCAAATACTTGTGAGTATTGTAAAAAAGGAGACGTAATTGGAATTTATGGTCGTGTTCAAAATCGAATTATTGAAAATGAAGATGGTAGAAGAAATATATTAGAAGTAATAGCGGAAAAGATATCCTTTTTGTCTAATAAAAAATAAATGGAGGTTATAGATATGAAAAAAGATAATAATAAATTTGATTTAATAAAAAAAGATATTGAAAACATAGACATAATGGGAGTTAATATTATAAAATCACTATTTAAGGTAACGAAAGAACTTGATATGTTAATTGATGAAATGTTAGAGGAAAAAAGTTGTAAGTATTGTGGAAAGAAAACAGATAGTATTGATCCAAATGTATTATGTCCAAAATGTCGTGAAGATTTTGGACATACATTTTATAGTGAATTATAAAAAAGGGACCTCATCCGGCCCAAAATGGGGATAATAAAAAAATAATTATCAATAAGATAGTTATTTTTCTTCTTCATTATCTGTTATGATTATATTTATTTTATGAACTTTACATATCTGTTTTAAAGTGGTGGTATAGTATCTCCTACGACCTGATTCATAATCTTGTATAGTTCTTTCTTTTTTACCTATTGACTTACCAAATTCTTTTTGAGTTAAACCTGTTGCTTCTCTAATAAAGCGGATAACTTCATTTGGTTCAAATTTATTAAAATTTATCTTCACAGTTTCACCTCTTTATAAGTGTACATCTATTGACAAGTATAACATTTAGCGTGTATAATTAAGTTAATATCCACACAATAAGCGTGGCAACATTAATTAATAATATGGGAAGTGATGTTTATGTATAGCGTACACCCTAAATGGGGAAAAAATGGCGAATTTTATTATATACCTAAAAATGCCACTAAATTAATTGTTGGAACAATGCCTCCATCTTGGTTATGTAATAAAGAATCAAAAGGAGATTATATTGATTTCTTCTATGGCTCATGTGATAATTATTTTTGGAATATTATGAAATTTCTTGATGATACCAAAATTAAGAGATTGAGTGATAAAGATTTAAATACTTATGAAGATATTAAGTTTAATAATGTAGAAGATTGCAAAAAATTTCTTGATGATAATGGTATTGGTATTGTTGATATTGTAAAAAATTGTATACACAATAATAACTCTGCTGCTGATAATGATTTGTTAAGTATTAAAAATATTGATTTAGTAAAAATATTAAAAGAAAATAAAGAAATTAAAGAGATATTTTGTACTAGCGAATTTGTCAAAACATTATTAGGTGTGTATTATGCTAAAAATTTTATTAAAGATGAATATGATAAGCACTATAAAGTAAGTTTTAGTGAAAAAGATACATCTTTAAATTATGATTTATTTATCCTGTACTCTCCTACTAAAAGAATATTTAATCGATATAAAAATGATAGTGAAAAATATTTAGAAAATTATTATAAGTTAATTGGAAAATAATATTATGTTTAGGTATTTTTGAAAGGAAGATTAGTATGAGTTTAAATAAAGGTAATAATAAAAAATCAAAGAAAATTAAAAAAATAATTTTTATTACTGGTATATTTCTAATTTTAATTTTATTAGTTGTTATTTTAGTAAAAGAAGAAAAAAAAGAAGATTTTTTTAGAAAAAAATTATATAATACTGAGTGGAATAATTCCGGTGGTGATACCTTTGTGTTTTATAGTAATGGTACTTGTGATGCAATACTAAAAATAAATGTTTATGAAAATGCAACTATAAAAGTATCCAATTGTACTTATGAAATAGTTGATAATAAAATAATAGCGAATTATGAACAAAAAATGACCCACAATGGTAAAGTAGCTCACAATACAGATAGTCAAGAATTTATTTATAACGATGATATGACAGAACTAGAATTAACTGATCCTAAATATTCTAATAATAAGAATATTACAATTTTTAAAAAATATGAAGGTGGTAGTAATGAATAAAAATAATGGAAATAACCAAAATAGTAAGTATTTAATCAGTGCAATAATATCTATTATATGTTTTATCTTTTTTACTTGTAGTATTATTATGCGTCTTAATGGGGGATCATCAACCAAAATTGAACCAAAGATTAAAGGTTGTTATTATTTAGCTAGTAGTATATTAAGTGGTAGTGATACTAGTCTTTGTGTTGATGGAGAAAATACTGTGTTTACTTATATGGGTAAAGAAGAAGCTACATTATATAATCACTGGGTTGAAGATACTAAATTTGATATAATAGATGAATATGATAAAGTTCAATTTAATTGTATAGCAAGTAAAGAAGATATTAATAAAATGGAATGTACATCACATACTAATTCACTAGGTTATAATGATTTTATCTGGGAAAAATAAATAATTTTAGGCATCTATCAAGTGCCTATTTTTTATACTTAAGATATAATAGTTATAGGAAGTGATATTATGCCTGTAATTATAGGAACTATAAAAAGAAAAAAAGATATATGTATTGAAGATAATGAGATTAATTTTTATAATCATGAACCAAGTAAAAAAATTGTTAAATATTTAAATATTTATATGGATAAAATTAATATAAATGAAAAAATTTTATATTTTAGTTTCTATAATTCAAGAAAATATCTAGTAAAAAATTATAGATTTTTGGATAAAGAGAATATCGTTATAATGGATATAGGTTATTTAAAGGTTGATGATATAGAACGTTATATTATTGAACAAAAACCAAGGTATATATTTATTAATTATTATAAATTAACTTCAAATAGAAGAAATTTATTAGTAATGAAAGAAAAATTAGGATATGTATTAAATAAAATAGAAGAATACAGTAAAAAATATAATGTAAAATTTATAGTAGCAATAAATAAAGAAAATTAAGGAAGTGATTATATTGTATGAATATTTAAATAATATAGCAAAAGAATACCTTACTAAAGAATTGAGAAGAAACTTTTTTAAAAAATTCGATTTAAAGGATCTATTTAGAAGATGTGAAAAAGAAATGGATATTCTTTATGAGAAAGATTTACTTTTTGTTGTTGAACACTTATATAAATTTAAAAAAGAAAATAAAAATGTTAGGTATCATTTTAGAGGCACTATAAATAATTTACTACTCTTATATGTATTAGATATAAGTTATGTTAATCCTTTAGAATATAACTTACCTTATGAGTTATTTAATGATAAAACTATTAATGTTGATATAATTAATGAACCTAGTATTCTTTTTATCAATTATTTAAATAAACAAGCAGACAATTTTAAAGTAGTTTATGGTAATTTTATAAAAGAAGATATAAGAGAAGTAAATAAATTTTTAGAAAACCATTATTTATTATTACCTTGTGGTTATTTAGATAATAGTATGTTATTAAAGTTTGATGATTTAGATACATTAGAAACTATTGATGATTATAGAAACTATAAAGATAAATATATGACAATAAGAATAGATGAAAAAGATATAATAAGATGTGATAATGTATGTCTTGATAATGTATTTACTAATGATTTTGAAAGAGAAATATCTAAAATTTTAAAACCTAAAACCATAAATGATTATATAAAAATAAAAAGTATGGCTCATGGTACTGATGTATGGAATAATAACCAAGATAAGTTGTTTAAAGAAAAAAAGATAAATTTAGATAATCTAATTACAACACGTGAAGATATATTAGAATACTTATTAAATCACAAAATAGATAAAGATGTTGCTTTAGATATTACTATTTTTATTAGTTTAGGGCAAGCACAAAAAGAACCTATTAAATGGGAACAATACATTAAAATAATGAAAAATAACAAGTGTGAAGAAATGTTTATTGATGTTTTCTCTAAAATATTATTTATCTTTGGTAGAGGTCAAGCAGTAAGTGATTGTTTATATGTTTTAGATAAAAATAATTATATTGGAGAGTAAAAAATGAATTCTGATACTGACAAACTATTTAAAGCAACTATAACATTTGAAAATGATAATTATATGACTATAGTTTTATATTTAATTTATAATGGTAAAGAAAAATTAAAAAATGTAGTTCCTCAAATAAAGTTTACAACTTGGGGTAATAAATATCTCTTAACTGTTGATGTAGAAAAAATTAAAGTTTTAGAAAAATTAAAAAAATTAAATAGATATGATAAATTATATATAAATGATGTATTAGAATATGTAAAAACACATCAACAGTTATTATTAGATTATTGGAACGCTGATATACCAGAGTTTGAAGCAAAACAAATATTTTTTGATGAAACTAATGATCATTTTGGTTGTACTAATTTAAGTAAAAGAAAATCAGGGTTACCTATGAATTTAGTTTTTTATTGTTCATATCTACTTGATAGAGATAATATATTATTTTTTCAAAATGATTATGGAAAACTTAATTATAATAATATGATAATGATGAGTGTTGATAAAGAAAATCCACAAGTATTAGTAAATAGGAAAATAAATATAAAAAAAGAAGATATGATATTATTAAAAAATTTTATTAAAAAACATTATAAAACAATAACAGACTATAACAACGATGAACTATATGACGCTGAAATATTTGATTTAATTGATGAAAGTTTAAGTAATTAAAAATACTAGTGGAGATGATGTAAATGTTTTTAAAAAAAATACAACAAAAAAGATATAATAAAATTTTATTAAATGAATTAGAAAGAAAGATAGATATTACTACAGATAATCTTATTGAACATCTATTAATGTGTTTATTACTTAAAGATTCAACTAATAATTTAAATCACTATAAAGATGAAGTATATTCAAGTTTTAATAAGACATGTTTACTTACAGGTAATAATAAATTTCCTACTGAAAAAATTTTATATAATATGACATTAGATCAATTTAGAGATGTTTTACCTGCTTGGATAAATGGCTATATAGAGGATATAAATTATAAAGAAAATATTAATATAAATAATTATGATAGTTCTTTATTAACTAATTATATAATTGAATACTATAAATGGTTAATTTCTATTTTAGCCAAAAAATATTTTGTAAAACATGAAGAAGTAAATGATAAAATTAATATATTAATTGATAATTATGATAAAGAAACTATAAAAAAATGATTATGTATAAGGTAGGTAATATAAAATGAAAATATCTTCTATTTTAGGGCACTCAAAAAAATCAACTAATTTTAATTATGATTTAGTGTTAAATGAATTGAATAAAGATTATAATATTAATGGGATAACTAGAATTGGTTTTACTGATAAAGGTTATGAAGTTTTTATAGTAACTGATGATGATTTGTTAAGTGATGTACCACACTTTCATTATCGTAAAAAACAGAAAGGTAAACCTAATGAATTTCATACTTGTATAAAAATAACCGATGTAGGATATTATCATCATCTGGGTAATGAAGATAGGTTAAATAAAAACCAAATAGATGATTTAATTAAATTTTTAAATTCTAAACCATTAAATACTAAACATTTTAAAAGTAATTGGGAGTTATTATTATTTAGTTGGAATACTCAAAATAATAATATAATAGTAAATCATAATTTAGAGATACCTAATTATAATAAATTGATATATTTTAAGTAAAATTAATTTTATGAGGGATTAGTGAGTAATAAATTTTATTATCTATCCCTAATTTTTTTATTTGTTTTATTAACATTATTATGTATAAAGGGAATAAGTGATAATATTTTTATTTTTAAAATATATGAAAATAAAAAATCTAAAATAAATATAGTAATAGTTATAAAAATATTATATTAAATATAAAATATATACTTAATTCCCTTTATCCCTAAAAAAAGTAAAAATAACGATATATAATGAAAAATTTAAGGGATATTATTTTGTATATATCACTTTTAATATCCCTTAATTTTATTAAAATATTAATATTATTATTTTTTATAATTTATCTATAAATTTTTTTATACTTTTTTCTACTTCTTTATAATAACAATCTTCTACCTTATCTAAAATATAATATAAAAAATTTATAATATCATTTTTATTCATAAATTATCCTTTCTTTACTAAATTATAAAAAGTATTAGGTTTTAAATTTAATATTTTCATAGCCTCACGTGCTGTGATTTTTTTATTTTTCCAATTATTAATTACTTCATCAAAATTATCAGGTTTATCAATCTTAGGTCTTCCAAAAGGTCTGCCTGTTTTAGTTTTACCTGTTTTAAGTACTATATCAATTCCTTCGCGTTGTCGTGTTTTAATATAAGTTCTCTCTTGTTCAGCAACATAACTTAGTATTTGAAGTATTAAATCATTGATGAAAGTACCAAGTAAATCTTTCTTTTTTCTAGTGTCCAATAAAGGCATATCTATTACTACAATATCTGCTTTTATATTTTTAGTAATATCTTTCCACTCATTTACTATCATCTCATAATTTCTACCTAATCGATCAATACTTTTAATAAATAAAGTATCATTTTCTCTAAGTATATTTTTTAATAATTTATACTGTTCTCTATCAAAATCTTTACCACTTTTTTTGTCGATATAAATATCTCTTTCTAATATACCTAAGTTTTTAAATGCTTCTATTTGTCGTGCTTCATTCTGTGATGTAGCAGAAACACGACCATAACCATAATCTCTATTTTCCATAATTATTTTCCTATATAATTTCCTACTTCTCTGTAAATTCTATCAATTATAGTATCTTCAAATGTTCCACATAACTCAACAATAATATTCTTCTTTTTTAATTCACATATAAAATCTACACAAGCAAGTGTAAATGGAAATATTTTTTCAGTATCTTTATTTTCTTCAAGATCTGTTAGAATATTATCTACATAGCCATCACAAACCTCAGATAATATTTTTCTCAATTCATTATCTTTCATATATCTTCTCCTTTCACGAAGATTATATAATTAGTTATTAATTCTATCACTATGGTATTTGAAAAAGTATAAAAAGTTTTCAAATATTTAAAAATTAATAACTTGACTTTTTCAAACACAAAAAACACCTAGATTATCCATAGATCTAAGTGTTTGAAAATGTGTACTTTTTCAAATATAAATACTATTATTTTATTTAAGATTATTAATATATGTAGTTGAAAAAAATTCTTTTAAGTTAAATTCTTTAATTTTATTTATTTTAGTTTCATTGTTTGTAATAATTATATCGAATAACTTTTCATATGGATTATAATTTTCTTTTTCACTTTTACTAATTATAATTTTTTTAAATTGTTGATATTCATACTCCGAAATAAGTTGCTCTATTTCATTATTTTTTTTATTTTTTCTATTAAGAATTCTATTTCGCTTATTCGAATATAATTTGCTACATACTATATCAAAATTGGTATCATCTTCTGAATCACCATATTTTTTTGAATATTCAGTACAAGTTAAACCATCTTTGTATAATCTACTACAATATTTATTATTACCATTTTTAAATAAAAAGTATTTTTTGCATTTTCTACATTTCTTAATATGTATATTAAATTCTTTATGACTAAAAAGTGTATCAAATAGTGAAATTATTAAATCCTCAATTCTAAACACATCTACTTCAGATTTATCAAAACCAACAATATATTTAGGTGTTTTATTTTCACGTTTATGGTCTAATATTTTAAGAAAATAACAATCATTATCAGTTGAATTTTCTAGTTCTAAATAGCAATTTTCTGGCTTAAAATTAAAATCAACTATATTTGTTATTTTCATCCTAGTAAAAGTAGTTTTTATATCTTTTTTTTTGCAATAATCATAAACATCCTTATATCTACAATCATTCCACCACATTTTTTTATTCAATTGTTTATTAGAATAATTTTTTAATATATCATCAATAAAAAAATTAGCGTACTCATCTAAATTAGTAAATAAATCATTGTTTATATTAAAGAAATAAATTCCGTTTTTTTCTTCTACATTTTTAGGATTTTTAAAAAAATAATCTATCTTTCTTGCGTTGTACCTTTTAATTGGTTTCAAAGTAAAAATTATTGAATAGACATTTTTTATCCATTTATTTTCAATATATTTATCTTTAAAAATTTTTATATTGTTTTCACAACTATTTACATCGAGTTTATCATTTAATTCCTTAGAAAGTTTATCTAAATTTATACCAATAAAATAAATTGTTAAATGCATAATATTACCAACACCTCTTAAAAAAGAGTATCAGTAATTTATAGTTTTGTCAATTTTAATAGTATATATTATAATTTTTTTAAAAAAAAGTAGTGAAATTTTCATAAATACTTTTTTCTTTTTCACCACTATTTTTTTTAGTTTTTTTGTGTGGTAAATTAATCGTGTCAAAGCGAAAAACTACGCTTTGATAGAGTGAAATCACTTCTTTATATATAAGGTAATTCACTCAAAGACAATTTAGATTTTTAAGAAGTAAGCAAATGTAATTTCTCCTTTTATTATATTTGACTTACAAAAGGAGTTCTTAGAAATCAAAAAATGGAACTAATATAAGTTTAGAAGGAGAGTGATAAGGATGATAGTTCCAGATAATTGGAAAGATATTGAACTTAAGGAGTTCAATAATTTTAGACCACTTAGTTTAGGAGGACATGTATGTTCTATTATAGAGGTAAAAGAATACCAAAATAATAGGACAGGAAATCAAACATTAAAAGTAATGTTTGATATAGAAGAAGAAGGGGAGTTTAAAAATTATTGCCAACAACTATTTGATAATAACACCACCAACGAAAAAAAGTGGCCTAATGAGGGAACAAAATATTTCCCATTAGACCAAAATAAGTTGGGTTATATAAAACATTTTATCAGTGTTTTAGAGAAATTTAACGATACAAGAATAGAGGTAGAGCCTCACAGTATCATGGATTTTACCCAATTTAGAGGATTAAAGTTTATGGGTCAGTTTGGTTTACAAGAATATAAAAATACCGACGGAGACTTAAAATCAGGAGTGACACTATTTAGTTACTCCACAAATAAAAACATTAAGGATATACAAATTCCTAATGTAAGACTTGTTGATGGATCAGAGATGAGTTACTCAGAATACCAAAAACAACATGGTATTCAAGATAATAATCAACAAGAAGAACTCCACTTGGAGTCTGAAAATACATCGGAAATAGATGTTGATTTATCGGGGGAACTACCTTTTTAGGTATTTCCTCGGGTAGATTATATAACAATAGTGAAAGTGTTTCAAGTATTATATATAATTAGAACAAAGTAAATAAGAGAGGAAGAAATAATATGGAAAATAAAAAAGTAAAAATTATGGTGGATAAAACACCATTTAAAGAAAAACCAACATCTAAAGATGTTAGTTTAATACAAAATAGGTTAAAGGATATATCAACAATAAATGATATTACTTTAAATGACCTAATAAATTATATTTCATTAGGATATACAATAAGACCTGCTGTCTTAAAATCAGGTGCTACAGAAAATGATTTTGTACAACAAGAAATAATTTTTGTAGATGTAGATAATAAGAAAGATAGTGAAAAAATTATAAGTATTGAAGAAATATTAGATATATTCAAAAGTTATAGTTTAAAACCATGTTTCTATTATGAAACATTTAGTAGCACCAAAGATGTACCAAGATATAGGGTAATATTTATTTTAGATAAACCTATAGTTTATAAAGATAAGATGAATAAACTATTAGATATAATTAATAATTTAGTTCCTAATACAGACACATCGTGTGCTACTGTTTCAAAGTTGTTCTATGGAACTACTGGAAAAGAAAAAATAACTGTAGTTGATTTAGCAGCTACAGTTAAAGAAGATGAGATAATAGACATTGCAAAAAATTACTCATCTAAAGAGGATTATACCTCAGAAGAAAAAATAAATCAATTGATAAAGAATTTTGATCTATTAAACTATATAATGCAAGATACCAATAAAATAAGAGAAACCAGTAAATATATAGCATTCGATGAATGCCCTATATGTAGTCATAATGACTGCTTAAGGTATTATAAAGATACTAATAGTTTTTACTGTTTTGGATCTAACGGTCAATTAGGCGGTTCAATAATTGAATATTTAATGGCTACTAAAAATTTAACTAAGAAAGAAAGTATAAAGTATTTTAAAGAAAGCATTTTAAATATGCCAGAAGAAATAAAAGATGATGATTTGGATCCAGATAAAAAAAGACTATATTATGAAGATAAAATTAGGGAACAAGTAAAGAGCGCTAAAGAAGATTTACCTATACCGATAGATATAGATTGGGTATTTTGTTATTTGAGTACTGGATATATTAAAACTAAAATTAATGGTGCGAAATTAGCAAAATTTATTTTAGCCAATTTGAAATACTTTTATATAAGTACTACAACTGAGGATAAAGTACCAAAATATTTCTATGAAAGTGGAGTGTATAAAAATTATACAGATAATAAAATAAAGAAAATTATCAAGTATTATATACCAACGGAAATATGTAAGTATAGAGATATCATGGAAGTATTCAATTTAATGGGTACAGAAGCAAAATATGTAAGTATCAACGAATTGAATACTTATGAAAATCTAATTAATTTTAAAAATGGAATACTAGATTTAAAAGAAAATAGATTAATACCTCATTCACCAAAGTATTTAATTACTATACAACTTCCAATTGATTATAAAGAGTATGTAGAAAAACCTAAGAATAGTTATTTCGATAATTTCCTAGAGGTTTTAACTAATGGTGATAAAGAGCAACAAGAATTAATATTAGAGTTTTACGGAACAGTATTTTCTAATATAGATGGTTCAAAAATGAAACAGTCATTAGTTCTCTGCGGTAAAGGTAATACTGGAAAGAGTAAAGCATTAGAGTTGGTAGAAAGAATAATAGGTGAAAAAAATTATAGTAGTACTGATTTGAGAAGTATGGAGAAAAATTTTTCGAGAATTAATCTACTTGGAAAAAGATTAGCATCGTTTAGTGATGTAACTACAGTTAGATTACCTAGTTTGGATTCTTTTAAAAAAATAACAGGTGGTGATTCATTAAATGATTCTTATAAAAACAAAGACAGTATAGATTTTAGGTATAAAGGTGTAGTAATTATGACAATGAATGAATTTATTAAATTTGGAGGCGATGATGGTACACATGTATGGGAAAGATTTATACCAATAGAAACTGTTAATGTTATACCAGAAGAAAAGCGAGATAAATTACTTGTAGAACACATGTTAGAAGAAACAGATTATATAATTTACAAGTCATTAAATGCTCTTAAAAATGTGATAAACAACGGATATAATTTCATTCTCCCAAAAAAATCGATTGAATTAAGAGATAGATATAGGACAGACCATAATAGTGCTTTAAGATTTATAAAAGAGTGTATAGACACTGTAATTCGAGAACCAGAAAGTACCGATTATACATCTGGTGAAATATATAGAATCTACAAAGCATGGGCAAAAGATAATAATAACAATTTTTATGAGAGCCCGAGAGAGTTTAAAAAAGCTATGCTTAATGCAACAAATGAAACGACACTTAAAAAAACACATGGTGGCAATTTTTATTACAGACATATTGATTTAACCGATGAAGTTAAAAGAGATTATGGTGATGTAATAAAAAATAGGTTTATGTAGGATTGGAGGTATTAAGATGGATTATTCTAATATGTATAAATTAATCCAAAAACCTTGGATTGATACAAATGGAATAATGTTACTGGCTCAATGCGGTAAATATAGTGCAACTAAGATACGAGTAGATATTGAAAATAAAATACTAGATAGTGGTAAAAAATTACCATTATCTAGTAGAAAAAATGTACCTACAAAAATGGTTTTAGATTATCTAGGTTTTGATGAAGACTATATTTATAATATGGCAAATAAAGAAAAAAGAGTGTGATATTATGGCAGTTAGACAAGTTCCTGAAAAAAATTGGACTAAAGATGGCCGCAAATGGATGTTTGAGGTCAGAGTAAAAGATATGAACGGTAAACAACACCATTACCGTTCTAAAAATTATTTTACTAGAAAAGAGGCAATACAGGCTGAAAAAAATTATTTACTTGGTATAGAAGATAAAGGTATTCAAAGTGATATGACTTTTAAAGAGTTATGTGATTTACATTTTGATTATCAAAAAGATAAAGTTAAAGTTACTACATTAAGAAACTATAAAAAAAGAAGAGATCACTTAAAAATGTTCGATGATATTAAAGTTAAAGAGTTAAATATAAACCATTTTGAAAAGTGGAAAAGAGACATGAATAATACAGACTTAGCAACCAGAACAAAAAATGATTTATATAAATATTTAAAGAGCGTATTAAATTATGGTATTAAATGGCACGATTTAACTTTTAATGATATGTATAAGAAAATGACTAAATTTGATAACCCAAATGAACTACCAAAAGAAATGGAGTTTTGGACCTATGAGGAATTTAAAAAATTTATAAATGTTGAAACAGATATATTGTTTAAAGCATTATTTGAAACTTTATATTATTGTGGTTTACGTTCCGGTGAAGTTAGAGGGTTAAATTGGAAAGATATAGATTTTAAGAATAAAGAATTAACTGTAAGAAGAAATATTGTAGTAAACTTTGAGGGTGATAAATATTTTATAACTACACCAAAAACAAAAAGTAGTTGTCGCACTATTCCAATGCCTGATATATTAGTAGAAGATTTAAATACACTAAGAAAATATCAAAATAACTATTATGGTTTTAATGAAGATTGGTTTGTATTTGGAAATTATGAACCTATAACAAAAAGTAAGATGAGAGATAGAAAAAATAAAAATTGTAAATTAGCAAATGTTAAGCAAATTAGAATTCATGATTTTAGACATAGTTGCGCGTCATTACTTATTAATAATGGAGCAAATATAACGATGGTCGCTAAGTATTTAGGTCATACGAAAATAGATGAAACTTTAAATACATACTCTCATATGTTTAAGGGAAAATTAGATAATATAGTTGAAACAATTAATAAGTTAAATAGGTAAAAATAATACCTATTTTTTATGTGGCAACTTATGTGGCAGTTTATGTGGCAATAAAACTAAAAAATTATAAAATCTTATGGATTTATGTGGCAGTGTATTGCTTACATAACCTTTAAATACAAGGAATATAGATTTTAATTGAGTTCAATATAGCAACCCCCTGAAGAGGAAGCATTGTTGCTTTCTCATTTTTTTGGTGCGACACGCATGTGTTAAAACTAGGGCATGAAAGTTGCCTGTGGGCTTGGTAGTAGGAACCACTAGC
>CANRNR010000024.1 GCA_947632035.1 uncultured Clostridia bacterium | reverse complement strand
GGTTTTTGTACTTTTTGAATAATATTTGCCATAGTAAATGTTTTTCCGTGAGCCTGTAACTCCTAGAAGTGTCTGGAATTTCTTGCCCTCTTTTATTCCATTACTTAAATATTCTATTGCTTGTGGCTGATCGCCAGTTGGTTTATAGTCTGAATGTAATTTAAACATATTATTATTTATGACCTTTCTTTTTAATATTTTCAATTACTTTATCTCTAACTAACTTATTATAATAAAATATCATTACAATTACCTTTCTTTTTTGTTAGTGTATTATGAGTATTTTATCATTTTTTCATAAAAAATACAAGGTCTTCAAATACCTTGTATTTGTAATATGTATTATAATTAGATATTATGTTGCTTTTAATTTTTTTATTTTCTTTTCATTTTCAGCAATAATACCATCATAATATTCTTCTAATTTTCTTAATCTATCTATAGATAGCATACTTAATGCTTCCTCATTTCCATCTATCTCTTCCAAAAAGTTATTTTTTTCTATTACATTATTAACTTTGTTACTATCTACCCTTAATTCTTCTATAAATTTGTCTTGATTTTTTTCGTCATTGAGTTCGTTAATATTTTCATTTGATGCATCTGGTATATTATTATACTTCTCATCATTTTTTCTAAATAATTTTATAAAGAATTTTTTTATTTTAGTTATAAAACTTTCTTTATATTCTATTAATCCATTATTATTCATTTATAACTCCTTCTTCTGACTGCTTAATTTATTTATTTCTGCTTGCTGTTCAGATATAATACTTTGTTGAACAAGTATTCTTTCTACTAATTCTTGTTTACTTGCTTCTTCGCTTTTTTGTGTTATATCAATTTCACCTCTTAGATATCCTCTTACTGTACTTCTAACAGTTTTATCACATATTAAAGAGCCATTTGCTTTTAGATATTCTATGCACATATCTACATCCTCTTCTGTTGGTTTAACAGGTTTATCATCAATCATAATAGTAGTAGAACTTAGGTATTCTTTTTTTCTAAAAGGTACTTTATATGTATTATATGGTTTTATCCATTTATATAATCCCCTTATAACATCTGCTGATAAATGTTCTTTTTTGGCAAAAGTTATTAAGTCATTTATACTTGTTTTGGATTTCATTATATATTCTTCAATTGTCATTTGACCTTTAGCTAATTTTTCAGCTTTTTCTCGTAAGCCAAGCCAATTTTTTCTTTGTGCTTGTTGTACTTCTTTCCTTTGATCTTTATTTCTTCCTCTTTTATCTAGACCATATTTATCATACCCATATTGGTCATAGCCATCAACATCAAATCCTTTTTCATCAAACTTTGTTTTTGTATCTTTATGTATTCCCTCTAAATCAAATCCACGCCTATCAAATCCATTTCTGTCATAACCTTGTTTGTTATATCCATCTTTGTCATAACCTTCTTTGTCAAAACCTTTCTTATTATATCCTTCTCTATCGTACCCTTCTTCGTTTCTTCCTTTCCTACTAAATCCCTCTCTATCATATCCAGATTTATTATAGCCATCTCTTCTAAATCCTTCTCGGTCAAATCCATCTTTGTTATAGCCATCCTTATTATAGCCATCTCTATCCATACCATCTAAGTTAAATTTAGTTCCTGTTTTTTTATGTATTCCATCTAAATTAAATCCTTTTTTGTCATATCCGTCTTTGTCATATCCATTTATATCATATCCTTGTATGTTATATTTAGTTCCTGTATCCTTATGTATTCCGTCTTTATTGAATCCATTGTAATCATAGCCTTCTCTATTATATCCCTCTTTATTATATCCTTTATGGTCATATCCTTCTATATCATATCTAGTACCTGTATCTCGATTTTTTCCCCAAATGCTAAATCCTTTTTTGTCATATCCATCTTTATCATAGCCATTTATATCATATCCATCTGTATCGAATTCTGTTCCTGTATTTCTATTAATTTTAGTTTGATAAAAAAATCCTCTTGCATCATATCCATCTTTGTCATATCCAGAACTATCATGTCTAGTTTTAGTATACCTATTTATACCTTTTCTATCGAAACCTCTTCTATCATATCCATTTTTATCATATCCATCTATGTTATAACCAAATCTGTTAAACCCTTCTTCATTAAACCCTTTTTGGTCATAATGAAATGGATCATAATATGTTCCTGTTTCCTTATGTATTCCATTCCTATTAAATCCTCTGTTATCATAGCCATCTCTATCGTAGCCGTCTTTATCATATCCTTTATAGTTGTATCCATCTTTATTGTATTCCGTACCTGTATCTCTATGTATCTTTGAAATATTAAATCCATCTTTATCATAGCCATTTATATCATATCCATCTGTATCAAATTTTGTTCCTGTATTTCTATTAATTTTAGTTTGATAAAAAAATCCTTTTTTATCATAGCCATCTTTATCATAACCAAACATATCATATTTAGTTCCAGTATTTTTATTTATCCCTTGTCTATTGAACTTTCTTTTGTCATATCCAAATTTATCAAATCCATCATAATTAAACCCATCTCGGTCAAATCCATCATAATTAAACCCATCTTCATTATATTCTGTTCCTGTATTAGTATTTATCCATTTATTGTTTATAAAACTCCAAGTACCATTTTCTTTTTTTATTGTTTCTTCCATTTTTTCTCCTTACAAAACTAAAATATTTTTTTTTATTATAACATATTTTTATATGTTTTTTAATACTTGTCAATTCCTGTTCCATTTTTTAAATATACTTTTATTTGTCTTATAATATGAGGTATATTGTAGTTTCCTGCAAATTTGGAATTGTCTAATAATTCATCATTTATAGTTACCCATTCTAATTTATTTTTTTCTTCCACCAAATTTACTTCATGTTTTAAAATTCCGTAATAAACTTGTAGATTATTTTCATATTTAAAATAATTTAAATCCATGAAATGATCTAATTTGATATCTTCATTAGATATACCTGTTTCTTCAAATAATTCTCTGTAGGCAGCTTCATCATTGGTTTCACCATCTTCTACTTTACCACCTACAAAATTATATAGTCCTTTATATGGTTCTTTTGCTCTAATGCAAAAAAGAACCTTTTCTAAATCAGTATTAAATACTACAATTAAATTTAATTTTCTCATATTATGCTCCTTAAAATTCTATGCTTAACCTAATCAATAAACTAATACAATATTTAATTCAAAGCTTTCATTCTTTTTGTGCCAATTTTTTACTTTCAATAGTCAAATCTTCTTTTGCATCATCAAAGCAATCCAATAATTTTGGAGAAAAGCATCCACATTCTCCATTATGTATCATTGCAAAAGCTTCATCTATAGAAAAAGAATCTTTATAAACTCTTTTATTTATAAGTGCATCAAATACATCTACAATTGATACAATTTGTGCCCAAACTGGAATTTTTTCACCTTTTAAGCCATCAGGATATCCTCTTCCATCATATCTTTCATGATGATATCTACAAATATCATAGCAATAACGATAAAATTCATTTTCATCTTGTTTAAATTTTTCTAACATTAAGCAACCATATATAGTATGTTTTTTCATTTCTGCATATTCTTCATCTGTTAACCTTCCAGGTTTTAAAAGAATAACATCTGGGATTGCTATTTTCCCTATATCGTGTAATGCTGAAGCATCAACTATTAATTCTATTTGTTCATCTTTAAATTGTCTTTGACCATATAATGCTCTCCAATGTTTTAACATTATTCTCGTAAAACTTTTTACTCTTTGTATATGTTCTCCTGATTCCAAACTTCTAAATTCAACAACTGAGCTTAATGCATTAACTAAGAAATTATTGTTTTCTTCTAATTTCTTCTTACTTTCATATAATTCCTTTGTTCTAAGCTCTAATTCATTTTCTATAGATATTCTGTGTTGATATAGTTCTATTATGTTCTTGGCTCTTCGTATAACTACTTCTGGTTCAAATGGCTTATATATAATATCAGCTGCACCAAGCTCATAAGCTCTTACATCACTTTCAACAGTCGCTTCACCTGTAATCATAATAACAGGAATGATATTTATCATATCATTTAATGACATATAGTGCATTACATCTAATCCTGTTTTTTTAGGCATAACTAAGTCAAGAAATAATAAAGCAATTTTATCTTTATTATTTTCTAATAATTCAATAGCTTCTTCTCCATTAGCTGCCTCTAAAATTTTATATTTTCCTTCAAATATGTCTTTTAGCATTTCTCTGTTAATCATTACATCATCTGCAATAAGTAGTGTATCTCTTTCTTCCATATATATTATCCTTTCTATTTATATAACACGATTAATTTCATCTATCACTTTTTTATATTCTTCTGCTACTGTTTTAAAAGTTTCTTTTGCTGTTTCAAAATCTTTTGCTCTTAATTCTTCAGTAATTTGTTCTACTATTTTACTAAGAGATGCAAATGCCATGTTTTGACTTACTCCTTTTAAAGTATGTGCTCCTCTAAAAGCTGAATCACAATCGCCAGCTTCAATAGCATCTTCTAATTGTTTATACGATTCATCTGCTAAAAAGAAACGTAAATATTTTTTTATTCTTTCATCGTCTTGCATTCTTGATATTGCTTTCTGATAGTCTCCTCCTATATTTTGATATAATTCTTCTACCATAATTTTCACCCTTTCTATTATTCTATTTAAGTTATAACAATATATTTAAAAAAAGTCAATGCCTTAATATTATTCATTTCTTGACTATTTTTCGATTTTATGTTAATCTTAAATAGAGAGACTTTTCTCTATACAAAAAGAAAATTGCCCAAAAAGGAGATACAAAATGAATAGTAGACAAAAGAAAAAATTAGGCTTTTTAATCAATCATAAGAAAAAAGATGAAAAAAAAGAAGAACTCTCGCAACTTTCAGAATCGGATGAAAAGAAAATAGTTTATGGAACTGCTTTCCGGTGGGATACTTTTTCAGAAGAACTAACTGTTTTGCTCGAAAGTGAAAATCAATTAGAAAATCCTGAATATGGTATTGTCGAAAAGGATGAGTTATCTATCTCTCCTTTAAGAAATATGCAAGGATATATATCTTCACTTTTCAGCTGCAGTCATATTCCTTTTCATGTGATTTCATCAGAAACTGGTACCAAAAAATTATCTCTTAAACTTGCACAGCTTGACCTATATAATAGCATTTCGATTGGAGATGTACTTACTTTGCCAATATACTCCATGACTAAAAGCACTATATTTTTAAAGTATAAGAAAATTTTAACAATTGGCATAAATCATGTTGAAATTTCAAATTCTCATATTATGGATGTACGTGATTTATACCACTATGGTGATACTATTGAAGTGAAAATTATATCAAAAGATGATAATACTCATTTCATAAGTGCATCTATTAAAGCTTTATGTACGGATGGCTTGCAAAATTACCAAGTTGGAGATGTCGTAACTGGTCGTGTTTCTGATAACTTTTATCGGCAAGATAAAGGAGAGGTTGGTTATTTTATTGAAATTTCTCCCCTCGTATCAGGACTTGTTGATAAAGCTTCAATACCTTTTCCGTTATATAATAATGATAAGGTAATTGTATCTGTTAAGCGAGTAAAAGAGCACGGACTAAGTCTCAAATTTTTAAGAAGAATCGAATAATAAAGCAAAAACCTTAAACTAAAAATGGGCAATATTTTCTTTTGGCTACACTACTTAAAAATAGTAGTGTAGTTTTTTATTGTAAAAGAATTTTTTAAAAAATATCTCATAAATATCTAGACTTTTTTCTTTCAATTGTGTATTATTATATCGTAAATTATAAAAATATATTTCGTTTCAAGGAGGTAATTATGACTCGAAAAGTTTTTAAAATTATATTTATTTTATTAGTTATATTTAGCTTTTTTATTACTTATGTATATGCAACTAATATAGATTTAGATTTACCAGGTACAAGCAATAATCCTACTGATCAAAGTCAAGATGTTGAAAATCAAAATATAGTAGATAATAATACGGATAGTACAAATGATGATGCAAATACTTCAGCTGAAAATGATATTACCGACAATACATTATTTGATACTCCTTCTACTCCTAGTGATTCTGAAACTTTAAATCCTGGTGCTTTTTCTTCTGCTCCACAAGATGGATTAAGTGTTTCAAATATTATTAATATTTTATTAATTACAGTTGGAGTTGTTATAATTTTACTTGCTATTGCAATTTTAATACGTTTAAGAGGTTAAAATATAAAATAGATTTGATTTAAAAAATTTAATTAAAATTTTTCAAAAAGATGACAAAAATGTCATCTTTTTCTTTTTATTTTAATTATTTCATTATCTATATTGTTTTTATTTTATAAAATGTATTTTTCTTTTCCACTTTTTATCTGTATATTTTATGACAAAAAAATAATAATAATATTGAGCAAATTTAAACTCAATTTTTCAAAAAGGAGGTTCTTATCATATGGAAAAGAAATTCTTAGTTGTTGCTACTTTATTAACTATTATTTCATTCTTTACATTTTCTTATGTTTTTGCAGCTACAAATAATAATACTGGTTCCAATGTAGTAAATGGCGTTAGAGATTTTGTTGGTGGTGCTGAAAATGTAATTGAAGATGCTGGTAAAGGCGTTGCAAATGGTATAAGAAGCGGTATTAATGGTATTGAAGGTACTGCTAACAATATGAGTAATGATGTACAAAATTCTAATAATAATGGACAAAATAATAATTCTAATGACCAAAATGCTATGAATCAAAATGATACAGTAGGAGCAATAGGTACTATGGATACAAATGGTAACAATGGTGGTTATACTGCAACAAGAACAAGTGCTGAGGGCGGAATGTTTTCTAACATTTCTGATACTGTATGGACATGGACAATTCTTGCAATCGTTGGTGTTATAATTGTTGCATTAGTACTTTACTATGCAAAACAAAATAATAATGTAACAACATATCATCATAACGATGATGATGATAATGAATAAATTACTATATTGTAACATGTGTGTTTTACTTGACACACATGTTATAATATTTATATCATATAAATTATAATTAATGAGATAAACATTTTAGTTTCTTATTATACAAAACTTAAATCAATATATAAAAATTTTATAAGGAGATTTACATATGACTAAGAAAATTGTTGCTACAAATCCAGTAGCAAAACATAATTATACTATTACTGATACTATTGAAGCGGGAATTGTTCTTACTGGTACTGAAATTAAGTCTATCCGTAATGGAAAAGTTAATTTAAAAGATAGCTACGCTAATATAAAAAATGGTGAAGCTTTTATATATGGTATGCATATTAGCCCTTATGAGCAGGGTAATATTTTTAATAAAGACCCTTTAAGAGATAGAAAACTTTTACTTAATAAAAATGAAATAAATAAGTTAGTTGGTTTAGTAAAACAAAAGGGCTATACCCTAGTTCCTATGAGTTTATATTTTTCTGGTAATTTTATCAAGCTTGAACTTGGAATTGGAAAAGGTAAAAAGCTATATGATAAACGTGAAGATATAGCAAAAAAGGATGCACAAATGCGCATCCAAAAAGAGTTTGGTAAAAAAATTTAAGTTATTTTATGCTCTATTGCTTGAACCAAATACATCTCTTATTTTATGTTGTACGGTTGCCTTTACTAAATCTCTTGCAGGTGTTAAATATTTTCTAGGGTCAAATGCTGATGGATCTTCTGTAAATACTTTTCTAATTGCTCCAGTCATTGCTAAACGTAAATCTGTATCTACATTTATTTTAGAAACACCTTTTAAGCTTGCTTCGTGAAGCATTTCATCTGGTACACCTTTAGCACCTGGAATGTTACCACCATACTGATTACACATTTCTACTAATTCTGGAATAACTGTTGAAGCACCATGTAATACTATTGGTGTATTTGGTAATTTTTCTTTTACTTTTTGTAAAATATCAAATCTTAATTTTGCTTCTCCTTTAAATTTGTATGCTCCATGGCTTGTTCCAATGGCTATTGCTAAAGAATCACAGTTTGTTCTTTCTACAAATTCTTGTGCTTGTGCTGGATCTGTATACATACTATCTTGTTCTGATACATTTACATCATCTTCTATTCCTGCTAGTTTTCCAAGTTCTGCCTCTACTACTACTCCTCTACTATGTGCATATTCTACTACTTTTTTTGTAAGTTCTACATTTTCTTCAAAATCGTATTTTGAACCATCTATCATAACAGATGAAAATCCGTTATCTATACACATTTTGCAGGTTTCAAAATCTGGTCCATGATCTAGGTGAAGTGCTACTGGAATATCATGTTCTTCTATTGCTGCTTCTACCATCTTTCTTAAATAATTAATTCTTGCATATTTAATTGCACTTGAAGATGCTTGAAGAATAACTGGTGAATTTTCTTCTGCTGCAGCATCTACGATTGCTTGTATTATCTCCATATTATTTACATTAAATGCTCCTATTGCAAAATGCTCTTTCATTGATTTTTCAAACATATCTTTGGTTGTTACTAATGGCATAAATAAATCACTCCTTTAACTTTTTTTATCATTTTATTGCTAAATTTTATAAAAGTCAATATATTGATTCTTAATATTTTATGCAAAAGGAGAGGCATAATATTGCCTCTCCTTTTATGCAATTTAAACTATAATATTCTACTTGCAATTGTGCTAAGTTCACTTCTTACCGATTCGTCACTTTCAAGTGTAATTTGCCAGCATAAAGGATTACCTTTCATTTTTTCTGACAAATAGACTAATCCGTTGTACCTTTCGTTAAGCTTTGGATTATCAACTTGAGTAGGATCACCTAAAAAGATGAACTTTGAGCCTTCTGCTGCACGTGTTACAATTGACTTGATATCTCCTGGATCGATGTTTTGTGTTTCATCAATTATGAAGATAGAATTTACAATTGTTCTACCACGTAAGAAGCCTATTGGCTGAATTTCTATAAGACCTTTTTCAAAATAGTATTCGCCGTTTTCTGTCATCTCCCCATGGTTTGATTTCTTTTCATTGCTATCTAAAAGAATAGCAAGATTGTCCTTTATACCACCAAGATACGGAGATACTTTGCTTATAATGTCCCCAGGTAAAAAGCCTAAGCGCTCGTTTCCAACTGTTTCTGAAGGAGTTGCAACAAGTATTTTTTTGTATACTTCATCGTCAATTCCTTTAAGTGCAACAGCCAAAGAACAATACGTTTTACTAGTGCCAGCACTTCCTTTAGCAATTACTAAAGGTGCTGTTTTTGAGTCTTGCATAAGACATTCCATCAGCATCTTTTGCCCCACGTTTTTTGCTGTAATTTTATACGGATAATTTTCCGCATTAAATCGCAAAGGAACCAGTTTGTTTCCATCATAACGCGCTAAAGCAGATTGATTAGAATCTACACTTCGCATTATAACAAACATGTTGTGAGTCCATTGGATTTTCTCACTTTCGATAACCTTTGTTATGGGTAAGCTTTTGTCATTGTAAAAAGCATCTATGTCGCTTTTAAACACATTGACTTCTGCTCTTCCAGAATATTGGTCTTTTGAAAGTGGAAACAAATCATCTTTGAAATCTTCTGCAGTAATTCCAAGTGTTCTAGCCTTAATCCTAGTAACTGGATTCTTTGAGACTAGTATAACTTTCTGCTGTGGATTCTCCTGCATAAGTCCAAGACATACTTGGAAAATCCTTTTGTCTGCTTCAGAAATATCATTCATCTTTACTTCGATTGCATGATAGTTCTGAACGATTCTTAAGGTACTTCCGTTTTGTTGCATTACTCCCTGCTGGGAGCACATAAGTTTGATGTCAAATGTCTCCAAATACTCTAATATTTTACTGGCAATCTTCTTTTTTTCAGGCTTACCTTGGTAGTTATGAAGCTGATCAATTACTGCCATCGGGATAACTATTTCGTTATCAGAGCCAAACCGTAGAGTACTGTCTACAGATGAAAGTAAAGAATTTAGCCGAAGAACAAATGTCTTTTTCATCAGAATCAATTCCTTTCAATTATTATAGTGTGTTTTAAACTTTACAATGTAAAGTTTAATGATAATATATATTATCATGCATAAATTATATAATATTTTTTACGTAACTTCAATCGTTTTTTTGCATTTTCTTAGTGTTTCATTATTGCTCATTATTATTTTCATATTTATAACTACTGCACATTGATTCATCAGGTTCTTTTGTTTCACATCCAATAATTGGTGTTACTATTATTTGTTCTAGTTTGCATTGTTGATATTGTGGGTTGTTGTGTTTACAGCTTGTTACTGTACAATTTATTTTTTGACTTTTATCCATACAAATTCATTCCTTTCTCTAATTTTAAATTTTAGGGCTTTCTAATTTAAAAGTTTACAAAATTTAGAGTGTAAATAACTTTTAATGTAAATAATTTTAAATTAAATAGCCATAATAGTAATTTTTCATTATTATTATGGCTATTTTTCAAAATTTTATAAATTTAATTTGAAATTAATAAATTTTTTCCTTTTTTCGTTGGTTTATAATGTATATTATAAATCCAATAGTTCCAATTATAGATATTGCAATAGATATCTTCGTTAGCATAGTTCCTGTATATTTTAATTGTATTGTACCACTATTTTCTTTTGGAATCGTAATGCTAATAAAGCCATTGTCTGATTCTTGATATCTAATTTCTTTTTCATTTAATTTTATATTATATCCTAAATAATATATATATGGTAATTCTAATATACTTTCGCTTTTATTGTTTTCTATATCAAATTGCATATTGGTTCCATCTTTTTTCTCGTTACTTATCTTTGCATCTCCTAATAAAACTACAACATTATCTTTTCTACTTTGTATATATGGAGTTCTTGCTTTTACTGGTAAATACTCATAGTTTGCACATTGTTGGCTAAATACATATATATTTTCTATTTCATCTGTTTCATATAAATATGATAAGTCAAAAATAAAATTTGTATCAACAACTTTATTTATACACATTTGACTACATATAATAGATATTAATATTACAATAAATAATTTGAATAAGTTATTATTTACAAAAAATATACTAATATTAATTCCTGCTATTATACTCAAGAAAAATGTTGAAAACAATAATATTCTCCAAGGAAATTGTATTGACAAAAATAACTCTGGCATACTATTCCAAGGAAACCACTTTGTTGATATAAAAGCAGTTATAATGCCTAAAATTAAAGTACTAAAATATAAGCATCTTTTACTCTTATCTATTTTTCTATAACAACTTGGTGTAAATAATAATGATATTAAAATTATTATTCCTAACGCTTTTGATAGTTGGTTTAAGTCTATTGTGGAATTTACTACAAATTCTTTTGTTGCCATTCCATCTTTTGTCATTGCAATATATTCTGCACCTAATTTGTGTTCTAATAATGGCATCATAAAGAATAAAACAATTAAAATAATAAAAACAGCATTTACAAGTAAATTTTTCCATATTTGAATACTATCTTCATTTTTAAATAATTTTTTCCAATGAATTAAAATTAAAATAATCGATAATAATGCAGTAATCAAGCTACTAATATTATGTGATAATAAAACTCCTACTGCCCCAATGGTTAGTAAGTAATTTTTCTTACCCTTTTCATAAAAAATGCTGTATAATCCCCAAAATAATAATGGCAAAAATATATAAGTCATTATTTCTCCAATTGCTAATCTTACATATATATCAGCTATAAAATATATTGATGTCATATATAAAACTGATACAATTAGAGATGTATTTTGATTCTTAGTAACATTCTGTATAAATTTGAACATAAATATACCAGCAAAAATAACCGAAAACACAATTAAACATTTCATAGAAAGTATATAATTAGAAAATATTAGATAAAAAATTGCATTTAGGTATGTACTTAATGGAGGATAAAATAAATTCCAAGAATAGCCAAATCCCCCACAAAAATTAGGTACAATTGCTGATAATAATTCACCATTTTTTAGTCCTTGAATTGTAGCATAATTCCTAGAAAAATGTGCTGTACCGTCATCTGTTTGAATAAATCTATTCGTAAATAATGGTGTACACACAAACAATGCTACTAATAATATTATAATATAATAACTAACAGTATCTTTTCTAAGCTTTTCCAAAAATTTATTTTTTAATTCTATGTATTTTTCTTTCATTTCTATTCCAACTTTTTTACAACAATTTTAAACATAATGTATCATATTTTTTTACTACTTACAACCTTTTTAGAAAAAAAGATAAGCTGATATTTTATGTATCAGCTTATTTTCTAATTATTATAATCTTTCAAATAATGGTTCTATATTTTCTAAATTAATATCTTCAGTAATAGAAATTGGTTTCCATTCATTTTTATCAATTTTTAAATATCCTGCTATTTTATGTGCTGCATCTGGCATAAATGGTTCAATTAAATTTGAAAGGTTTGCAATTATTGTAGCACATGTATACATTGTATTATTAAATTCTTCTAGATTTTCTTTATATTGAACCCATGGCTTTTGGTCATCATAATATTTATTTGCATAATCAAGTAATTCTACTATTTTCAAAGTTGCATTTCTAAATTCAATATTTTCAATTAATGATGAAATTTCATTATATTTTTTCTTTATTTCATTTTCAACTTCTTCATTCATTTTAGAACATGGTATAGTAGTTAATCCTTTAAACTTCAATGTTCTATTAATAAAGTTACCTAGTTTATTTGTAATTTCATTATGAGTCATTATATAATCTTCTTCTGTAAAGTTAGTATCTTTACTTTCAGGGCCATTTCTTAATAAATGAAATCTTAATGTATCTACATTATATCTTTCTAATGCTTCTAAAATAGTTAATCCTATTCCTTTGCTTTTTGAAAATTTTTGTTCATTAAAGTTCAAATATTCTGTTGATACAATTCTATCTGGGGCTTTAAGGCTCTTATCAAATCCCATAAGTAATCCTGGTAATATTATTGTATGGAATGTAATATTATCCTTTCCATGTACCATGTAAATTTTATTGTCGCCTTCACTCCACCATTGTCTCCAATCCCATCCATTTTCTTCGCATACCTTCATCGTCATTGTTAGATAGCCTAAAACTGCATCTATCCATACATACATTTTTTTATCTTCAAATCCATCAACTGGTATATCTACTCCCCAATCTAAGTTTCTAGTAACAGCTCTATCTCTTAATCCTTCTGCTAGATACTTATTAGTTTCATTTATTGTATTTTTTCTCCAGTTTCTTTCATTTATTTTTACATATTTTTCTATTTCTTGTTGCAATTTTGATAAAGCAATATATAAATTTTTATTTGGTCTTGTTACAACTTTAGAGCCACATTCTGTACATACTGCATTTTTTAAATCTTCTTTTGTTGGAACATATCCACAATCACATTGATCACCTTTAGTTTCAAGACCACATCTAGGGCAAATTAATTTTAATTCTCTATCTGCAACAAACTTATTACACTTTTCACAAAAATTATCATCATCTATTTTTTCATATATATAACCATTATCATAAATCTTTCTAAAGATTTCTTGTACTTTTTGCTTATGATAATCATCTTCGGTTTTGCTATATAAATCATATGAGAAGTTCATTTTATTAAAAACTTCTGAAAATTCTTTATGATATTTTTCTGCTATTTCCTTTGGACTTATTTTCTCCTTTTTTGCTCTTTCTGTAATAGGTGTACCATGGCAATCTGTACCAGATACATAAATTACATCATCACCTATTTGTCTATGATACCTTGCTAATACATCTCCTGATATTAAAGCAGCTAAGTGTCCTAAATGTAATGACCTATTTGCATAAGGCCATGCTCCACCAATTAATACTTTTCCCATTATATATATTTCCCCCTTTTTTATCATGTAAATTATAAACTTTAATAGTAGTTTTTATACACTTTATTTATTATATTATTTTCTTGTTAATAGCTTTTTACTTTATTGTATTTTTTAACCACATCTATTTTACTATATTTATATGTTTTTTTCAAGTGATATCGCTTTTTTCTTCTCCTTCTTTTAATTGTTTACTCTCTCTATTTTCCATCACTTTGCAATCCTTTGGCTGTTTAAAGCTTAAATACCATGACATTCCATTTTTATTTTTCTCCACTTCTCTGCTTCGTGCTTCTAATTCTGCAAATGTTTGTGGAGAAGTAAGTATTACTGGCTCACAGGGAACCCAATTGGCAGGTGTTGAAGCTTTGTTGCTGTCAGCCACTTGCAATGCAGTTAATGCTCTTAATATTTCTGGAATGCATCTTCCTACATTCATAGGATAAATCAAAATAAGTCTTATTATTCCTTTATCATCTATTATAAATACATTTCTAACTGTTTCTGTATTGCTTATGTCACTTGAAATCATCCCATATTTCCTTGCAATTTGCCCATTTCTATCTGCAATAATTGGAAATGGAATTTTTATACCTGTTTTTAAATAAATATCATAAATCCACGCTAGGTGTGAAGAATTACTAAAGTTACCAATATAATTTTAACTATGCACTTTCTATAAAATTTATATTACTTAACCCTTCTTTTACAATATTTAATTCTGAAAAATTAAAGTATATGTATATGTTTTTAAACTCATCTAGTTCTATTCTATCTATTAATTCAAATAATACTTTTTTACTTGGATTTTCAAACTTTAAAAATTCTTCAATTACTTGATTTGTTTTTTCTTTATCTTGATTGATTTGAATTTTATTTTGTAATATCTTTATTTTATCTTGTATGTCTTTGCAGTTATTTTCAAGTTTTTCTCGCTGCTTAATAAAATCTCTTGAATATCTAAAATAGTCATTATCTGTTATAATTCCATTTAAGTTATCCATATACATTTTATCTAGTTTTTTTGATATATCTTGTATTTTGTTTTCTATAGTTAATATTTTTTGTTTTTCTTTTTTAATAAGCTGATTATAACTATCTTTATTTTTTTCATATATTAATTTTAAAGCATTTTTGTCGCAAAAGGTATTAACTATATTTCTTATATTATCAAGCACTTTATTTTCAAATTGATTGTAATTATAGTTACATGTTTTGCATTTTTTGTCTTTTCCTCTTGCTAAGCTGCAATCTATATAACCTATTTTTTTGTTTTTTCCTCGATAACAGATTCTAAGTTGTCTACCGCAATTATGGCAAAAAATTAGTCCTTTTAGTAATTCATCATGTTTTGGTGTTGATAGGCTTTTTTTACTTTTTAAAATTTCTTGTGCTTTTAAAAAGTCCTCTTTTGAAATAATTGCATCATGTGTATTTTCTACTCTTATATATTCACTTTCATTTTTAGGTTTTCGCTTTTTTACTTTATATGAAACTGAAACACATTTATTTTGTACAGTATTTCCAATATACACTTCATTTACAAGCATTGCTCTTATTGTTTTAGGACTCCATGTTGTTCTCTGATGCTTCAAATTAAAGTATTTACTTGGAGGATCAATTTTTTCTTTATCTAAAATATTCGATATTTTCTGCAGTCCATTTCCTTGTAAATATAGTTCAAAAATCTTTTCTACAACATAAGATACATTTTTATCGATTTCTAATCTATTTTTTGGAGTAGTACTTTTTTTATAACCATATGGAGCAATACTTCCTAAATATTCTCCTTTTAATTCTTTTTCTCTTAATACTCCTTTTATCTTTTTAGAAATATCCTTTGCATACATATCATTAATAATTGCTTTAAAAGGTGTTACATCATTATTATTGCTTTCTAAAAATGTATCTATTCCATCTAATATTGAAACATATCTAACACTTTTTTCTGGAAAATAGTTTTCTATGTAATAACCTGTTTTTATATAATCCCTTCCAAGTCTTGATAAATCTTTGGTAATTACCATATTGATTTTTTTGTTTTCAATATCATCTATCATTCTATTAAAATCAGGTCTATCAAATGTTGTGCCAGATATTCCATCATCTTTGTATTCATCTACAAGAATAAGTCTATTTTCTTTTATATATCTTTGCAAAATATCTCTTTGATTGGAAATACTATCACTTTCTAATTTGTCTCCATCTTCGCGAGATAAACGTATATATATTCCTACTTTAAATATTTTATTATTCATAATTTGATTGCTAAAATTCATTTGCACCTCCTATATCCTAGCAATCACCTGCTAGAATAATTATAACGTTATTTATTAAAATCAGCAATCTTTTTTATTATCTATAATTGAATCTTTTAAATATGCAATAAAGCTTTTTTCTATTTGTATATTTATATCTTCTTTATCATTATTAAATATACAAAAAACTTGCTCTTTTTTATCTGTGTTATTTTTATTCACATTTACTCACCTTCGTAAATTTTATTAAAATTTAATTAGAAAAATAACTCTTTTTATTCTTAAATTATTAATAAATTAACACAGATTTTTTTACTTTAATCAAAATGGGGACAAATAAAGAAAAAAGGGTATAAAAAAAGAAAACGAATAGTGGGTATTTTTTAATGCCCAATATTCGCCAGCTTGGTGTTTTGACACCCTTTTTGCTGTTTAGGAAAAAATCTCCTAAAACCTTTTTTGCTCTCCGAGAGATAAATTTTTTATTGAATTTTGAAATAATAGAATAAATTTTACTCTATCACAGTTGAATTTTTTCATTACAATTTTAACATTTTTTTATAATTTTTAGGAAATCCCATTTTATACAAAACATTATCAATCGATATTGTTTTTAGTTCTTTTTCTAATGTATTAATACTTTCTATCAATTCAGTATAAAATGCTCTAAATTGTTCCTTTTCCAATAATAATTTCAAAGCAATAACTATTGAAAATAAATCTCTTGTAGCATATTGATAATTACCTTTCTTATTTTCAATCTTAAGTTTTTTATGATAAATAGTAGATGAAATTCTATTTTTCATTTTTATATCATATAGCTTTTCATCATGCGCACAAACATTTCTGATTAATGTTAAATTATGTAATATTATTATAAATTCATGTATTCTTAAATTATATTTTCTACTGATTGCATTTTGCTCTTTTGGTTTCATTAAACTAAAAAATTTTGAAATTTTCCCAAATGATAATACTCTAACTAACACCCATAAAGGAATATACTTATAGTTATCTAAATAGTGCATAATCATTTCGTTAGAATTTTTATATTGATATTCAATTTCTAAATTAACATCTTTTATAAATTTTTCAATAAGGGATTTTTTATAATTAGAATTATTAAAATTTTTAAGAACTAAATAATCTTTATGTCCATATGATTTTGAAAATTCATATGCAATATAAGTATCAATTTCATTTTCAATTAGCAGTAAGTATTTTAAAAAATTAATTTTTATATTTTTATCAAATTGATATAGAGCATATATCTCTTCTAATCTTGTATTTTTAATATATTTTTCTTCTTTACTTGTATTATCAATAAATAAATTTTTGTATCCATTAATTAAATAGTAATAATTATTTTTAGATAAGAGCTTATATACTTTTTCATAGTCATCTATAATAATACTCCTAGACTTTAATATTTCTATTTGTTCATCTATTGTTTTGAATATTTTTTCCAATATTTACCTCCTGTAATGTAAAAAATGACCCCGGGCCCGTAGGTTATCCGAGGTACGATCTACTATAGATAGTATAACATTTAAATCTTGATTTTGTCAAGTAAAATGTTAAATTTATCTATTAATAGTATTATATTTTTATTTATAAAATTTATACATTATACAAAGTCATTATAGATTTATAACTTCTGCTAGCAAAAAAGATGTCTAATAGACATCTTCTTTGCTGGTCATGTAAAAAAATTGCTTACTCCTCGTACATCCTTTTATAGATAGCAGCGGGGGATTCTAAGGTCCAATCATGTTGCATATTTCCATATTCATCAAGATAGGCTATAAAACTTCCTCCAATTTCTGCTTTCAATACTAATCCTTGGATTTGATCTTTTTGTTCCTCAGATAAGTCACTGTAATTAAACTTTTTTACCCGTGCTTCGACAGACTTAATGTCTAAAGTGGGAATAATCCTAGCTTCTAGACTAAGGTTTTGCTCTGGATCTTTTACTAAATGCACCAAAATAAATTCTTTCATTATATTTCATTCCCTTCTTATAATAATAAGATTTGCTAGAGCAAAAGGGTTCAATCTACCATGACCAAAATAGATTTTTAAACAAATTTCACTTTTGCATCAATTATTATATCACCATTACTAACAATTTTCAACAAATCTTCATATTTTTAATATCTTTAATTACAGGTGATTGCTTGTCTTTTTTGTTGGTAACTTTTACCATACTTCATGTGAAGCGTTGCTATCTACACTTAAACCTAGCAAACTAGCATTTAGCCTTTCAAAATATGTATTTGCTTTTGCAAATGCTATAATTTCTGTTGTGCATACGGGGGTAAGGTCTTAAAATTTGGGGATTTTTTATTTTAATTTTGATTTAAATATTCATCTACAAGTTTTATTAATTCTTCTGCTGTTTCTATTTGTACCTTAGTATCTTCTGGTTTAACAACGAACTCATCATCATAGTCTGAGTCTTCTCTAACTTGGCTTGCCTTTACAATTCTTTTACCTATATTTCGAGGAAAAATTTCTGTGTTAACATAGTTCTTATTGAAGTATGCTTGTACATCTTTATGTCTTTTAAAATCAATAGGTTCTAATGCTAGTACTGATTTGATTGCATGAAATATTGCATAATATGCCCTATTATTTGCAGATTTATATAATTTTGCTTCATATAATGTTTTACTTGCTAATAAATCTTCTTTTGCTTGGTCTAGCCTATGATTTGCTAGTTCCTTTGATATTTTAGGACTCACTAAGTACCACTCCTTCCTTTTGTACGTTCATATAAAAAGGTAACGCTTCTAACCAATAATTAAACTTATCTATATTTTTTACTAAAGGTGATAAATCAATATCAAAATTATTATCACTTTCAATATCATAAGCATAATCCCATATTTTATTTCTATACTCAACTATTTCATCATCAGAAAGGTCTGTTAAAATCATAATATCTATATCGGAACTTTCATTAAAATCTCCGTCTTGCATATGAGCCATAAAGAATTATTTTTTTTACTCTATTTCCTAATATTTTATTTACTCCATCAATAAATTCATTTAATATCTCATTTATTTTTTTTGGTATTTCTTTTTTCACGCTTTTCCCTCCTTTGTTTTATAATATTTTAAACTATAATAATTTTACTATACTTGTTATTATTTTTCAAGCTTTTTAAGGACTCTTGAAAGTTATTTTATTCGAGTAACTTTGCTATGTCTGGTTTTAATTCAAATTTTATGCTTTTGTCATGATAAATCCATATTTTATCAATTAAACACTCTAAAATGTATCTATTAGGCTCATCTGATAAAATTATTTCATCAAAATACTCTATGGCTGTTTTTAATTCTTTTACCTTTTCCTTTTCAGAATCTTCTATTTCTTGTCCTAACATTTTTTGAAGCTTCTCTATTCTATCTGTTTTGCATTTTTCTAATTCTTTATATGTATTTTCAATTATACTTTTTTGATAATCATTTGTACTAACACTTAAATCTTTTATTTTTTGATTTATCAATACTTTATATTCGTTATTTAAGTTTTCAATTTCTAGTTTAAGCTTTTCTTTTTGATTTATTGGATTTGTAGTTTTATTTGCAATTTCTATTTTCTTAATTTCTTCCATATACTGCTCTTTTGTAAACTTTAGGAATTCTTTTAAATGAATAAGTATATCTATTTCTTTTATTTCATGACATTTGCACCTAGCTTTTCCATAAGTTCTATATTGAGAACACTCATATCCTTTTTGAGAATTTTTTCTTGTTATTGTTATACCAGATGCTCCAAAACCACAATCACCACATTTACAAAATCCTGAAAAGATATAATTTCTTTTTCTTGTCCCTGCAGTAGATTTAGTAGTAGCCTTTCTCATCTTTATCTCTTGTGCTAACTTAAAAGTTTCTTTTGATATAATTGCCTCATGATGTTTTTCAAATACAAAATGTTCTTCCTCTGGAAGTTTTACTGCTCTTCCTCTAATTGAAACTGTTTTTTTCTTATGAGTTCTTAAATTTCCACAATATACATCATTATTCAATATATTACTAATCATGTATGTAGACCATAATTTTTGTACTGGATGCTTATATATTCTCCCTCTTTCTAAATGTTTTATTTGATAATATTCAGATGGTGTAGGATAGTTATATTGGCTATTTAAAATGTCACAAATCTTTTTTCTGCCTAAACCTTCTTCTGTATATAATTTAAATATAAGTTCTATAACAGGTCTTATATCTTCATCAACATATAATTTTGTTATATCCTCTTTATCTTTTATATATCCATAATAATTTCCCATGATTAGTCTTCCAGATTTTTGTTTAGAATACATATGATCTCTTGTTTTTCTTGAACAATCTTTTACATACCTTTCGTTAAACCATGTTGTAATTCCAATAGTATCATCTCTATCATTTAAAACATCATAAGTTCCACCCATTTCAGAAACTAATATTAAATTTTTTTGCATATTTTTAAATTCGTCTATTAAAACTAACACTTTTCCATTATTTCTGCCTATTCTTGATAAATCTTTTGCTATAACTACATCTATTTTACCTCCTTTTACTTTTTCAATCATTCTTGAAAAATCAGGTCTGTTAAAGGTGTATCCCGAAACATTATCGTCTATGTAGAAGTCGTCATCTGTTATGATCCAATTACGAGTAGAAGCATAATCTTTTATAATTATTTTTTGTTCTTCTATACTCGAGTAATTTTCTTTATCTTCATCTCGACTTAATCTACAATACCCTACAACTCTCATTTTATTATTCCCTTCCTGCCTGATATTGCTTAAACTTGATGTTAACATACTATTCTTTTTTCTTCCAGTTGTTTTGTAATTATTTTTTTAAGAATTTCGGGATAATTCTCTTTTCCTGCTATAAAAATTGCTATGTTGTATTTTTTCTTTTTATATTCTTCTATAATTTCTTTTGTATTATTTTTTTCTAATTCTTCCTCTTTCAAATAAATTTGCATATAATTTACTTTTTTGGTTCTTAAAAAGGTAATTTTCATTAATTAAACTCCCTTATAATATCTCTTTATAGATATTATGCTTTTCTATATATTAAGAACACAATTATTTTTGCAAATGGGTAATTTTTCGAAAAATTTTTTAAATTTTTTTAAAATTTTAAAAATTGCAGGAAGAGAGAGTGCACCTGCTCTCCTAAAACTGCCTAAAAGTGTAACTTTTAGCGGGATGACAATAAAAAAACAGGGTGATTTTAAGTCACCCCTATAGTTTTGGTTAATTATTTATATAAATTGTAATTTCTCGCACACTTATTTTTCTATTGTTATAATCTTTGTCGCTACTTTCTCTACAAAAGTTGTATC
>CANRNR010000023.1 GCA_947632035.1 uncultured Clostridia bacterium | reverse complement strand
AGTGACGATAATTGATCACTGATTTTATAAAAAATTTTAATTTTAAAAAAAATTACACACTTTACTTGACAAAGTCAGTTTAGAATACTTTTTTAATACTTTTATTGTTCATTATTAGAATCATTATTTTCTTCTGTAGTATCATCTTCAGAAGTAGAGTTATCACTATCATCATTATTTTTAACTTTTTTTACTTCTGGAACTAAAATAGTTCTATTTTCCTTTGGTTTAGGATTCTCTATTTCTAAATGCTCATAAACAGGAGAAATATTTAAATCACCATTACCTGTAACAACTTCTATTTTTTTTGGCTCATTTACTTCTTTTTCATCTTCATCCATAATATAACCCACTCCAATCTCTTTACTTTTTTAAATATTATCATAGAAAAAAAACAATGTCAATATTGCTTGACATAAAGCTAAATACATGGCATAATAAGTATGAAAAATTATATAAAAATAAAATTTGACTTGGTAAAAATATTAAATATAAAAGTACGAATATGGAAGTACTAATATAAGAAATGAAGGTAATGAAATGGAATTAAACGAAAAAAAAGGAATTATAGAAGCTATACTTTTTGCAGCAGGAAGAGAAGTAAAAATAAATGAACTTATGTCTGCATTAGAACTAAGTTCTGCAGAAGTTATAGAAGCAGTAGAAAGCTTAAAGTTAGATTATAAAAAAGCAGAAAGAGGCTTACAAATAATTAATGTAGGTGAAGCTTATCAATTATGCACAAAACAAGATTATTATGAATATTTATATACAATTATTGATAAAAGAAACAAACCAAATTTATCACAAGCAGCACTAGAAACTCTAGCCATTATTGCATATAATCCACGTATTACAAGAGCCGAAATAGAAACTATTCGTGGTGTTAATTCAGATGGAACTATTTATAAATTATTAGACTATAACCTAATTGAAGAAACAGGTAAATTAGATGCACCTGGAAAGCCTGGAACTTATGGCGTTACAAATGAATTCTTTAGAATTTTTGGTATAAGTAATTTAGAAGAATTGCCAGATTTACCTAGATATAAATTAGATGAAAATAAACAAATTGTTATTGACGACATTATAGAGGAAAATGAAAAAGTAGACGATACACAAAATATAGAAAGTACAGCTAATACAGAAAATGATGTTGGTAAAGTTAATGAAGAAATTGAGGCTCCAATGCCCGCAAGGGAAGAAGATGCAAACTAACATATAAATTAAAAACATAATAGTAATATAAAAACATATATGTATATAGCTTGAAATTTAGGCTATGAAGAAGGGAAATAAAGAAAATGGGAGATAATAAAGAATTTGTAAAAGAAATTACTAATATAGAAGAAGACATCGCTAAATGGTATACAGACATTGTAAAAAAAGCAGATTTAGCAGATTATACAGACACAAAAGGATGTATTGCGATTAAACCTTATGGTTATGCAATTTGGGAAAACATACAAAAATATATGGATGATTTATTTAAAAAATCTGGTGTTGAAAATGTATACTTTCCAGTTTTAATTCCAGAAAGTTTACTTCAAAAAGAAAAGGACCATGTTGAAGGGTTTGCACCAGAAGTAGCATGGGTAACACAAGGTGGAGGAGAAGAATTAGAAGAAAGGCTATGTATTAGGCCAACTTCTGAAACTATGTTTTCTAACCTATATTCAAAATGGTTAAGCTCATGGAGAGATTTACCAATGGTATATAATCAATGGTGTAATGTACTTCGTTGGGAAAAGGAAACAAGACCATTCTTACGTTCAAGAGAATTTTTATGGCAAGAAGGACATACAATACATAGTACAGAACAAGAAGCAAGAGAAAGAACTATTCAAATGCTAGAAATTTATGAAAGAGTTATAGAAGATTTACTTGCAATTCCAGTAGTAAAAGGAGAAAAAACACCAAGTGAAAAATTTGCGGGTGCAGAAAATACTTATACAATAGAAACAATGATGCATGACGGAAGAGCACTTCAATCAGCAACTTCACATTACTTTGGTCAAAACTTTACAAAGCCATTTGAAGTAAAATTCCAAAACAAAGAAGGAAAAGAGGAATATGCTTATCAAACTTCATGGGGTAGTAGTACAAGACTAATAGGTGGTGTTATTATGGCACATGGAGATAATAGAGGCTTAAAATTACCACCAAGAGTAGCACCAATTCAAGTAGTAATTGTACCAATAGCAGCACATAAAGAAGGTGTAACTGAAAAGGCACAAGAAATGTATAATGAGCTTGCAGAAAATTATAGAGTAAAACTAGATTTAAGAGATAGTTACTCAACAGGATATAAATTCAATGATTGGGAAATGAGAGGTGTACCAGTTCGTATAGAAATGGGACCAAGAGATTTAGAAAATGGTGTTTGCGTACTAGTAAGAAGGGATACTTTAGAAAAGATAGAAGTAAAATTAGAAGAAGTATCTACAAAATTAGGTGAATTATTAGAAGCAATTCAAACTAATATGTTTGAAGAATGTAAAAAGAGATTAGAAGAAAAAACTACAATAGCAACTAACTTAGATGAATTTAAGAATAATATGGACAATAATCAAGGATTTATAAAAGCTATGTGGTGCGGAGACGAAGCTTGCGAAGATAAAATAAGAGAGCTAACAGGTGCTAAATCTAGATGTATTCCATTTAAACAAGAACACCTAACAGATACTTGTGTATGCTGTGGTAAAAAAGCAGACAAGATGGTAGTATGGGGCAGACAATATTAGACAATAATTCTAAAAGTGTGAGCATACAATATTATAAAAAGTGAACATAAATAAATTGAAAAATGTTGAAACTTAATAAAAAACATGATATACTTTCACTAACTATATTTTATATCATCCTATTATTTCAACATGATTAGATGAAGCAACATATAGTAAAAATTTTTGATAGGAGGAAATAATATGGTTAGCTCAAGCAGTATTGGAGATTGCGAAAATATTTTTGAGCCTAAAAGCTCAAGAATGATGCAATATCCAGAATCTTTTATGCGGGAGGTAAAAGAAATTTTCCCTGATGAAACTAAGTTGCATCAGATGATAGAGGAGGGCGATTGCCACATAGGTGAGCTCTTATCTAGCAGAATTCCCGAGATAACTGAAAGAGATGTTTTAAGAGCAAACTCTCTTGAAGAACTGCAAAGAAAGGCAAACGATATACTGAAAAAAAAGGAGGTATATCATAAGTGGCTGGACTTGTGCAGAGATCAGAATATTCACTGATGAGCCAAAAGGATGAAAATATTATGTTTTGTCCAAAGAAAAAATCCTAGCAGATTTAAATGCTAGGATTTTTTTAAAATTATTAAGTAACAAATAAGTTTAATGATTTAATGAATTTAATATTTCAGGGTAAATTCTATAAGCATTTTCTTTCCAATTATCTACAATGTTTTTTGCTTCTTCACGTGAACCAGCAAAAACACTTACTTCAAAAATGCAATTATTATTTTCATTTATTTTACAAGTAACAGTATAATTGTCATTTCCGATAGGAACATACTCAGATGTAATAGCTTCTTCGTCTTTTATTTCTTTCATTTCTTTTCCAAAAGAAGTATCTACTTTTAACTTAATAATGCCAGGAAGAATATCGTTTGTTAAGCTTAAGGCTTCTCTTCCAACATCAGTTATTTGATAAACTTGTTTTCCATCTTGTGAAAAAGAAATAATATAATTTTTTTCTAATAAATCTAGCAAAAATTGTTGAAAATAAAAATAATTCATATCCATTACAGAAATGACAAATTGTAACAAATTATCATTTGTTACAGGTTCATTTAATTTACTTAAAATATATAAAATTAAAACTTTATTTTCCGCTAAAACTTCACCATCTTGTGTTAATTTCAATGTATTCAACTCCTATAATTTTTAAATAACAGTTACATTATATCATAACCTATTTAAAAATACTATTCATTATAAAATCTTTTTTATTTTTCTTAAAATAGTATTTTAAATTTTACTATAAATCAAGGGTATTTAAGTTATGAAATATAAAAAGATTTAAAAAAATACTATGCTTTTATAATAAAAAATGATATACTAAAAAATATAATAAAAGTGGGGGAAAAAATGAAAACATTATATGAAATATTAGAAGTAAGCGAAAATGCATCTAATGAAATTATAGAAAAAGCATATAAAGTATTGGCAAAAAAATATCATCCGGATTTGTGGACACAAGACAAAAAAGAATATGCAGAACAAAAAATGAAAGAAATAAATGAAGCATATGATGTTTTAAGTAATGAAATAAAAAGAAAAGAATATAACAGTACATTGGAAATCGAAAGAAAAAGACAGATGGAATTAAAAATGCAAGAAGAATTAAAAAAACAAAGTCAATCAAATACGCAAGAAACACACCCAAAAAATAATAATTCAAATTATTCTGCAAACAAACAAAAGCAGGAACAATATACACAAAGTAGAGACGAATATTTAAGAAGGCAGGAAGATTATAGAAAAACACAAGAAGAAATTAAAAAAAATATGCAAGCAGATTATGAACAAAAATACCAAAATGCTTATGAAAATTACTTAAAGCGATTAGGTTATAAAATTAAATATAAATGGACATGGAAAGACTATAAAAATTTCATAATTTCTATTTTAATTCTTATTCTTATATGTGTAGCTTTATGGTTCTTTCCAATTACACATAATTGGATAATTGAATTTTATAATTCAAATCCAATTATAAAAACAATTATTGATATCATAGGAAGTATATTTGTTGGAATATGGAATGCAATTACTTCTATTTTTAAAAAATAGTATAAATTAAAATTTATAGTGTATAACTAAAAAAATATTTTATAAAAATATATTAATTCTTCCAAGTGAGGAAGTAAATGGAGGTTGCAAATGTCAAGAAAAAGAAGAAGCCAAAGAAAAATGAGTATGAATAAAGTAGTAGATGCAATTAGTTTGAAAAAGTTTTTTATAATAGCTATACCGTTAATAATTATTATTTCAATTTGTTCTTCTGTAATTTGCTATCGTAACTATCAAGATAGGAAGTTACTTGCTGAGCAAAGAATGGAACTAGAAAAAAGTATAGAAGATATTTTTGTTGCGACATCACAAAGTATAGAAGAAAATACCATGAATACTCCTAATGAAGTTATTCGTATTTCAGCAGTAGGAGATATTTTATGTGGAGAAGAAATGCTTTCTGACGCATATCAAAAAGATAGCAAAAGTTATCAGTTTGATTATATGTTTAAAAATATTACTAATTTTGTAAAAGAAAGTGATATAGTTCTAGGTACAATGGAAACAAGTTTTACTGATAATACATATTCTGGCTATGGAAATAGAAATAGTCCAAAAGAATTTGGACAAGCTGTTAAAGATTCAGGAATAAATTTAGTAAGTATTACAACAAATCACAGTTTAGACTATGGAATAGACGGCATTAAAAAAACTAAAAGTTACTTACAAGAATTAGGATTTTCAACTGTAGGAGATAGGCTAGATGAACAAACTGTAAATATTCAAACTATTAAAGATAAAAAGATTGCATTTTTATCATATACTTATGGAGTTGAAAACCAAAATAAAAAATCAAAAAAGGAATTACAGAGTATTAATATATATAGTGAAAAGTTAGCAAAACAAGAATTAGATTATGCAAAAGAGAATGCAGATTTCATATTTGTAATTATGCATTGGGGAGAACCATATGCAACTGAAGTAAGCGATGAGCAAAGAAAAATAGCAGACTTTTTAGTAGAAAATGGAGCTGATGTTATTTTAGGAAATCACCCAGCAGCAATACAACCAATGGAAGTAAGAAAAAATAAAGAAGGAGAAGATGTATTTATTGCATATTCTTTAGGAAATTACATTTCATCAATTAGTAATGAGGTTTCAAAAGTAGAATTAGTTTTAAATATAGAAATTACTATTGATAGCGAGAATGAGAAATTAACTTTAACAAAAGTTGACTACACACCGATTTATGCATTAGATAATGGATTAGATGCACAAAATAGATATGAGCTAATAGACATGAAGGGAATTGCAAAAAGATATGCGAGTGGAGATATTAGAGTAGTTGATAAAAATACTTATAACAAATTATTAGATGGACTAAAATTGTTAGAAAATGTAGTAAAAGTAGAAGAAAAAGAAGAAATAAATACAGAAGAGAAAAATATAGACAAAAATACAGAAGATAAAAATATGGAAGAAAAAAATATAGATAAAAAAAATACGGAAGCAATAAAAGAAAATAAACAGTAAAAAATCTGTAAATTATAATGTATTTAAATAATTAATAAAATAAGGGTAGTAAAAATGAAAGTAGGATTTATTTCACTAGGATGTAATAAAAATTTAGTAGATACTGAAAAAACGATAGCTTTATTTAAACAAAATCATTATGAGATTGTAAATAGTCCAGAAGATGCAGATATGATTGTAGTAAATACTTGTGGATTTATAGAATCTGCAAAAGAAGAAGCTATAAACACTTTGTTAGAAATGGCAGAATATAAAAATAGAAAATGTAAGTATCTTGTTGCAATGGGATGTTTAGTAAAGCGTTATGAAGGCGAGCTTAAAAAAGCACTTCCTGAAGTAGATTTATATATTCCATATGGAACTTATGATACATTATGGGAACAAATTGAAAAGCTTGTAAAGCAAAATATAATTAAAGGAACAATAGAAAGTAAAGACATTAAAGGTGCAGAATTTGAAGAGAATATAAATAGAGTTATAACAACCGGACAAAATTATGCTTATTTAAAAATAGCAGATGGGTGTAGTAATTGTTGTGCATATTGTGCAATTCCAAAAATAAGAGGATTATTAAAAAGTAGAACAATAGAGAATATTCTAGAAGAAGCAAAAGATTTAGCAAAAAAAGGCTATAAAGAAATTATTGTAACAGCACAAGATACAACAAAATACGGAGAAGATATCTATGGAAAGCCAATGCTTGCAGAATTATTAGAGAAGTTATGCTCAATAAAAGAGATTAAGTGGATTAGATTTTTATATGCTTATCCTGAAACGATAACAGATGAATTAATACAAGTAGTAAAAAATAATAAAAAAATATGTGCTTATTTTGATATTCCAATTCAACATATTTCTGATGGTGTATTAAAAAGAATGAATAGAAAAAGTAATGGAAAAACAATCATAAATTTAATTAAGAAATTGAGACAAGAGATTCCAAACGTAATATTAAGAACTACTGTTATGGTAGGATTCCCAGGGGAAACTAAAGAAGAATTTGAAGAATTATACACATTTTTAGAAGAAGCAAGATTTGATAAATTAGGAGCATTTGCATTTTCAAGAGAAGAAGGCACTTCAGCTTATTATATGCCAAATCAAGTTCATCCAGCTACTAAAAAAAGCAGATATAGAAAAATAATGGAGCTTCAACAAAAAATATCTAGTGAAAATCTAAAAAATAAAATAGGAAGCACCATTGATGTAATGGTAGAGGGAATAACAAAAAATAAAAAGTTTTACGTTGGAAGAAGTTATATGGATGCTCCTGAAATAGATGGAAGAGTATATATTGAAAATGAAGATACTATACTTGAAGTTGGTAGTTTTGTTAAATGCAAAATTACAGATGTAAAAGAATATGATTTAATTGGAAAATTAATATAATTTTCAAAATAGATAATTAACTTCGATTTATATGAAAATATAAAAATACATATATTATAAAGTATGTTATTAAATTAAAAAATTATAGTAAATTCTTAAAAGCTTTTTTATGTAGCAACTAAAGTGTTTTAAGTGGTTGCTAAAGTTACTTTGTACATTAAGTACGCTGTTTAACAAAACATAAAAGCAATTAGAATTTACTATAATTTTTGTATATAAATAAATATATACCATAAATAAAATTTTTAGTACCAAATTTTTTTAGTATAAAATTTATCCATTATATATTTTTAAATTGAAAATAGTTCAAATTGATTTAGTAATTTTCGCAATTTACTTCAAAGTATGATTGAGGATGTTTGCAAACAGGGCAAATTGTAGGAGCTTCTAATCCAACATGAATATGTCCACAATTTCTACATTTCCAAACAGTAATGCTTCCCTTTTTGAAAACTTCTCCATTTCCTAAGTTATCTAATAATTTTCTATATCTTTCTTCATGATGTTTTTCAACTTCTGCAATTCCTCTAAATGTAGCAGCAATTTCAGTAAATCCTTCCTCATCAGCTTCTTTAGCAAAAGTAGCATACATATCAGTCCATTCGTAATTTTCACCTGCTGCAGCATCTGCTAAATTAGCTTTTGTATCACCAATTCCTTGTAAATATTTTAAATGTATTTTAGCATGTTCCTTTTCATTTTCTGCTGTTTCTAAAAATATAGCAGCAATTTGCTCATAACCTTCTTTTTTTGCTACACTTGCAAAATAAGTGTATTTATTTCTAGCTTGTGATTCACCAGCAAATGCAGCCTTTAAATTAGCTTCTGTTTTTGAACCTTTTAATTCCATATTTTTAATCTCCTTTACATTATTCTATGAATTTATTAGAGTTTTAAAACTTCTAATATGCTTAAAGATAAGCTTTTTCTACGAATAGAATACTCCAAAACAGTTAAAAAGTCAATAAGAATTATATTAAAATATGAGGATATTAAATTTAAAATGTAATTTTTCTAAGATATAATATTTACAAATCAAGATAAAAATGTGTTTAAAAACAAAATTATCTAAAATTTGCAAAATCCTATTTTATGTAGTATAATATAAGTTATAAATTATGGCGAGTACGTAATTTATAAGTCATTTTAATACTGAAAGGTGGAAAGTAAAATGTTTGGATGGAAATCCAAAGACACAAAAAATGTAACAGCAAATGGTGAGCATCGTATAACTGTAAAAACTAATTTGGGTGACGTCGAAATCGTGAATCTGGAAGATGTATCAATTACAAAAATAATCGATGTAGTGTACATTTTCTGTAAAGACGAAAACGACGGAATAAAACCTATATATGGTATAAGAGCAAAAAAAGCTGAAAAAAAGGCTGAAAAGATGAAAAATACTCTTTTAAAGGCCTATAATAAAGGCTATCCGGTTGTTACATTATCATAAGAAAATGACAAAATCTCTCTAATATTTAGAGAGATTTTTTTTGAAATTTTTATTGTTAATAATTTGTTGTTATGTTATTATTATAAAAAATAAAAACATAATTATTAAAACAAAAAATTAGTATTAAAATTCATAAAAGAATTATAACTAAAAAAGCAGTATATTCTGAAAGGAGTAATTTAAAATATGGAACTAAAAAAAGAAAAAAGCTGTGGGTGTGTTATTGTCGAAAATGATAAAGTATTATTAATACTTCAACAGAATGATGCTTACTGGGGATTTCCAAAAGGTCATGTAGAAAATGGTGAAACTGAAATTCAAACAGCTAAAAGAGAAGTAAAAGAAGAAGTAGGCTTAGATGTTGAAATTGACGAAAATAAAAGATATGTAACAAATTATATTGTAAGAAATGAAATAGATAAAACTTCTGTATTTTACACGGCAACTGCTACAGGAGGAGAATTAGTAAAGCAAGATAGTGAAATAAAAGAAGTAAAATGGTGCACATTTGAAGAGGCATTAGAGCTACTTACTTTTGATAACTTAAAAGAAGTTTTAAGAAATGTTATGACAGATATGAAGAAGTAAACTAAGTTATTAATATAATTGCAAACTATTTAAATAGAATAAATATAAGTATTAATTATTTAAATATAGCAATTTAAAAATTTGTGTTATAATATGTTTAGTAAATTATAATATTGTTTATAATTAAAATACAAAGGAGGGAATTGTTGTATGTCAACAAAATTTGTTTTAAATGAGACGGCATATTTTGGAAGAGGTTCAAGAGAAGAATTACCTGGAGAAATAAAAAAGAGAGGTTTTAAAAAAGTTTTTCTAGTAAGTGATAGTTCACTTGTAGAAGCAGGGGTAACAGCAAAGATTCAAAGTATATTAAAAAAGGAGAAAATACCACATAGTTTATATTCAAAAATAAAGCCTAATCCTACAATTAAAAATGTATTAGATGGCGTTAAAGCTTGTAAGAGATCAGGAGCAGATTTAATAGTAGCAGTAGGAGGAGGCTCAAGTATAGATACAGCAAAAGGAATTTCAATAATAATGACAAATCCAGATAGAGCAGATGTTAAGTCATTAAATGGATTATCAAATACTGTAAATAGAGGAATGCCACTTATAGCACTTCCTACTACAGCAGGAACAGCAGCCGAAGTTACAATAAACTATGTTATAACTGATGAAGATGCTCAAATAAAAATGGTATGTGTAGATCCAAATGATATACCAATTTTATCAATAATAGATTCAGAATTAATGGAAACAATGCCTAAAAGTTTAGCTGCTGCAACAGGAATGGATGCATTAACACATGCAGTAGAAGGTTATATAACGAAATCACATAATGAAATGTCTGATATGTTCCATTTAAAAGCTATTCAAATGATATTTAAATATTTACCATCAGCTGTAAATGACAAAAATCCAGAAGCAATTGAAATGATGGGAATGGCTCAATATATTGCAGGAATGGGATTTTCAAACGTAGGACTTGGAATTGTGCACTCTATGGCGCACCAATTAGGTGCTGTATATGATACACCACACGGAATAGCAAATGCAATGTTATTACCAACAGTTATGAGATTTAATGGAGAGGTATGTGCAGATAGATTTAGACAAATTCTTGTAAATATAGGAAGACCAGATGCAGCAAACTTAAACGACCAAGATGTTATAAACACATTTGTATGGATGATATCTGAGTTAAGTAAAGCAGTAGGAATTACTCAAACTATTAAAGATTATGGAGCTAAAGAAGAGGATTTTGAAATGCTTGCAGAAAAGGCAATGAATGATCCTTGTAGACCAGGAAATCCAAGAGAAACAACAAAAGAAGATTTCATTGAATTATATAGAAGAGCATTATAAAATGATAAAAGCTATCAAATAGTAATGCATGAAAACTATTGGAAAGCCATGAAAATTGCGAAATTTAACATAATATGGTATAATATATATAGTGAAGCCATGTGCTCACAAAAATTTTAAAATGCAAACAATGAGGAGGACTTACTATGTTTGCGAGAAGCATTTTGAACAGGGTTACTGGACAGTACAAGAAAATCAACGAATTATTCATCAACACCCCCGATTCACATGAAATCGGAACTCGGAAAAGCGTCATTCTCAAAGGATGGAAATTAGGATATATTGCAAATAATGTTTTGGTATATCCGAAAGCTTCTTTGAGAAAGGTAAGGATCGGAAGCTCAGCAATACCATACGGCTGGACGGTTATTGATAAGGTCTATGAACCGGGTGAAAGAGATGGATATGTTGTATGTATCCAATCCGTAATCTAATCAAGCGGCTAGACAAATTTGCAGTTGCAAATTTGTCTATTTTTTTATGTTTAAAATTATATGTTTAAATAAAAATCAGATTAAATAAAAATTAAATCATATTTATTGAAAATATACAATGTTTTATGTTATGATTATATATCATATGATAATTACAAACTTAAGAAAGGTTTAATCTAATGAAACTTAAGATAAAAGAATGGCTAAATGCAAATGGTGCATTTTATTCAAAAATAGGAAAAGCAGTTTTACTCCTAATAGCGCTAATAGGATTTTTAGCAATAGCAGAAAATGTATGGAATAAGGAAATTATGGAATTAGATATATTAGGTTATAAAATTATCTCTACAGTTTTAATATCTGATTTTATGACTCCAATAACAAAAATAATAACTAATTTTGGTAGTGCAATGGTTTTAATTTGTTTATCAGCAATGTCATTGTTAGTCATCAAAAACAAGAAAATAGGCTTAACAATAAGTATAAATTTAGCTATGGCATCAGGAATAAACTTTCTACTTAAAAATATTTTGCAAAGACCAAGACCAACAGAATTTAGGCTCATTGATGAAAGCGGGTATAGCTTTCCATCAGGTCATTCAATGGTAAGTATGGCCTTCTATGGATTCCTAATATATTTAATATATAAATATGTAAAAAATAAAAAATTAAAATTAATACTTATTACATTTCTAAGCCTACTTATATTTTCAATAGGTATAAGCAGAATATACTTAGGTGTGCATTATACAAGTGATGTTATAGGCGGATTTTTAATAGCAATTTCATATTTAATAATATATACGAGAATTGTAAAAAGATTAGTATTAGAAAGTTCTAATAGTAAAAATAATTAATAATTAATAATTAATAAAAATTATGGAGGTTATAAAAATAGAAAGGAGAAATAAAAATGAAGGATTTTTTGAAAAAATCAGGATGGACAGATATATTAGTATCTCTAGTATTTGCTGTAGTTGCTATATTTATGATAACAAAATCAGATGCAGTAGTTAAAATAATCTCTTATGTTTTAGGCGGAATATTTATTGTTATGGGAGCTGTCAAAATCATAGATTATTTTGCATCAAAAGGAAAATCTGACTTATACAATTATGATTCAATATACGGAATTATTGCTATTATTATTGGACTAGTTACTATATTTTGTAGCAGTCTAATTGAATCTATGTTTAGAATCGTGATAGCAATTTGGATAATATATAGTGGACTTGTAAGATTATCATTATCATTAAAATTACATACAGCAAAAATAAAAGTTTGGAGTGTATCACTTATATTATCAATTATAATGATAATTGGTGGTATATATATGTTATTCCAAAGTGGTGCATTAGTTTTAACTATAGGAATAATAATGCTAGTATATTCAATAATTGACTTAATTGAAAGTGCAATATTTATAAAATATGTAGATAAATTATTATAGAAAGCAAATTGAATTTACCTTAATACCAACCTTTTTTAATATATACCCTCCTATTTACAAAATACCATGGAGGGTATATAATTTTAAATGGTGGTGATAATATGAAAAGTGAGTGTTGTAAAAAGAAAACACACAGAAGTGATGACGAAAAAAAGACTATAAATAATAGAATAAGTAGAATTGAAGGACAACTAAAAGGCATAAAAAGAATGATAGAAGAAGATTCATATTGTAATGATATATTGGTACAATTATCAGCTATTGAAAATTCTGTTAAAAGCTTATCAAATCATATACTAGAAAATCATTTATATAGTTGTGTATCAAGAGACTTAGAGCAAGGAAATACAGAAATAGTAGATGAATTAGTTTCTTTATTTAAAAAATTTAATAAATCATAAAAAGTAATTTTAAGGTTTATGGGCAACCTCTAAAAACCTAAATATATTATGTAAGGAAGAGAGTTATGAGTTTTGTGTTTGAAAGAACAGTTAATTATTATGAAACAGATAAGATGGGTGTAGTGCATCATTCTAACTATATTAGATATATGGAAGAAGCAAGGTGTTCATGGCTTAATAGTATAGATATGCCTTTTGAAGTTTTGGAAGAAAACAATATAACAATTCCAGTATTAGGTGTAAGTTGTGATTACAAATATCATGCTACCTTTGGAGATACAATATCAATTAAATTATACATGAAGGAATATAATGGCGTAAGAATGACTGTAGGCTATGAAATGAGTGATAAAGAAACAGGTAAAATATTTTTAACAGGAGAAACAAAACATTGCTTTACAAATAAGGAATTAAGGCCAATCAACTTAAAAAAGCATGCACCACAATTTAGCGATAAATTTCAAAAATTATTAGAAGAACATTAAATTAAAATGAATAAAGCTAAAATGAATAAAATTAAAATAAAATCAAAATGTTAATTAAAAATTAATACAATAAATTACAAAAGATAATAAATATTTAAGTTAATTAAAAATTAAATTTAGAAAGGAAGTAAAAATTATGAAAGAAACAATTATTAAAGTAAAAGGAATGGTATGTAATGGATGCGAAAACAGAGTACAAAATGCTCTAAAAACAATAGATGGGGTTTCAGATGTAGTAGCAGACCATAATAAAGGAATAGTAACAGTTAATGCAAAAGAAGAAGTAGCTAAAAGTGTTATGGAAGAAAAAATTGAAGATATAGGATTTGAAGTTATCAAAGAAGATTAGATAATACTTTAAATTCATATACTTTGGTAGTTTAAGGACATTAAATAAAAAAGTTAAATAGAGGAAAATTAAGTTATGAAAAAAATAATTTTATCTATTGATGGAATGACTTGTAGTGCTTGTTCTAATGGCTTAGAAAAATATTTAAATAAGCAAAACGGCATAAAAAGTGCATCAGTTAATTTAGTAATGGCAAATGCTAGCATTGAATATGATGAAAAAATATTAGACCAAGCAAAACTAGAAGAATTTGTAAAACAAGCAGGTTTTAAAAGCTTGGGAGAATTTAAAGAAATAAAGTTTGAAAGTAAAACTAAAAAAGAAAAAGTTAAGTTTATAATTTTTAGTGTACTTGCAATTCTTTTAATGTATATCTCAATGGGGCATATGATAGGTTTGCCAGCAATAGAAATAGTAAATCCACATACAAATGCAGTAAACTATGTAGTAGTGCTTCTTGTTTTAACAATAGCATTTATGATATATGGTTTTGACATTTTAAAAAATGGTTATAAAAATTTAATTCATGGAACACCTAATATGGATACTTTGGTAGGAATAGGTGTAATAAGTAGTTTTTTATATAGCATATATGGAATGTATATGATTATTAAAGGAAACCATAGTTATACTATGAATTTATATTTTGAATCATCTGCAATAGTTATATATTTCATTAAATTAGGAAGGTATATAGACGGACTTAGCAAAGATAAAACAAAAGAAGCAATTCAAAAATTAGTTACTATAACGCCTGAGAAAGCTACGATTAAAGTAGATGGAATAGAAAAAGAAGTTACTCTTGACGAAATAAGTAAAGGTGACATAGTAGTTTCAAAGCCGGGAGAAAAAATTGCAGTAGATGGAGAAATAATTTCAGGAAAAGCACATTTAGACGAATCCTTTATTACAGGAGAAAGTAAGCCAGTATCAAAAGAAAAAGGTGGCAAAGTAATTGCAGGAAGCATGAATTATGATGGATATATAGAATATAAAGCAGAAAGAATAGGAAAAGAATCGACTATATCAGAAATTGTAAAGCTAGTAGTAGAAGCAAGCAACACAAAAGCACCAATAGCAAAAATAGCAGATAAAGTGTCTGGGTATTTTGTACCAGCAGTTATAGCCATTGCTATACTTACCTTCATAATCTACTTAATAATTGGTCAAAGTTTTAGTATAGCAATTTCTACTTTTGTAACAATATTAGTTGTAGCCTGCCCATGTAGTTTAGGTTTAGCTACACCACTTGCCATTGTAGTAAGTGAAGGACTATGTGCCGGAAATGGCATTTTAGTAAAGAAAAGCGAAATATTAGAAAGTGCTAAAAAAGTAGATACAATAGTATTTGATAAAACTGGAACTTTAACTTATGGGAAATTGAAAATTGCAAAAATAATAAATTATAGTAACATAGAAGAAGATAAACTAGTGCAATTAGTAGGAAGTTTAGAAAGTAAAACAGCACATCCAATAGGAAAAGCATTTACAGACTACATGGAAGAAAAAAACTTAAAAACATTAGATGTAGAAGAATTTGAAAATATAGCAGGCTTTGGAATTAAAGGAAAAGTGAAAATGCAGGATGAAAGTAAAGCAGAAATAAAAGAAAGAAAAGAAGAAATAAATGATGAAGGCAAAGTAGAAGCGGAAGAAATAATAGTAGGGAATGCAAAAATACTTGAAAAATATCAAATAGAAAATAAATACTTAGATGATGAAAAAACACTATCAGAGCAAGGAAACAGCATCATATATGTAGCAAAAGCAAAAGAAGTAATAGCACTTATTGGAGCAAATGATGTAGTAAGAGAAAATGCAAAAGAAGTAATAGAAACTTTAAACAAAAACAAAATACAAACTATAATGCTAACAGGAGATAACAAAGAAACAGCTGAAAAAATTGCAAAACAAATAGGAATAACAAAAGTAGTTTCTAATGTGTTACCATCTGAAAAGGCAAAAACAATTAAAGATTTAAAAGAAGAAAACAAATTTGTAATGATGTGTGGAGATGGAATTAATGATAGCCCAGCCTTAGCAAACTCTGACATAGGTGTTAGTGTAAATACTGGAACTGATATTGCAATGGATTCATCAGATGTAATACTAACAAGTAATAATTTAAATAGCATTGTTAATTTAATAAAAATTAGTAAAAAAACAATAAGAAATATTAAACAAAATTTGTTTTGGGCATTCTTTTACAACTGCTTAATGATACCAATTGCAATGCGGAATATTAAAGCCAGTTGGAATATCAATTAATCCAATGATTGCAAGTATAGCAATGGTATTTAGCAGTATTACAGTAATATTAAATGCTTTAAGACTTAAGAGAATAAAGTTAGGGGAATAAACAGTAATTATACTTATAAAATTTTTTGCAAAGTAAATATAAAATAACTTGATTTTGTAAATAAAATGAAGTATAATAAATATACTAATAAAGATAAAGCAATTTATCAATAAACTAGGTTAGCACAAACCTTTGAATTTTAAGTTCATAAATGAGTGCAAAAATTAAACATTAGGTTAGAAACGAGCCTTTAGATTGAACTATAAACGAGTTTCCAGAAAAAATAGGGGGTACTTTTAAAAAGTATCCTCTTATTTTTATATGTGAAAAATAAAAAATATTGTCTTTTAAAAGCAAATAAAGTATAATTATTACATAAATAAGGAGGCCTTTATGTCTAGGAATAAAAAAATTATACTTACAGCGCTACTTTTAGCAATGCTTATAATACTATCACGCTTTTTGTCAATAAAAACACCATTATTAAAAATTAGCTTTGCATTTATTCCAACAATGTTATGCGCAATATGGTTAGGACCAAAATGGGCAGTATTATTAAATGTTTTAGGAGATGTAATAGGAGCAACTTTATTCCCAACTGGACCATATTTTGTAGGTTACACAATAAGTACAGCAATAACAGCACTCATTTATGGATTATTAATTTATAAAAAAGAAGCAAATACATATACAGAAAAACAATTTATTATAAGAGTAATTATATCAGTAATATTAGTTACAGCAATTTCAAACATAGGGCTAAATACATTGTGGGTAAGCATTACTACTGGTAAAGCCTTTATAGTTTTACTTGGAACAAGAATTGTAAAAGAAATTGTTATGATACCAATACAAATAATTGTGATTCTATTTATTGAAAGAGTGTTAAGAAAGCCATTTGATACTTATATAAGGAGCGAAAATGATTAAAGTAGAAAATGTATCATTCAAATATAAGAATAAAGATGTAAAAATATTAGAAAATCTAAATTTTTCAGTAAAAGATGGAGAAATATTAGCCATTGTAGGTAAAAATGGATCAGGTAAATCAACTATTGCAAAACTAATTTCAGGAATTATTAAGTTAAAGCACGGAAGCATTTTTGTTGATGATGTTAATATTAAAGATAAAAAAGAAATTAGAGATAAAATAGGAATTGTTTTTCAAAATCCGGAAAACCAAATTATATTTAATAATATTTATGATGAACTGGCCTTTTCTTTAAAAGGATTAGAAAAATCGGAAATTGAAAATAGAATAAATACGGCATTACAGCAGGTAGGAATGTTGGAACACAAAAACGATGATTTATACACACTATCATTAGGGCAAAAGCAAAGAATAATGATTGCAGAAATTTTAGCAAGAAAGCCCAAATATATAGTTTTAGATGAACCAACTTCTATGATAGACAGCAAAGGAAAAGAAGAAATTTATGAAATAATAAAGAGCTTGAAAAAAGAAGGCTATACAATAATTTGCATAACTAATAATGCAGATGAAATTTTAATTGCTGATAGGACTTTAATATTAAGTGATGGTCATATAGTTAATGAAATTTCAAGAAAAGAACTAACGGAAAAGTTTAATATATTCAAAGAGTTTGACATTAAAGAACCTACTATACTTCAAATTTTAAGTAGGCTAAAAGAGAACAATATAAATATAGATTTGCAAGATTTTACAGCAGATGAATTAGTAACTAAACTAAAAGAAATTTTAAAAGTATAAAAATATTATAAACGAATAATTTTTAAGCTTTATATAAAGGTAGGAAATTCAAACAATGAAAAATGTAATTAAATTTTTATTATTTATTACATATAGTACAAGCATATTCTTTTTACCTAATAGCATAATAATTTTATTTTTCATCCTTCTTAATATCTTAATGATGATTATTGCTAAGGTGCATATAAAAAAAGTTATATCTAAAACCTTGATAATACTGCCATTTATAATTTTTACTTTTTTAATAAATTGGCTATTAGATAATCTAAATAATGCTTTATGGATAGGAATTAAGCTATTTGTGGTATGCAATATTACAATTATTTATTCTGAGACTACTAGTATTGCACGGCGTAGCAGAAACAATAAAATTGCTTTGCACACCACTTAAATTGTTAAAAATAAATACTGACGATATTAAAGTAATGGTTAGTATTTCTTTATCTATGCTACCAATACTAAAAAGAGATTTATATGAAGTAAAAGAAGCCTGCATTGCAAAAAATATTACTTTCAATTTAAAAAGTATTAAAATAATATTAGCTAAATTTTTCTTATCAATCATATCAAGAGTTAATAAAATAGAAGAATCGCTAATTGAAAAAGGTTATAGCAATGAATAGGATTTTATAAAAATAGTAAAATATTGTTATAAAAGTTGATAAATTAAATAGAGCGAAATTAAAAAGTATTTGCAAACTAAATAAAAAAGAAAGGGATATAAAATTTATGAGAGCTTTAATAACAGGTGCATCTTCTGGAATAGGAAGAGATATGGCAAGAGAATTAGATAAAAAAGGATATGACTTAGTGCTTGTATCTAGAGATGAAGAAAAGTTGCAAGAAGTAAAGAAAAGTCTAAAAGGTAAAAACATAGAAGTAATACCTATGGATTTAGCAAATGAAGAAAACTGCAAAAAGCTACACGAAATGGCAAGAGATATTGATATATTAATTAATAATGCAGGCTTTGGGGTATTTGGAAACTTTACTCAAACAGATTTAGAAAAAGAATTAAATCTTATTAAAACAAACATAACAGCAGTACACATTTTAACAAAATTATATCTAAAAGATATGATGGATAAAAATGAGGGGCACATATTAAATGCAGCATCAATAGCAGGTTTTATGCCAGGACCACTAATGGATAGCTACTATGCTTCAAAGGCATATGTTGTAAGGCTTTCAGAAGGAATAAGAGAAGAAATAAAAAAGGCAAAGTCAAAGGTAAAAATTAGCCTACTTTGCCCAGGACCAGTAAATACAAACTTTAATAATGTTGCAGGTGTTGAATTTAATTTATATTCATTAAGTAGTGAAAAAGTTGCTAAATATGCTATTGAAAAAATGTTAAAAAATAAATTTATAATAGTTCCGGGGCTTGGTATAAAAGCTTTGAGAGTACTTGCTAAAATATCTCCAAACAACATAACATCAAAATTTGTGTATATGATGCAAGAGAGAAAAAAGACAAAATAAATATTTTAAAACTGCAAAAAACGTGTAAAAAAGTTAAAAAATATTTAAAAAAACTATAAGGAGGATTTAAATGAAAATTTCAACTAAAGGAAGATATGCACTAAGGGTAATGATTGATTTAGCAATAAATAGTAGTGATAAATTTATTGCCTTAAAAGATATAGCCACAAGACAAAATATTTCAAATAAATATTTAGAGCAAATAATAGCACTACTAAACAAAGCAGGATATTTAGAAACTGCCAGAGGTAATATGGGAGGGTATAAGCTAGCAAAAGCACCAAAAGAATATATCGTAGGTGATATATTAAGAGCCACAGAAGGTGATTTAGCACCAATATTTTGCTTAACAGAAGATGGAGAATGTGAAAGAAAAAAAGACTGTATGACATATTCTTTTTGGAAGGGTTTAGATGATGTAATAAATGAATATGTGGACAGCAAAACTTTAGAAGATTTAATAAAATGAAATAAGAGCATAAAAATAGAAAAACCTAAGTGAAATTCCAGATTTATAATTCTATTTATATGCTCTTATAATTTTTATTTTTAATTCCTATTGACAAACTAGGAATTAAGCTGTATAATTCCTACTAAAATACTATGAATTAAAAGAGGTATAAAAATAATATGAATAATGTATATTTCGATAATGCAGCAACTACAAAATTAGATGATGATGTATTAAATGAAATAATGCCATATTTAAAAGAAGATTATGGCAATGCATCAGCTATATACAAAATAGGGAGAGAGGCTAGAAAAGCTGTTGAAAATGCAAGAGAGAAAATTGCAAAAGTGTTAAATTGTATGCCAAATGAAATCTACTTTACAGCAGGCGGAAGTGAGAGTGATAATACTGCAATTAAGGGAATAGCTCATGCTTATAGGAATAAAGGAAATCATATAATAACATCTAAAATAGAACATCCAGCAGTATTAGAAACTTGTAAACAGTTAGAGAAAGAAGGATTTGAAGTAAGCTACATTTCAGTAGATGAAAATGGAATTATTAATTTAGAAGAATTAAAGAACACTATTAAGCCATCTACTATATTAATAACAATAATGTTTGCAAATAATGAAATTGGCACAATAGAGCCTGTAGAAGAAATAGGAAAAATTGCAAAAGAAAATAATATCTATTTTCACACAGATGCAGTTCAAGCTGTTGGAAGCGTAAAAATAGATGTTCAAAAATTAAATATTGATATTTTATCTTTATCAGCACACAAATTTTATGGACCAAAAGGAATAGGAGCTTTGTATGTAAAAACAGGAATAAGGTTTGAAAGCCTTATTACAGGAGGACATCAAGAGAGAAGCAAGAGAGCAGGAACTGAAAATGTAGCAGGAATAGTTGGAATGGCAAAGGCTATTGAAAAAGCTTATGAAAATTTAGAAGAACATAATAGAAAAATAAAAGAATTAAGAGATTATTATGTGGAGCAGGTTAGCAAAAAAATTCCATACATTAAAATAAATGGAGATATGGAAAAAAGGCTTCCGGGAAATAGTAATATTTCATTTAGATTTATTGAAGGAGAGGGTCTTTTATTAAATCTAGACTTAAAAGGAATTTGTGCTTCAAGTGGTAGTGCGTGTACTTCTGGTTCACTTGACCCATCTCATGTATTGTTAGCAATTGGTTTGCCACATGAAATTGCTCATGGTTCTTTAAGAATATCAATAGGCAAATATAACACTAAAGAAGAAGTTGATTATTTAATAGAAAATTTAGTAGAAATAGTAAATAGATTAAGAGAAATGTCACCATTATGGGAAGAATTTATAGAGGAGGAAAATAAATAATGGATTATTCAGATAAAGTTGTAGATCATTATACAAACCCAAGAAATGTTGGAAAAATAGAAAATGCATCTGGAACTGGAGAAGTTGGAAACCCAGTTTGCGGAGATATTATGAAAATGTTTATAAAAGTTGAGAACAATATAATAACAGA
>CANRNR010000022.1 GCA_947632035.1 uncultured Clostridia bacterium | reverse complement strand
AAAAAGCATTATAAATAATATTGGTATTAAACTATATTATTTTAAATATTTTGTGACACATCATTGACTAACATACATAAGACAAAACGTAAGTCCCACCGTTTTACTTGTTTTTTTTTAGAGTTTGTGATATAAATTAAGAGTGCAATAAAAGACTAGCATAAACACAAAATAAATTTAATTAGAATACTATAAAGTATAATAAAAATTAAACTGAAAGGAATGTATTTTAATGAAACCAGAAGTATTACAAATTTTAAAAGAATACGGACAAGAGCACATTTTAAATTACATGAACCTATTAAATGAAGAAGAAAAAAAGAATCTAGAAGAACAAATTTCTAAAATAGACTTTAATCAGCTAAAAAACTTATATGAAATGACAAAAACAAAAGTAGAATTTGAAGAAAAGAAAATAGAGCACATTAACTATACGAATAAAGAAAAACTATCAGAAGATAGAATAAAAGAGCTAGAAGAAGTAGGAGAAAAAATAATTGAAGAAGGACATTATGCAGTTATAACAATGGCAGGTGGTCAAGGCACAAGATTAGGGCATAAAGGTCCAAAGGGTACTTATGAATTAAATACTAAGTATGGAAAAAAATATATTTTTGAAATAATTGTAGATACTTTAAAAACAGCAAAAGAAAAATATAAAATAACAATTCCATGGTATGTAATGACAAGCAGAGAAAACCATGAAGATACAGTAGAATTTTTAGAAAAGCATGAATATTTTGGCTATGACAAAGAAAAAGTAAAATTCTTCATGCAAGGAGAATTGCCACTTATAGATACAAATGGAAAACTAATATTAGATAAAGATAAAAAAATTAAAGAAGCGGCAGATGGAAATGGTGGAATATATGAGGCAGTTTCAAAATCTGGAATATTAGAGAATATGAAGAAAAATCACATAGACTGGATTTTTGTAAGCAATGTTGATAATATATTATCAAACTTTGTTGACCCTATATTATTAGCACTTACTATTGAAGAAAATCAAAAAATAGGCGCAAAATCAGTTGCAAAAACTAACCCAAAAGAAAAAGTTGGCGTATTTTGCAAAATGAATGGAAAACCTAAAATCATAGAATACATAGATTTGCCAGATGAAATGGCAGAGCAAAGAGATGAAAATGGAGAATTGCAATTTGGAGAAGTAAACCTTGCAAATTACTTGTTCCATAGAAGCGTATTTGAAAATTTAGCAGATGTTAAACTTCCATATCATGCAGCCTTTAAAAAATCTGGATATTTAAAAGAAAATGGTGAATTTGTAGAAGTAGAAGAGCCAAATGTATATAAATATGAGTCCTTCATATTTGATGTGTTTGAAAGATATGATGATATTACTATTTTAAGAGTAAAAAGGGAAGATGAATTTGCACCAGTAAAGAACAAAGAAGGTAATGACAGCCCTGAAACAGCAGTTAAACTATATAATGATAAAATGTAGTAACAGATAAGAACCTTATAAAATAAGAAAGCTTGTAGAGATAATAAAATTTGAAAAGACAATAAAATTTTATAAAGTTAAATATAAAATTTGCAAAAAATATAAATAACCTGAAAAAGGTATAAATAAAAAAGCCCTTCAAGAATTTTTATATTAGCGAAGGCAAAGAAAGGAATAAAAGAAAATGGAAAAAACTATAGCTTTAGTAATGGCAGCAGGAACAGATGACAGAATGAAATCAAAAAAATCAAAATTAGCACAAGAATTATACGGAAAGGCAGTAATCAAAAGAGTAGTAGATAGCATAAAAAAAGCAGGAATTGATGATGTAGCAGTTATTGTAGGTGAAAACAGAGCAGAAATAGAAGAAATATTAAAAGATGAGGTAACATATCTTCATCAAGAGCAATGCCTAGGAACAGGCCATGCAATTATGCAAGCAACTTCATACTTAGAAGGAAAAACAGGCAGAATACTTGTAGCAAATGGTAATATTCCACTAATCACTTCAGAAACAATAAAAACAGTAGTAGAAAAATCTGAAGCAGAAAACGAGTCAGCAACAATTTTAACAGGAATTATAAGCGAGCCAACAGGTTATGGAAGAATCATTAGAAGAGATAGTAAAATAGTAGAAATTATAGAAGAAAAAGAATTAACAGAATCACAAAGAAACATATTAGAAGTAAATGCTGGACTTTATTGCTTTGAAATTTCAAAATTGTTAGATATAATAGGAAAATTGCAAAAAAGTAGCATGGGATTATATTATTTAACTGATGTTATTAAAATGCTAGATACAAAAGGAGAAAAAATAGGTGGAGTTCTAGTAGAAGATAACACAGAAATATTAAGTTTAAACACAAAGGCACAATTAGAAATGCTTTCTAGAATATTAAGAATTCGTATAAATACAATGCATATGAACAATGGCGTTACAATTGAAGATATTAACACTACATATATTTATGAAGATGTAGAAATAGGAATAGATACAGTAATACATCCAAATACAACAATTAAATCAGGGGTTGTGATTGGAGAAGAATGTAACATCGGACCAAATGCATATATTCGTGAGGGTTGCAAATTAGCTAACAAAGTAAAAGTAGGAAGCTTTGTAGAAATCAAAAAGGCAATCATTGGCGAAGGCACTAAAGTTCCACATTTATCTTACATGGGAGATTCTGAAATTGGATCAAAATGTAATATCGGTTGTGGTACAATTACTTGCAACTATGATGGAAAGAATAAGCACAAAACTATTATTGGAGATAATTGCTTTGTAGGTTCTAATGTAAACTTAGTAGCACCAGTAACAATGGGAGACCATGTATTAGTTGCAGCAGGCTCTACTATTACAGAAGATATACCATCTGAAAGTTTAGCAATAGCAAGAGAAAGACAAACCAACAAAGAAGGTTGGAATAGAGGGAAATAGTAGTATACAAATAAAGAAAAATAAAACTATAATATGCCAATAAATATAGATACAATAGTAATAATCAATAATATAAACATAATAAAAGAGAGCTCCTATTTAGGAAACTCTCTTTTATGCTCTAAACTATTATATGAGAGAGGAGAACACATTAAGTGTTAGTTTTTACTCAATTATTATAGTTTAGACAAAATAAATTATTGCTGTTCGCCAGGTAGAAAATAATCTACAACACCGTATACTAAAGCACCAATAATTGCAGCCATCCAAGAAACTGTATAACCTGCAACAAAATATTGAGTTACATATAATACAACTGCAGAAAGAACGAATCCTACAAATCCTTTACCAAAAGAACTTGCGTGTAATCCTGTAAATCTAGTAACTAAGTAATCTATAATGGTGAGAACAACAGCAGCTGCTGCTAATGCCCAAAAACCGTTAATTTGAAATCCTGGTGTAAAAAATGCAGTAATAGCAAGAACAACACCAGCAGTTACTAATCTACCAATAATCTGCCATACTGTGCTTTTAGTATTTGAACCAGTTTGTGTGTTTGTTTGATTATCTGACATAATAAAAACCTCCTTATTTCAAGAATTGCCTATGATGTTTTTCATGGTTTATAAAATTATTATGAACGAAAAATAAAAATTTATTCAAACAATGAATAAATTTATTTTTTTGGTTAAAAATGATATTAAATGCCAAAAAATTATAATTTTATAAAGGATGATAAAATATGTTAGTTACACTTATTAGAACAATTTTTTTATACATAATAGTACTAATCGTTATGAGATTTATGGGAAAGCGAGAAATAGGACAACTTCAACCATTTGAACTTGCAATATCTATTATGATAGCAGATTTAGCATCAATTCCAATGTCAGACACAGGAATCCCAATTTGGAACGGAATTACGCCAATACTTGGGTTATTAGTAATGCATTTACTAATCTCAATAATGAATATGAAAAGTATGAGAATAAGAGAAATTTTATGTGGGAAGCCAACTATCTTAATATATCGTGGAAAAATAGACGAAAAAGCACTAATAAAAGAAAGATTTACATTAAATGAACTTCAAGAAAGGCTAAGAGGAAATAACATAGTAAATATAGGAGATGTAGAATATGCTATTTTAGAAACAAGTGGACAAATTACTGTTATTCAAAAGCCAAATAAAAGGAATACAACGCCTGAAGATTTTAATATAATGCCAGATTATGAGGGAATACCTTATGATTTAGTAGTAGACGGAAGAATTATGACAGAAAATTTAAAACAAATTGGAAAAGATGAAAATTGGCTTAAAAAGCAAGTAGAAAAATTTAATATAAAACCACAAGAAGCTTTAATAGTTACCTATGATGGAAAAGGGCAAATCTTTTGCCAAGAAAAAAATAAAAAGGGGAAAGGTGCATAATGTATAAACAAGTAATTATTATATTTGTTGTAATAGTAGCTATTATTGTAGCAAATATTATTACACAAAATAACACAAATAGTGCAGTAGAAGCAATGTCGAAAAATTTAAGTGAATTAAGAGAAAAAATTTACAAATTAAATGAAAGTGAAGAAAGTTCTAAAATAAATGAGGAACCAAATGGTAACTTAGATGAAAAACAGAATGAAAATCAAAATGAAGATTCTAAAACAGATGAAAGCAAGAAAGAAAGTTTAGATATAAATAAAGAGCAAGAAGAAAGCACGAAAAAGATGGAAGATATAGAAAATTTGTGGGAAGAAAAAGATGAAACAATGTCATATTATATTGAACACAATGAACTAGAAAAAGTTAAAACAGAGCTTACTAAATTAAAAGCAAATATTGAAACAAAGGATTATCAAACTGCAGTAGAAAGCTTAGATAATTGTGCATTTATTTTAAAACATATTAAAGATAAAAGTGCACTTAAAATTGTAAATATATTCTAATATAATTAAAATTTCAGCCAAAACTTTTATAGTTTTTGGCTGAAATTTACTTTTATTATTAAATAATTTTTTATGATTTAATTTTTTACAAAATAATACAAAAATTTGTTCTAAAGAACTTGATTTTTGACTTCTACTATGATATATTTTCATTCATAGGAAATGAGAATAAACAGATGTGGCTTCCATTTCCTATTCTTATTTTACTATGAATTATTTGAATTGTCAAACAATTTTTTTAAAAGGAGAATAAATTTATGGAATTATGGGACATATATGATATAAACAAGGAAAAAACAGGAAGAACAATAGATAGGTATGGTAACGAAAAGTTGAAAGAAGGAGAATATCATTTAGTAGTACAATCAACAATAATAAATGATGATGGAAAACTTTTATTAGGAAAAAGGGCAGAGTTTAAAAAAATTTTCCACTTATGTGGGAATGTGCTAGTGGCTCAGCAATTAAGGGAGAAACATCAATACAAGCAATTTTAAGAGAGGTAAGAGAAGAACTAGGTTTAAATTTTACTGAACAAGATGCTAAATTTTATAAAACAATAAAAAGTGATCATTCAAAGTATTTTAAAGATATATGGGTATTTAAAAAGAAAATTGATAATAAAGATATAAAATTCACAGATGGTGAAGTGATAGACTTTAAATGGGTTACAATAGACGAATTTGATAAAATGTGTAGTGAAGGAGAAATTGTTCCAACAATAAATTTTACTAAAGAGGATTATTATAAATGTATTGATAAATAAAAGGTTTTAACTGAATAAATCACTCATATCATAAACTCCAGCTTTTTTGCCTACCAAAAATTTAGCAGCCTTAATTGCACCATCTGCAAAAATGCTCCTAGAATAAGCAGTATGTTTAATTTCTAAAACTTCATTATCATCAAAAAATAAAACCTGATGCTCACCTACAATATTACCACCTCTAATGCTAGAAAAACCAATTTCATTTTGCTTCCTTTTTTCATGTTTATTAAACCTATTAAATTCGTAATAAAACTTATTATTATTTGCACTATTTATTTTCTCTGCAAGCATTAGAGCAGTACCACTTGGAGCATCTAATTTCCTATTATGATGAACATCTACAATTTCAATTTCTGAATTAGGTAATTCTTTAGATACTTGACTTAAAATGTTTACCATTAAAGCAATTTGGTATGACATATTAGCAGACTGAAAAACAGGAATTTTTAAGGAAGCATTTATAATTTGATTTTGCTCATTTTTATTAAAACCAGTAGTAGCAATTACAATAGGAATACTTTTACAAACTAAATTTGGTAAAAGTGATATTGTAGCTTCTGGAACAGAAAAGTCAATTACAACATCTGGCATTTCTGAAACGGAATTAAAATCTTGAAAAGTAGGGTAGGTGCTATTGCTACTAGTAACTTTATCTAATCCGCCAACTAAGCAAATATCAGGGTAATTTTTTAAGCTTTTTACAACCTCTTGACCCATTTTCCCATTTATACCATTTATCAATAGTTTTATCATAGAACCTCCAAAATAAATATAAGAACCTCACCTACCATCAAAATCAAAGATTGTGGGTGGGGACACGAGAACCTTGTTGTTTCATAATAAAAAAGAATAGAGAAATATAAATCTCTATTCTTAATTTTATTAAATAAGTTTTTAAATTATTCAAGTCAAAATATATAAATTAATCGATATAATTATAAAAAAGTTTCATATTATTCAAAATTAAACTATACGAAAAATAAATAAACTTAAAAATACATAAGCATATTTGTAAACTTTTTTACTATGTAATAAATTTAGCATATAGAAAAATGTTTCTCTAGTAGCACTATATTTATCAGCAAATGTAACAACTAATGATTCACGGTACTTAGGAATACTTATTGTTACAGGCCACATATGTTTTAAAATTACATCTTGTTCAATTTCATTTAATTCAAAAAATTTATTGGCATTTTTTAAAGCAATTTTTGGATGGCTAAATGCATGTAAATTTTTGAAGCCTTTTTCCTCGCTTACATGATTATGCCAGTCATATAAAAATAAGTCATGAAGCATAGCACCACGAGTAGCTGATATATAATCTAAATTTAATTTTTTACAAATAAGATATGTATAGTAAGCTACTTGCATACAATGTTGATAACAAGAAGTACGAGCATGCTGATTAAAGTTTCTCATTTTTTGTACATTTTCATCTTTAATTAAATCATTTATTATAGAAAAAAATTCAGCGTATGAGTGCTTTTCTATAGTATCTTTTGTTATATTTTTTACCACGATTAGTAACTCCCTTTTTTTTATCTATAATACTATTATATCATATATTCTTAAAAAGTGAACAAATTTAAGAAAATTTTAAATAATTTGTAATTTTTCCATTTCTGCTTTTAATTTCGCCTGACCTTCTAAGGTCATTTTAACAAGGGGAAGACGAGGTCCTCCTACAGAATATCCCATAAGATTTAATGCACATTTTACTGGAATAGGATTTACTTCACTAAATAAGCTATTAACAAGAGGAATTATTTTTATTTGAGTATCTTTAGCTAAAGTATAATTTCCACTTATATAGTCAAAAACCATATTATGGACTAATTTTGGCACTAAATTAGAAAGTACAGAAATAACTCCAATTCCGCCTAAAGATAGAATAGGTAGTGTCTGGTCATCATTACCAGAGTAAATCCATAAATTATCTTGACATAAATTTGAAATTTTAGCTACTTGTGAAAGGTTACCACTTGCTTCTTTGATGCCAACAATATTAGAAATTTTAGAAAGCTCTAAACAGGTTTCAGGCTCAATGTTAAGCCCAGTTCTACTAGGAACATTATATAAAATAATAGGAAGTGAAACTTCACTTGCAATTTTAGAGTAATGAGCAATAAGCCCTTTTTGAGTAGTTTTGTTATAATAAGGTGTAACTATTAAAAGACCATCAGCTCCAACATCTTTGGAATATTTAGAAAGCTCAATTACAGATTTTGTATCATTTCCGCCAGTACCTGCAACTACAGGTATTCTTTTATGTACTATGGATATAGTATATTTAATAAGCTGTTTTTTCTCTTCTAATGATAATGTAGCAGATTCGCCAGTAGTTCCACATACAATAATACTATCAGCACCTTGCTCAATTTGAAATTCTAATAGTTTTTTTAACTCCTCCCAATTTATACTACCATCTTCTAAAAATGGGGTAACTAGTGCAGTTCCACAACCAATAAATAAATTTTTTTTCAATAAAAACACTTCCTTTTCTCTTTTTTATTCATTAAAATTATATGAATAAAATAGGAAAAAGGAAGCTGTCCTTCTTAAACTTAAAAATATTTTTATAATAAAATAAAACTTTTCTTAATTTTAAAATTTTTACATAATATATTTTTGAAAAATAATAAAACAACTTAGAAATTCAAGCTACTTTAAAAATCCACTAATAATTTGTTCTTCGGCTTCTTTTTCAGTAAGACCAAGAGACATAAGCTTGATAATTTGCTCGCCTGCAATTTTTCCAATAGCAGCCTCGTGAACTAAACTTGCATCAACATGGTTTGCCACAATTTTAGGCGTAGAGGTAACTTTTGCTTTATCCATGATAATAGCATCACATTCTACATGACCAAAACATTTGTTATTTCCATTTACATTAGAAATAAATTCTTGAACAGAATTATCTCTTGCAATAGAACGAGAAGCAACGTGCACACTAGAATTTTCACCATTTAAGTTAACATCAAAAATTGTTTTAGCAGTTTGATTTTCATGTGTCATAATTCTTTCTGTAATTACCAAATTAGAATTATCACCAAGTTCGCCTTTTGTTTCACGAATAGTAGATGTAACACCTTTAATTTGTACTGTTTCCATTTCTAATGTTGCACCATCTTCTAAAAATACAATAGTTTGTGGGTTTAAAATTCTATCTCCTGTACCATTACCTTCGCCATAATGCTTTTCAATGTACTTTACCTTAGCACCTTTAGCTAAATGGAAAGTGTGAATTCCGTCATGTTCAGAAGTCTCACAAGAACTATTATGAATTCCACAACCTGCAACGATTACAACATTTGCATTTTCACCAATATAAAAATCATTATATACAACATCATTAAATCCAGCCTCAGTTAATAAAACAGGAATATGAACACTTTCATTTTGAGTATTTGGTTTAACTATAATATCAATACCTGGCTTATCTTGTTTGGTAACTATATCAATATTTGCTGTTGTATTTCTAGCAATACCTTTACCATTTTCACGAATATTAAAAGCACCCATAGGTGTTTTTTCAATATCAGCAATAGCTTTTAATAAATTTTTCTCAATTTTATCTAACTTGTTTTCTATATTATCAGCCATATTAAGCATTTCCTCCTTTATCAAGCATTACCTTGCAAGGCTTTTTAGCTCTATTTAAAAGTAAAGGCAAAACTTCATCTTTTTGACCAACAGCCTCAATTTCGCCATCAGAAAGTAAAACAATTTCGTCAGCAATATTTAAAATTTTTTCTTGGTGAGAAATAATCACAATAGAAGAATCTTTAATTTCTTTGTGCATTTTTTCAAAAATACCAATTAAATTATTAAAGCTCCATAAATCAATACCAGCTTCAGGCTCATCAAAAACAGTAAGCTTAGATTTCTTTGCAGCAAGCATAGCAATTTCAATACGTTTAAGCTCTCCACCAGAAAGGGAAGAACTAATTTCTCTATCTAAATAATCTTTGGCACATAAGCCAACATCAGATAAAAAGTCGCAAGCTTCACTAAGCTTAATTTGATTGCCAGAAGCAAGTTCAATTAAATCTTTTACTGTTAAGCCTTTAAACTTAACAGGTTGCTGAAAAGCAAAGCCAATGCCAAGCTTAGCTCTATCTGTAATACTCATTTTAGTAATGTCAGTTCCTTCAAAGAAAATGCTTCCAGAGTCTGGAACTAAAATACCCATTATAATTTTAGCAAGTGTAGATTTACCAGAGCCATTAGGTCCAGTAATTGCAATTAACTTGCTATTATCTATTTTTAAGTTAATATGATTTAAAATTTGTTTATTATCTCTTGCAAAAGAGATGTCTTTTAATTCTAACATATTTTAATATGAAACCTCCTAGTTTTTTTAAGCACTAGAATTTTATCACATTTTCTTAAAAAATACAATGGGGTGATGGAAACCAAGTTCATCTTTGCATTTTGTATAAATTGGATAAGTTTAATTTGTCACTTTGCTTCAAAAATAGAAAAGTGAATTTCTAACCAAGATTTAAACCAACTTCTCCAAAATTTGTATGGCATTACTAGCAGCACCTTTCCTAACATTATCAGCAACAACCCATAAATTAATTCCAGAATTAACACTATAATCCCTTCTAATTCTTCCAACAAAAACTTTATCTTGATTATTTGTATCTAAGGTAGTAGGGTAAACCTCATTTTTTGTATCATCTTTTAATACAGTTCCGGGAGCATTTTTTAAGCAATTTACTAAATCATCCATAGAAAAATCTTTTTCAAGTTCCACATTTATACTTTCACTATGACTATTAAAAACAGGGACTCGTACAGTAGTTGCAGTAATTCTTAAATCTGGTCTTTTTAAAATTTTTCTAGTTTCATTTATCATTTTTTCTTCCTCTTTTGTATAACCATTTTCCAAGAATACATCAATATGTGGTAAACAATTACTAAAAATAGGTTGTGGGAATTTCTGAAGATTATAGTTTAATTGATTATTCAATTTATAATTTAGTTCGTAGTTTAATTCATTATTTAATTTTGGGTTTAATTCATAGTTTATAGAATGATTTTTTTGCAAATTTGTAATTTCCTTATTGTTTACATACTTTTCAAAATCTAATATTCCATTTTTTAAATCTGTTATGCCTTTATAACCAGCCCCAGAAACAGCTTGATAAGTGCTATAAACAATTCTTTTAATATTATAGGCTGTATCTAGTGGCTTTAAAGCTACTACTGCTTGAATAGTAGAACAATTAGGATTGGCAATAATTCCATGATGATTATTTATTTCCTCAGCATTTACCTCTGGAACAATAAGTGGCACACTTTCATCCATACGAAAATAGCTACTATTGTCAATAACTATGCATCCTTTAGAAACAGCAATAGGAGCAAAAATTTTAGAAACCTCAGATCCAGCACAAAAAATAGCAAAATCAAAAACACTATCAAATGAAGAAGTATTTAATTCTTTAATACTGTATTCTTTATTTAAAAAAGTAACTTTCGTGCCAGCTGACTTTTTGGATGCAAAAAATTCATATTTTGAAATAGGTAATTTTTTTTCTTCTAAAACTTTTAAAACAGTTCTACCAACAACGCCAGTAGCACCTACAACTGCAAGCTTAATATTTTTCATAAAAAAGACCTCCTTAATACTTATACTAAAAATTTTATTAATCATAATAGAAAAAGATTAATAAGAATTTTATATTTAAATATTTTAAAAATAATAAGTGTAAAATTAATGTAGGAAAATATAAATTATATATATTAAATTTGAAAAAATTGACAATAAATTAGGGTGAAAACATATTGACAAAAATTAAACGAATATATACAATAAAAATATAATATTATGCTTTTATTTCTACTATAAAAAATAGAAATAGAAAACAAAGGAGGAAAAATGAAAAGAAACAAAGGAATAACGTTGATTGCACTAGTTATTACAATAATTGTGCTTGTTATATTAGCAAGTATTAGTATTTCTGCTGTATTTGGAGAAGGTGGAATAATAGATAGAACACAGAAAGCTGCTAATGCACAAGAAGATACAACAGAAATAGAGAGAGAAGCTATTAATGATATAATAAATGAATTTGAAAGTAAGGATACCTATTTACTTATATTAGTAGCGGATGCATATGAGCAAAGAGCTTTGAACGGTGCCATAATAGAAATATATTCAGATAAATCATGTACTTCGGATAAACTTATAGATAGAATTGATATGACACAAAATGGAGCTTATGACTATACATATAAAAATTTAGCTAAAGGTAGTTATTGGGTAAAAGTAGTTCAAACTCCAGATGGTTACAATGACATTGTAGATGCATTGAGATTTGAAGTAACTGAAGAAGAACAACAAAAATGGATAATTTCATTTTTTGTAGGAATGGAATTACCAGAATCTTCTGCATATACTTATATATTAACTAATGGAAATCAATGGGAAATTGGAGAATGTATTGATGGCAATATAAATGAAGGCTGGATAGGAAGTAGTACAAAAATACAGGTATATAAAATAGGAACAGTAGATAATGATGGGATAATAAAGGCTAATGAAAAATATAAATTATCAATTACAGGACAAAATATTAATAATATAATTAATTCTTCTTATGAATTATCAAATATAGTATATAATAATATTGTAGAACAACATATCAAACCAGATAAAACTGTTAGATGCGATATATTAGGGTATGCAGATGAAGGCAATTTATCATATGAATATGATGAAGGAATTTATTTGCTTTTAATAGATGATATAGAAACAGAACTTTATAAATATAGTTTTCAACCTACTTTAATACAAGTAAAGGAATTTGAACCTAAATATGCAATCGAAGGTCCATTAATAGAAATGAAGGTTTCTAAATTAAAAATTGAAACAATAATAGATAATTATAATCCTAATATAGGAGATTCGAGTATTGTATATAGAGTAAAGGGAGACTATGGTGGAGAAGAAGTTTATAACAATGTCTTGGGAGTAGGAATAAATGGTTCTGCTAGTCAAACTATTGAAGTTGATGCTTTACCTGCTGGTGCACACTATACTATTATACCTGTATATCATGGTGGATATTATTGTGTCACAAGTGACTATATAGAAGGATATATGCAGGAAAATAATAAAGTTGCATTTGAATATGAGTGGGATGGAACCAATATGACTTATAGTTATGTATGCAATAATTTTACTTATAATAAAGAAGAACGCGAATGGAACTGGAATTCTCTAGATTTAAAAGAAGTGTCAGAAGATTCGAGTAGTAAAGCAAGCATAATGAATGTACCAGTATATTCATCTGAGATTACGAACATAGGAAATGTCACAACATCTACTAGTTCGATTATTACAATAAATAATGATGAAGATAAAAGACCTGTCTATGTAAGAGCAAAAGTTTTTTATGGATGGGACGAGCAATCTTATTTCCTAAATAATCCTGAAGGATGGTTTCAAAGTTCTGAACCGGGTTATTTTGAACTTGGATATGCTTTGGAGCCTGGGTGTTCGACGGAAGAATTTGAGGTAAGTAATGACTTTGATAAATCAGAAACATCACAAGGAGAATTTAATGTTATAGTTATTATTGAAGCAACTCCTATACTTATAAATGAAGAAGGAGAGGTATTTCCTATGTGGGCAGAGATGGCAGAAGATTGGCTTGTAATGTATGAAGAAACAGAAGAAGGATATTATCGCTATAGACCATATGAAGGATATTAATAATTCAATTATTCTATTATGCAATTTAAAATTTAAATATAAAAAATTGTGAGGAAATAAACAATGAAAACTATTGAACTAAATCATCCTTTAATAGAACACAAACTTGCAATATTAAGGGATAAAAAAACAGGAACAAAAGAATTTAGAGAATTAATTTCTGAAATAGCAATGTTTTTATGCTATGAGGCAATGAGAGATGCTAAGCTAGAAATGACAGAAATTGAAACACCACTTAAAAAAATGAAAATAGGCAAACTAGATGAAGATAAATATGCATTTGTGCCAATTTTAAGAGCAGGTACTGGTATGCTAGATGGTGTAATTAGAGTAATTCCAAATGCTAAAATAGGACATATCGGAATGTATAGAAATGAAGAAACTTTTGAACCAGTTAATTACTATTTCAAAGTACCAAAGGATATTGAACATAGAGAAGTAATCATATTAGACCCAATGCTTGCAACAGGAGGTTCAGCTCTAGATGCAATAGAACTTTTAAAAAGTAAAGGTGTAAAAAATATTAAATTTTTATCTATTATTGCAGCACCAGAAGGAATTAAAAAAGTAGAAGAAAAGCATCCAGATGTTCAAGTTTATTGTGCACACATAGATGACCACTTAAATGAAAATAAATATATTGTTCCAGGTTTAGGAGATGCAGGAGATAGAATTTTTGGAACCAAATAATATTAGATCTGCTTTCTTTATTTTGTAAGCATAAGGACAGGTCACAATAATTTTACAAAACTATTAGATAAAAAGTATTCCTTTTTTATTTAAAATGATATAGAATGTATGAAGAAAAATAAAAAAGGAGAGAATTGAATATGAAAATTACAAAAATAGAAGCATTAGAAAATATTGCAAATGATATTAGAATAGATGTAATTGAACAGGTATACAGCGCGCAGTCAGGTCATCCTGGCGGTGCGCTTTCTTGCGCTGATATTTTGGCAGTATTATATTTTAACCAAATGAACATAGACCCTAAAAAGCCAGATTCACAAGAAAGAGATAGATTTGTGCTTTCAAAAGGACATTGTTCTACTGCACTATATGCAGTACTTGCAAGAAAAGGTTATTTTAGTAGAGAATTATTAAAAGACTTCCGTAAAATAGGAAGTAATATGCAAGGTCACCCAGATATGAACAAAGTACCTGGTGTTGATATGACAACAGGATCACTAGGACAAGGGCTATCTGCATCAGTTGGAATGGCTTTAGCTTCTAAAATGAATAGTGCAGGTTATAGAGTTTATTGTTTAGTAGGAGATGGAGAAATAGAAGAAGGTCAAATATGGGAAGCTGCAATGTCTGCTAGCAAAAATAAACTTGACAATATTTGTTTAATAGTTGACCACAATCATTTGCAAATTGACGGAAATGTAGAAAATGTAGCAGGATTAATGGATATTAAAGAAAAATTTGAAAGCTTTGGATTTTATGCCTTAACAGTAGACGGTAATAATATAGAGAGCCTAATTCATGCTTTTGATACAGTAAAACAGAAAAAAGGAATGCCAAGTGTTATAATCGCAGAAACTGTAAAAGGAAAAGGTGTATCATTTATGGAAAATGATGCTTCATGGCATGGAAAAGCTCCAAATGAAGAACAATACAAACAAGCTATAAATGAATTAAAATTAAAATATATTGAATAGAAAAAATGCAAGTTGCAGTTAAAAATAACATTAATAATTTAAATCGTTTAAAATAAATCAATAGAAAGAATGCAAACAAAGAAAGGAAGAAAAAATATGAATATGGAAAAGAAAATTGCTACAAGACAAAGCTATGGTGAAGCCTTAGCTGAGCTTGGAGAAAAAAATGAAAATGTTGTTGTACTAGATGCAGACTTATCATCAGCTACAAAAACTAATATATTTGCCAAGAAATTTCCTGAAAGATTTATAGACGTAGGAATTGCAGAACAGAATTTAATGGGAATATCTGCTGGACTTTCAACTTGCAACAAAATTCCATATGCAAGTACATTTGCAGTATTTGCAGCAGGTAGAGCTTATGACCAAATTCGTAATAGCATCTGCTATCCAAATTTAAATGTTAAAATTTGTGCAACTCATGCAGGTGTAACAGTTGGTGAAGATGGTGCAACACATCAAATGTTAGAAGACTTAAGTTTAATGAGAACACTTCCTAATATGACAGTAATTTCGCCATCAGATGATACACAAACAAAATGGGTAATAGAAGAAATAAGTAAATTTCATGGCCCTGTTTATGTTAGATTAAGCAGATTATCAACACCAGTAATTTATGATGAGAAACAAAAATTTGAAATAGGTAAGGCTATTCAGCATGGAGATGGAACAGATGCTACAATTTTTGCAACAGGTGTAACTGTTTCAGAAGCTTTAATTGCACAAGAAGAACTTAAAAAGAAAAGTATAAATGTACGTGTTATAGATATACATACAATAAAGCCAATAGATAAAGAGTTAATAATTAAATGTGCAAAAGAAACAAAAAGACTAATTACAGTTGAAGACCATAGTATCATTGGAGGACTAGGAAGTGCAGTTTGTGAAGTCCTATCAGAAGAATATCCGGCAAAAGTAGAAAGAATGGGTGTAAAAGATACATTTGGTAAATCTGGCAAAGCAGAAGAATTACTAAAATACTTCAAAATTGACAGTAATGCTATTATTGAAAAATTTGTATGATTTTTTTTAATTATTTTAAGTTTAATATAAAAAAATAATTGTAAATTTTTTGTGAATTTTGTAGCAAACACCAAATATAGTATTATAAAGCAAAAGGCAGAAAATCGTTAATTAAATTATCGATTTATTCTGCTTTTTTTCTTTAAAATACCAAAAAAAGGACTTGCAAATAAATTAGTTTATTGTTATGATAAGGATAATAGAAAAATTGTAATATTATGTCTTATTGTGAAATAGTAAAATTCAAAAGTATACACTCACAATTTGAAAATTGTGTAGTGCTTGAAAATCTTAGTATAAGACGAGTTAGAGGAGTCAACTTATGATAGAATTTAGAAATGTTAGCAAAACATATGATACTGGTACAGAAGCCGTACATAATGCTAATTTTATTATTGATAAAGGTGAATTTGCATTCTTAGTAGGAAGCTCAGGTTCAGGTAAATCAACACTTATAAAGTTAATATTAAAAGAGGAAGAGCCAACTTCTGGAAACATCATTATAAATGGAAAAGATACTACTTTTTTAAAGCCAAAACGTGTTCCTTTCTTAAGAAGAAGCATGGGAGTAGTTTTCCAAGATTTTAGACTTTTACCAGATAGAACAGTATATGACAATGTAGCTTATGCAATGTACATAGTAAGGTCAACTCCTAGACATATAAGAAGACAAGTTCCAATGGTATTATCATTAGTTGGATTAAGTAATAAAGCAAAAATGTATCCAAATGAATTATCTGGAGGGGAACAACAAAGGGTAGCTTTAGCAAGAGCATTAGTAAATAATCCATCAATGCTTATAGCAGACGAACCTACAGGAAACTTAGACCCAGAAACAGCATGGGATATTATGACACTTTTAAATGATATAAATAACAGAGGTACAACTGTAGTTGTTGCAACACATGCAAAAGATATAGTAGACAGAATGAAAAAAAGAGTAATTCAAATTGAAGAAGGTAATATCGTAAGAGACGATAAAAAAGGTGGTTATAACCGTGAGATATAGTATTTTTGGGTATTTAATAGGTGAAGGTTTTAGAAATGTATTTAAAAATAAAAAATCTACAATAGCATCTTTAGTAATCATGTGTGCAACTATGTTTATATTTGGAATTTTCTTTGTTGTAGGAGAAAATGTAAATCATATTACAAAAACAGTAGAAGAGCAACAAGGTATAAAGGTGTTTATTTATGATGAGGCAACACAAGAGCAAACCACAGAATTAGGAAATAAAATATCACAAATGGAATATGTAAATACATGTACATATCAGTCAAAAGATCAAGCTTTAGAAGAAGTAAAGAGAATGTTTAAAAATAGAAAATCTTTACTTGCAACATATGAAGAAAAAAATCCTTTTAAAGCAGCTTATATAGTAACCTTGACAGACTTAACAAAAGTAGATGAAGTGCAAAATCAAATTTTAACATCTGATATTGTAGCTAGTATTACTAGTAAATCAGAAACTATTGAAGCTTTAATAAAAATTGCAGATGGATTAAAGATAATTACAATTATTATTTTAATAATTTTAGTACTAATTTCTATATTTATAATTACAAATACAATAAAATTAACAGTTCATTCAAGAAGAAAAGAAATTTCAATCATGAAATATGTAGGTGCAACAAATGGATTTATAAGATGGCCATTCATGGTAGAAGGTATGTTAATTGGAGTAATTTCAGTTTTAATTTCAATTTTAGTTTTAGGAATTTGCTATAATGTAGTAGTTGAAAAAGTAGAACAATCATTACTTCTTGCTAATATGAGTGTACAGCTATTATCAATGCAAGAAATGTTTGGAGTTTTAATAACTGTATATTTAATACTTGGAATTGGAATTGGTGCAATAGGTAGTGCAATTTCAATGAGAAAATATCTAGACGTATAATAAAAATTAAAATATAAGAAAAATACAAAACATAAATAAACAAACATATAAAACACAAATAAATAGACAAAAAATATGAAGCACAAAATCAGATAAAAAGAGGAGAAAACGCATATGAAAAGAAAAATAGTCTCTGCTTTATTAGCATTATTTATTCTAATAAGTATGGTTACAAGAGTATTTGCAGTTAATTATAATCAGCAAAAAAATGAAATTCAACAAAACATAGAGAGTGCAAACGAAGCAAAAAAAGATATTGAAAGCCAAAAGAAAACAGCATTAGATGAAATATCAGATTTGGAAGATTCAATTTCACAATATCAATCTGATATTAGAAGATTGAAAATACAAATTGAAGACCTAGAAAAAGATATTGAAACTAAGAATAACGAGATAACTGCTGCAGAAGAAGATTTAGAAAAAAAGAAACAATTACTAGAGGATAGATTAGTTGCAATTTATGAAGAAGGTCAAATTACTTTCTTAGATGTTTTGTTATCAGCAGAAAGTATATGGGATTACATATCAATGGGAACAAGGGTACAGGAATTAACAGAAGCAGATAATGACCAAATGGATGAAGTAGAAAAAGAAATGCAAAACCTAGAAAAAGCAAGAAATGAGCTAAAAGAACAAAAAGATAAATTAGATACAGCTAAAAAGTCAGCAGAAGTAAAAGAAAAACAAATGGAAGTAACAAAACAAGAAAAAGAAGAAAAAGTTGCAAAATTAACAGATCAAGAAAAGAAAGTTCAAAAAGAGTTAGAAGAATACAAAAAAGATTTAGAGAGAATTGAAGAACAAATTAGAAGACAAGCAGCAAGTGCTTCAGATGTATATAGCGGAAGCTTTTCAGGAACATTAGGATGGCCAGTTTCAGAAAGTTCAAAATATTATAATGAGATCAGTTCTGGATTTGGTTCAAGAAATTCACCAGTTGCAGGGGCTAGTAGCAACCATAGAGGAATTGATATACCAGTTAGAGAAGGAACACCTGTATATGCATCAGCAGATGGATATGTACTAAGTGTTCAAAGAACAAGTGCAAGAGGAATATTTGTGTTAATTAAACATGCAAATGATTTATACACTAGGTATCAACATTTAAGCAAGCCTCTTGTATCTGAAGGTCAATATGTAACAAGAGCACAGAAAATAGCACTTAGTGGAAGCACAGGAATAGGATCAGGTGCACACTTACACTTTGAAATACTTACAACGCCATATTATATGACAGAAATAAACCCACTTACATGTTCTTTATTACAAAAACCACGTGATTTAATTATTTGGTAGAATTATATATAGTTTATTATTAAAAAGGAGGAGAGTGCAATGAAAAAACAAAAAATTCTATGTATTCTCCTTGCTATTATGTTATTATTCATATTTTCAGTTTCTTCATTTGCTAGCAATAATGGATTAAATGCTAATCAAACATCTAATAATCAAAATAGTAATACTGAAGGAAATACTGAAAATTCTGAAGAACCACTTGACCCAGAAACTTTGGATAAATTAAATACTTTGGGTCAGCAGAAAAGTGATATACAAGAAAGCTTAGATAAAGTAAATGCACAATTAGAATATGTACAAGGCGAAATGTCTGGAACACTTATTCAAATACAAGAATTAAATGACCAAATTATGGCATATGAGCAAGAAAATGATGATTTAAAAACAAGGCTTCAAACAATACAGGCTTCTATTGAAGAAGAAAAAAATAATTTAGAAATTGCTACGAAAGAATACAATGAAAAAGATGAAGAATTAAGAAAAAGATTAGTAACACTTTATGAATCAGGAGAAATTTCATATTTAGATGTATTATTATCAGCCAAAAGTTTATCAGAATTTTTATCATTATATTATGTAATGGTAGAGATGGCAGAATATGATAATCAATTAATGGATGAAGTAGATAGAAGAATTCAAGAAATAGAATATGCAAAGGAAAAATTAGAAAAAGAAACAAAAGAAGTTACTGAGCTTAAAATAAAAGCAGAACAATCAGAAACAATATTAAGAAATACAAAAGCAATGCAACAAAAATATATAGCACAGTTATCCGATGAAGAAAGAAAACTAAATGAACAAGTTGTAAAATTCAAAAATGAGCTTATTATTATTGAAGCAAAAATAAGGCAAGTAGACATTTTGAATGCAGATTTAGATATACAATATTTAGGTGGAGAAATGATTTGGCCAGTTGCAATAGCAGGAACTGGAATTACATCATATTATGGAACAAGAGTAAGACCAAATTATGGTGTTGTTATGTTACATCAAGGCATAGATATTGGAAATACCGGATATGGAGCTCCAGTAGTAGCTGTAATGGATGGAATTGTTACATTTGCTGGAGAGTTAGGCTCATATGGAAATTGTGTAATGATATATCACGGAAATGGTATTACAACATTATATGGACATGCACAAACTATTTTAACTGAAGGTGGAAAAGAAGTTAAGCAAGGAGAATTAATAATGCAAACAGGAGACACAGGAAACACCACAGGACCTCATTTACATTTTGAGGTAAGAATAAATGGAGTTACACAAGACCCATTAAATTATTTTAAAGTTGATACATAGAAATATTTTAAGTATATATTATGAATAATAAAAATATAATAATATATACTTTTATAAATTGAAAAATAGAAGCTTTACAAAAATATGTATTACTTCTAGCAGGGAAGGAAATTAGAAATGGAAAGAAATAGCGCTGAAAGAACATATAAAATTATAATGTTAATTATAATTACAATTATTGTTACTTCATTAGTAACAGCATTTGCAACATATCATTATATAACAAATAATGTAAAATTTTCAAAAAAGGATACAGATTTAAGTGGATTAGAATATACTCTTTCAATGTTTAGAAAAGAATTAGGAGAAACATATATAGGAGAAATAAATGACGAAGATTTAATTGAAGGTGCAATGAAAGGGTATGTAGCAGCATTAGGAGATCCATATACAGTTTACTATACAAAAGAAGAAATGGATGAAATTATGCAAGAAACAGATGGTAGCTATGTTGGAATAGGAATTTACATAATACAAGATGTAAAAAACGATGCTATTTCTATAGTAAGTCCAATAGCTAATTCACCTGCAGAAGAAGCAGGATTACTACCAGGAGATATAATTAAAAAAGTAGATGGAACTTCATACTCTGGAAGTCAAATGGAAGAAGCTTCAAATAAAATGAAAGGAGAAGAAGGAACTAAGGTTACTTTGGAAATTTTACGTGGAACTGAAACAAAAGTATTTGAAATAACAAGAAAAAAAGTTATACTTGAGCATATTGCTACAGAAAAATTAGAAGATAATATAGGTTATATTCAAATTTTGGACTTTGAAGGAGAGTGTGCAAAAGAATTCCAAACCAAATATGAAGAATTAAAAAAACAGGGAATTACAAAATTAATTGTGGATTTAAGAAATAATGGTGGAGGACTTGTAGATCAATCAATAAAAATTGCAGACTTTTTTACTAAAAAAGATGAAACTTTACTTATAACAGTTGATAAAAATGGAGAAGAAGTAGTAACAAAGGCAACAAGTGATCCAATTATTGAAATTCCGGTTGTAATGTTAGTAAATGAATATTCAGCAAGTGCATCAGAAATTTTAGCAGGAGCATTAAAAGATAATAAGATTGCAACACTTGTAGGTGAAACTACTTATGGAAAGGGAATTATTCAAACTTTACAAAAGTTATCTGATGGAAGTGGATTAAAAATTACAACTGAAAAATATTATACACCTAATCACAATGAAATTCATGAAATAGGTATTACACCAGATATAAAAGTAGAATTAAAAGAAGATGAAGATACACAGTTACAAAAGGCTATAGAAGTTTTGAAGAAAAAATAAATTTTAAAAATAGTGATAAAAATATATTAAGATATTTAAAAATAAATTAATAAGAGAGATATAGTTTTGAAATAATCCCAAATTGTTAGACAAGAAAGTTTAGCAATTTGGGTTTATTTTTTATGAAAATAAAAAAATTCCTTTAATAGGAATTTTTTACTTGGTGGCTTCAACTGGAATCGAACCAGTGACACAAGGATTTTCAGTCCTCTGCTCTACCAACTGAGCTATGAAGCCATATATATGTAAATAAAAAAATGGCGACCTGGAACGGGCTCGAACCGTCGACCTCTAGCGTGACAGGCTAGCGTTCTAACCAACTGAACTACCAGGCCAAAAATAAAAATACTTTTAAATAAAAAAATATTTAGCAAATCTAAATATTTTTGAAAATGGTGGGCGCAATAGGGCTCGAACCTATGACCTCCTGCTTGTAAGGCAGATGCTCTCCCAGCTGAGCTATGCG
>CANRNR010000021.1 GCA_947632035.1 uncultured Clostridia bacterium | reverse complement strand
GTAGCGGTAACTGGATTTGAACCAGTGACACTACGGGTATGAACCGTATGCTCTAGCCAACTGAGCTATACCGCCATATCTCAATAACACCATATCACTTTAACATAATTTTTCCGGCTTGTCAAGAACTTTTTTACAAAGATTTATTATTCTTCTGTGATTTTAATATATGTGAACCATTTTCTTGAAAAAAGTATTCGGTAGGGTATCAGACTCACGGACTTCAAAGCTGAAGCCCTGTGAGGCTGAGATGGGAAAGTCCTGCGAGTCCGCCGTACTCATCCTTTGAGTTTTTTCTCTTTTTTTCCATCGTTTTACGCTTTACAGGCTTACTTCTTATTTTCGTGCTGCAAAACTTTCCCCGTTTTCCTTGTCGGTTTAATTACCGCTTGCCTTTTCTTTGCTTCTTGTGTTAATATATTTATGAGAAGTTCTCCTTAGTATATGTTTATTTAAGTCTGGCACATCAATTATACCATACATTGCTTGGACTTCTCTTTTTTATTGGTTCATATCGTTTTACTCTATATATTGGGGGTAACTTATCAAAAACATTTCGGAGGATATAATTAATTTTTGATTAAGGTATTATGAAAAATACCCATATTATCAAAAGATTAGGAGGTGGTTACAGTTTGGAAAATACTAATGATGAAAAGGGACGGGGTCAAATATGTTGCATTGCAGGGTACAGTGAATTTTATAATCCCAAGAATGAAATAAATAATAGGTTGAAATCAATCAATTCAGCAAATATTATCAAGAGTGCTTCGACAATATTTATATAGAGGATGTGCCTGAAAATACACCTCTAAAGTTTATGATTTCTAAGCCGAATGAATATATGGTGAAAAATTCCGATTATTTTATTTGTTATGTTACGCATAAATGGGACATCGCAGCAAAAAACTTGGAATATGCCGAAAGACAAAAAGAAGAATGAAATTGAGATATACAATTTAAATGAAAGCAATTAAATTAAAATGCTAATGAAATAAAATGGATAGAAAGATGGCGAAATAGGTTAAATATCAATGTAAATCATTGACAACTTCGTATTGTATTTTAACGACTGTGTTAAAATATGGGAAAAGGAGTTGTTTAAAATGAGAGTTATATCAAACGAATTTATTGACAAATTTAAAGCATATTTAATTGAGGCAGAAAAGTCTACTTCCACATTGGAAAAGTATATTCGCGATCTTATTGTGTTCATGAAATGGTTGGCAGGGCAGGAAGTAAACAAAACCGTTGTATTGGAATATAAGCAAAATCTCATTGCGTCGTATGCGCCGGCAAGCGTAAATTCCGTACTATCTTCTTTGAATAGCTTTTTTGCGTTTGCCGGATGGCAGGATTGCAGAGTGAAAACAATAAAAATCCAAAAACAGATTTTTGTTGACAAGCAAAAGGAATTAACGAAAGAAGAATATATGAGGCTCCTTTCTGCGGCCAAGCAAAAGAAAAACGAACGATTGTATATGCTGATGCAGACAATCTGTGCAACCGGAATACGAATATCTGAGCTTAAATTTATAACGGTTGAAGCATTAAGGGCAGAAAAGGTAACGATTCACTGTAAGTGCAAAATGCGGGTTATAATTTTACCAAAGCAGCTTTGCGGGATGCTGAAAAAGTATGCCAAAGTACATTCAATTCAAAACGGCAGCATATTTATCAGTAAAAACGGAAAGCCGCTTGACAGGTCGAATGTTTGGTCTGATATGAAAAAATTATGCGGGAGCGCAGGGGTATCTAAAGACAAAGTATTTCCGCATAATCTCAGGCATTTGTTTGCACGAACGTACTATTCTCTGGAAAAGGACATTGTTAGATTGGCGGATATTCTGGGACATTCCAGTGTGAATACAACGAGAATTTATACGATGGAAACGGGTGAGATACACAGAAAACAAATACAAAAACTTGGGTTGTTGATGTGCTAAAAAATAAACACCACATAATTATGATTATGTGGTGTAAAACATACATTTTTTATATGTACATACGCCATTATAGCATCAAAAAGGATGTTTGTCAATGATTTATAGGTTATTTAGAGAAATTTTGTCATCTTTAACAAAAAAAGAGCATAAGGTGACAGACCAATGAATATGAGTGATTTTCATTGGTCTAAAAGTCATACATTTGTTTTGTATAATAAACATGTATTAATAAATAATGTACTTAATATTTCGTGTTAGTTCACCACATAATCATAATTATGTGGTGAACTAACATATTTTTTTGAGTAAAAAATAGAATAAATGGTCGGATAGCTAAGATAGGAAAAGAAAGATTTATCAAAAGCATAGGGTTTGGAGCATAAGTGGTTTCGACCGCACTTTCTGTTGCTTGCGGCAACAGTGCATAAGTTTATGATAGTGATTAATAAAGGCGGTGTTTTGTATGGCAAAAATCAATATTGTATTAGCGGATTCAGATGAATTGTATCTCAATCATCTTACAAATTATTTGATTGAACACATAAATACATTTGAAGTATATTCTTTTACCACTAAAGAAAGTTTAATCAAATTTATTGGAGATAAAATAAACAAGGTTGATATAATCGCGTTTACGGAAGATTTTATGGACAAAACAATCAGCGCCGCCAATGCTCCGGTAAAGATATTGTTGACAGACGGTTCATTCTCAGACGTTAATGAATTTGAAAATATAAACAAATATCAGAAGGCTGAAAAATTTATAAATGATATATTGATGATATATGCCGAAAAAACAGGAAGAGTTGAGGCTGTTTCACGAGGCGATAAAGATACGATAATAGTAGGATTTTATTCACCCGTGGGAGGAAGCGGCAAAACAACTCTGTCGGTTGCAACTGCTTATGCATTGGCAAGCCAGGGAAAAAGAGTATTTTATTTGAATGCAGAGAGAATCAATTCAACTGTAAATGTTTTAAATAATACAGAAAGCGGCAGTATGTCTGATATATATTTGAATGTCAAGACCAAAGGCGCCAATGTTGGGCTTAGGATAATGGCAAACAAGTATACAGACACACGAACAAACATTTCCTACATAAATCCTGCTGAAAGCTCTTTGGAAATTAATGAACTAACAAACGATGAATTCAAGAAGCTTATCAAAGAGTTTGAGGGGCTAGGAGAGTTTGATGCGGTCATAGTTGATTTTGACGGTGAGTTTAGTAAAGATAAAGTTACTGTTTTATCATCAATGGATAAAATATTTGTTCCGTTTGTTCCGGAAGGCTTATCAGCGGCAAAAATAGGATTATTCCTGAAAGAACTCCAAATGTATGATGAGTTAAAAGAAATTTACGATAAACTTTACCTTGTTTTAAATAAAGCAAACAATCAGAACAGCGGAGTGATTAACTCAAATGAATATTTGGCAAATGAAGAAATTAAAGCAACCATACCTTTATCGCCAATTTTAGCTGATGTAAAGAATATACTTAATTCCAATAATTCGATATTACCTACATTGGCGCAGATAACGGAAAATATATGAGGGCGGTGAATTGATTTGATAGAAAATATGACGGAATATATCCAATCCGTTCGCCAGTTAGTATCTGAAAGACTTGACTTGACAAGAGATTTATCCGATGACGAAATACGGGAAGTAATATCTGTTATTATAACCGAAAAGTCGCAGGAAAAGTATTTATCGCTTACGGAAAAGAAGGCGGTAATGGATGGAGTATTTAATTCCATGCGAGGGCTGGATGTGCTTCAGCCGCTGGTTGACGACCCCTCCGTAACCGAGATAATGATAAACGGTCCGGATGATGTGTTTATAGAGCAGGACGGAAGGCTGTTTAAGAAAAAGGTAAGCTTTGGCAGTCGGGAAAAGCTCGAAAATGTCATTCAAAACATCGTTGCAAAGGTTAACAGAACGGTTAACGAATCGACCCCTATCGTTGATGCGAGACTGCAAGACGGTTCCCGTGTGAATGTGGTCTTACCGCCCATTGCATTGAACGGACCAACCGTTACCATCAGAAAATTTCCGGAAAATCCGATGACGGTGCAGCAGCTTATCGCCTATAAATCCATTACACCGGAGGTCGCCGAGTTTTTGGAGCGTTGCGTAAAGGCTAAATACAATATTTTCATCAGCGGCGGTACCGGCAGCGGAAAAACTACGTTTTTAAATGCCATGTCAAATTTTATACCGCATGATGAGCGAGTCATTACGATTGAGGACTCCGCGGAGTTGCAGATACGCGGTGTGGACAACCTTGTTCGGTTGGAGACTCGAAATGCGAACATGGAAGGAAAAGGCGAAATCACGATTCGCGATTTGATTAAATCGTCGCTTCGTATGCGTCCGGAACGGATTGTTGTCGGCGAGGTTCGCGGCGCGGAAGCGCTTGATATGCTTCAGGCGATGAACACCGGTCACGACGGCTCGTTGTCAACGGGTCACGCGAATTCCACAAAGGATATACTCTCGCGTCTGGAAACTATGGTGCTTACAGGCGCGCAAATTCCTCTGGACGCAATCAGGCAGCAGATTGCATCAGCGGTGGACATTATTATTCAACTGTCAAGACTTCGTGATAAGTCGAGAAGGACAATGGAAATAACCGAAGTGTTAGGATATGAAAATGGTGAAATACAGTTAAATCCTCTTTATCAATTTGTTGAAACAGGTGAGGATGAGAAACATAATATTATCGGAGGACTTCAAAGGACAGAAAATAAAATGGTCAATATTCAAAAGTTTCTTTCGGCCGGACTGTCGGATAAAGTATAGGGGGGAATTACAGAGTGGAAAATGAATATGTGTGCCCGAATTGCGGAGGAATTGTAATACAAGGTCAAAATAAGTGTGAAAGCTGTGGAACAATACTTGAGTGGGGACAAGAAAACAATCAGAGTTTTTCGTCGGCATCTACAATATATTCAAACGAATACAGAATTAGAAAAATGAGTATTTGGGTCGGGTTTAAAACATTTCTTGGAGAAATAGTCAATATGTTCTCCGGAAGAGCAAGAAGAAAAGAATATTGGGGAACAGTACTCTGTCATTTACTTTTGATTGTTCTCGGAGTGCTGATTTCTTTTCTTTCAAAGACGTCGACGATTTTTATGGTTTTGCACGTTGTATATACTTACATAATTTCTTTATATATGTTGATTGCTATACTGCCGGCAGTGGCATTAGCGGTTAAGAGAATGCATGACATTGGAAAAAGCGGTTGGTGGCTATTGATAGGGTTGATACCGCTGGTTGGATGGATATTCACATTGATATGGGCATGTAAAGATAGTGAAAAAGATGCAAACAAATATGGCGAAAGTCCAAAATACTTTTGAGATAAAGAGGTGACATTGTGAATTTATTTAAGAAGAATAAAGAACCCGAAATGGTTGAACGTGAAGATGGACTTATTGATTATAACGTCTATGTGATGAGCAAAAACGAAAAAGTGATGTATATAATTCTGGCATATGTTGTGATATTTATTGTTGGATACATTTTTTATGAAAATTTTATATTGGCAGCTATACTTGGTTTGTTAGGATTTAAATTTCCTAAAATGAGAACGAAACAAATTATAAAGTCAAGAAAGAACGCACTAAATATACAATTTAAAGATTGGCTTTATTCTTTATCGTCGTCAATGTCTGCCGGTCGCTCTATTGAGGTGTCATTTAAAGAGTCGTACAAGGATTTGGAGATAATCTATCCTAATCCGGAAACTCCTATAATGCAAGAGTTACAGCATATGATTCGACGGTTGGAAATGAATGAAACCGTCGAAAATGTCATACAGGAATTTGCTGAAAGAACCCATATAGAAGACATTATGAATTTTGCTGATGTAATCAGAATTAGTAAAAGAAGCGGCGGAAACTTAGTTGAAGTTATAAGAAGTACATCAAATGTGATTGGTGACAAGATTGAAACCAAGGCGGATATTGAAACAACTATATCCGGTAAAAAATTTGAATCGAGAATACTTTGCTGTATGCCAATAGTTATGATAGCTTTATTAACTGCAACGGCTTACGACTATATGGAAAAAGTTTTTACAACCTTTGTGGGTCATGCTGTAATGACGGTTTCTATAGTAATGTTTGTCGCCGCATTTTTTATTGGCGAAAAAATAATGGATATAGAGGTGTAATATGAGTATTTTAAGAATGATTATAGCAGGCATTTCGGGAATATTCGTAATTATTGCACTGATTATATTGCTTGCTAACCATAAGAAGGGCAAAGAAGCATATTCTGAGTACAGGGAGTTTCTTAATAAAGATGATTGCACGTTAAAGGACTATATACATATTGGTCTTATGCTTAACTCCAAAATTGACTTATATAAATATATGCCGGAAATGCTTGCTGGGGAGATAAGAAAATATAACACATCGGTTAAAAACAAAATTATCGAGTTGTATGGCATTAAATACTCGGATTTTTACAGCGAAGTACATAATGCTGAAAAATGGTTATATTCGTTGTTATGCTTTATGCTTTGCTCCGTATTTTCATTGGCAATTGCGTTGAATAACGGGGATATATCGACTTGCCTTATTCTTTTGGGGGCAGCGGTTATCGGCGCAGTGGGACTTCCGTTCCTGTCCGACCATGAGCTAAACTCTAAAATTGAAAAAAGGAGAATGTCGATACAGCTGGAATTTCCTGATTTTGTTAACACGTTAATTCTGTTGGTAAATGCGGGTATGACAATACCGAAAGCATGGGAAAAAATCACTTCCGAAAGCAAAAAAAATACACCGTTATATAATGAATTGAATTTTTGTTTGGCGGAAATCAATGCCGGAAAAAGTGAGGCGGTCGCCTATGAAGAATTTGGCAGACGTTGTAAGGTAAAAGAAATTGTAAAGTTTGTATCTGTTATCATATTAAATTTGCGGAAAGGCGGCAGCGAAGTAGTTCCTGCATTAAAGGCTCAAGCAAATGAATGTTGGGAAATGAGAAAGGCTACAGCAAAAAGATTGGGAGAAAAGGCGTCAAGCAAACTTATGTTACCCATGGGTATTATGCTTGTTGGAATTATGCTTATAACTGTATTGCCTGCAATCCTATCTTTGATGTCAATGTAAGATACGATTTGAATTTTTGTTTATCAAAGATATAAAGCTTAGATAAACAAAATTTAAATATAGTAAAGAGTTTTGCGGAAAGGAGGAAATAACCATGATTAGAAGCTTTCTTAAAGATGAAAGTGGTATGGGAACTATCGAAATAGTTGTTATCATTGCTATTTTAGTCGGTCTTGCATTAATCTTTAAAGACGGTATAACAAGTTTTGTAAACAGATTGATGGAAAACATATGGAATGATAATCCTGATACGACTAGCGGTATGGACTATACCGGAGGTTGATACATACTGTGTCAGTTTCCAAGGAGGTTATTTCCTCCGACGAGGACATAAATTGTATATGCCGTTTGTACGTTTACAAACGGCATATACAAGTATGCAATAATGAAGGTGATATACAGGTGATAAAGAGAAGAGCAAAAGGCTCATATACAGTAGAAGCAACAATCGTAATAACATCAATGCTTATTGCATTGTGTGCGGTAATGTTTGCTTTTATGATTATGTACCAAAATGTCGTTATAATATATGCTGCATCCTATGGAGCGCAGCAAGGCGCCCGCGCATGGGTAAACACCGGTATATCTATGGATGGAGAAACAAGAGGATATAACAGCGAATTATATAGTGGCGTAACGGAGTTTTTTGGCGGCGGCAATGTTAATGAGAAGAAGGCAAGGATTGAGGATGCGGTTAAAGAAAAATTAAAAATGAGTGTTTTTTCTACAGATACAGCAACGATAAAAGTAGATTTTAAAAACAACATACTGCAAAGAAAAGTTGTAGTAGATATAAAGCAGACAATTCCAATACCGTTTAGCGGTATTGTTAAATTTTTTAACCATGGTGAGCAATTTACTATTAAAGCAAAAATGGAAGCAACCGTTGCAGAACCAACGGAATACATAAGAAATATAGATTATGCGCTTGAATGGATTCAAAGTGCGGGAAAATGGCTTAAAGACGCTTTTGGTGATAACGCGGGCAGTAATGCGGCAGAAAAAATTAAGGGGTTGAAATAATTGAAACGAAAGCAACAAAAAGGTGCTGTCACAGTGTTTTTTGTAATAATTTTGATGGCTTGTTTTATGTTCGGCGGCTTCTTTATTGATTCAGCCCGTATATTAGTTGCTAAGCGAAATGTGAAAAATGCTGTGAATACTGCTGCACGCTCTACGTTATCATATTATGACGAAAAATTAGTTGCAGAGTATGGATTATTTGCAGTTGACGGTTCAACGGTAAAGGCAAATTTCGATAAGTATCTTGCAGATAATCTCACGAAATCCAAAGATTCCGGTATGTCAATGTTTAAATATAAAATAAACAGCACAAATGTTACAGCACAACGACCTTTGGAAGGAGAAGAATTGCAAAGACAGATTGTTGAGTACGAAAAGTACAGAGGTCCTGTCAACATCACGCTTGGCGTAATAGAAAAATTTAAAAAAATATTTGATAATACTCCTGTCGATACAGGGAAAATTACTAATGCGACTGATAGTATAAGTGATTTTAAAGACGGATTCAGAGATTCGGGCGGTGTTTTAGCAACGGCAAAACGTACAATAAAAAACACCGTGAAAGATAATCTGAAGAAAGGTATTAAGAAAGAGCTATCCGGTATAACCTCAGACTGGGTAACAAATACTTTGCCGGCGGACTTGAAAATACAGTATGACAAAGCGGAAGAGGAAATAAAGAATGCCGAAAAATTATTAGAGAATTTAAGAATAGAAAGAAATAAATACGTTGATGCGGCGGAAGATATTTGCGATGGCAGCGAGCAAGCGAATACGTCTTCGCAGGCAAACGAGTACATAGATCAGAATAAGACGCTGCAACAGCAGGCTGATGAACAGATAGCTAAATTAGAAGAAGATATAAAGAAAGCGAAAGAGATTTTAGCCGATGTAAAAAAAGATGTAGAAGCTTTGAGAAATCCACTTGCTGCCATTGTCTCAACTTGGGAGAAAAAGAAGGCTGAGTTAATTCCGATAGAACAGTCATACAATATGGCTGTCGAGAAAAGGAAATCTGCCGAAAACGAAAAAAATTCCGTACAGTCTACGGTGAACAGCTATAACTCCACCATTGCGAATGCCAACAGTATAATACAAGGTTACAATAAAACAATACAGGAGTTGGAAGAAGACAATAATGATTTAGCAAACAAGCTAAGGGAAAGCGGTCACGATATATATAATGAAGAGGTTTGGAAAAAATATTGCAAATTAATTGATAAATCCAACAGAACAGATGAAGAAAACAAATGGATAAGCGATACGGAAAAATCCTATAACGACATATTTAATGCGTCTAATTATCAAATATATACCATGATGCAAAATTATAAAAAAATAGTTGAAACACGCACCGCAATCAATAATGAGCAAGCTAATTTGAGTAAAGCACAGTCCGATTTCGCTTCTGCCAACAATAGACTTACATCAGCGACGGCTACCTATAATGCGGCCGTTAAAGAAGAGGAAACTTGGAAGAAAAAGGTTGAGGATATCAAAGCTGAGATAACGAGACTTGAAAATGATATTGTAAATAAGCAGGATACAATGGTAAGCATTACGGAGAGGCTAAATGATATTCCCGATTTTAAGGTAGATGGCGTTACTGTTCCCGAACTGAAAACTAAAGTCAGCAGCTTGGCAGATACGGTAGCAGAATACAACGATTTGTTTAAGTTTATCAAAAATGCCGGTGAAACGCTTACAAAAAGGATGTCGTCTGTAACAACAGGCAATGGTGAAAAGGTTGTTGACACTGAAGACAAAAATATTATTAATTTAATGAAATCATTAAATAAAAATATTAAGTCGCTTGTCAATGTATGTACAAATGCTGAAAATCTTCGTAATGAAATGTATTACATAGATTATGTAATGGATAAAAATACTTATTTGACGTCGCAGACATCAAGAAGTCATTACTTTAATAAGGCGGAAGTTGAATACATTATTTTTGGATATGATTCTCAGGGAGCAAATATTGTAGCCGCAATAGGGTCGATATATGCAATCAGATTTATAATAGACTCTGTTAATTACTTTTTTGTGGATAATCCGTGCCCTGAACTGATATCAAGGATAGCATTTGCAATTGGACACGGAGCGATAAGAGCGGCGAAGGATATGGTTGATATGCTTGTCGCTCCTATAGGTAACGAAGATGCGGGAGCCGAAGGCTGTTCTATCTGCCCATCCTTGGATAGTTTAAATTTAAAGCTGTCGTATTCGGATCATCTGAGATTATTTTTGCTGATGAATTCGGGAACATCAAAGGATGCGCTGAAAAATACAATGTCAACAACCTTGGTAAAAGAAAAGAAAACAAAAGACCTAAATGAGCTTTATACACAAATTAAAGCAGATGTAGAAGTGGAAGTTAATTTAATTATATTACCTATGCTTGGGAGTGATTTGTTGCCCAATAATTATTTCCGGAATGGCAGTTATGTAATCCACGAGAGCATAGTGGAGGGGTATGAATAAGCATGAATTTTCAAGATAAAAAAAGAGGTTCCTTAACAGTAGAAGCGGTAATTTCTTTTGCAGTATTTATATCTTTTATGTTTATGCTGCTATCTATGGTGAAGATTGCGCTTGTTAAGATTACGCTTGAAAATGCTGTTTCGGAAACCGCTAAGTATATTGCGACCGCATCTTATCCTATTGGAATGTTCAATGATATCGCGGAAGAAAATAATAAAACCGTAAAAGCGGATATTACAGAATTTAAGTTGGGAAAGGACATACAAACAAAAGGAATAGAAGCCTTATATGATATACTTTTCGCCGATACGGAGGCAGAGGCATTAAAAAGCGGTGAAGCCGGAATTGATAGTATGTTTGATGTTGTCGCTAAAGCCGGAACCAATATGCTTAAAGAGATTGTATATGTAGGAGTTGAAAATTTAATCTCCGAAGGCGGCTCCAAAGTTGTTGGCAGTATTGTTTCAGAGGTTATTGATAATAGCTATGTTTCAATTAATAAAGATAACTTAACTGTTACCATTGCTAAGCTTCCGGTCCCAAAGCAAACATATAACCTTAACTACAATACGTCACAATTTACAGATATGGGTCTTACCAAAAATGACTTTAATGAAGATGACGTAGTAGTCGGCGTTGAGTATGTATACAAGTTCGATTTGCCGTTTTTGACTACTATTGACGTGAAGATGCGTGAAGTTGCAGTTGAGCATGCTTGGGTGAATGGCGGCGCAGGTAATGTAACTACACGAACAGAAGGTTTAAAATTAAGCGACTTACAAAATGCAATATTCGGCAGTGAAGTTGTATATATCACAAACACAGGAACCAAATACCACAAAGAAAATTGTTACTATTTGTGGGGCAGTAAAATAAAAAGATATAAAAATGATGTTAAGGACAGTTATGAACCATGTTCAAAATGTTCTCCTTAATAAGGTGATAAAATGGTTACGTATATATTATATTTTGCGGAGATTATATTACTTGCAGTGTTTGATATTTTATTAATATATCGGACTGCAGAAAGAAAAGTCAAATACAGCATAATATCCTTCCTGAGTATGATATTTTGCGGTTTGTTTACCTTTATAAGCGGAATAGACAGTATATATCAATTCCTGCTCGCAGGTATGGTTGCGGTACTTAATCTGATAGTTGTATATGATTTGCGAACAAAATATATACCGAATGTACTGTTGATTGCGTTAAATATATTAGGATTAGCTGCATCATTCTTTGTACCGCAAGGTTTTTTTATAAAAAGTATATTATGTGCATGGCTAATAACAGGACTATGCTTTCTGGTAGGAAGGAAAGCCAAAAATGGAATTGGTTCTGGCGATTTGTTTTGTATGAGCGGACTTATGATGGGAATGAATTTCTCGGATATGATGAATTTTATGTTTTCGTCTCTGCTTTTGGGATGTATATATGGAGTCGGAGCTTTAATTGCAAAGAAAAAAACAATGGAAACAGAAATTCCTTTTGCACCGTTTTTGCTTATAGGATATTTGTTTATGATTTTATTTAGATAATAATTAATAATATCTGATGAGAAGGAGGATATAGTAATGATTTACACATATGAAACCGTAGGAAATTCAAGTTATCTTGTCGCTACCTTTGAGAGGGGACAAGGCATTGTGAATTATCAGCTGCAGATGCTTACAAATAACAATATAAAAAATATCATAAATGCCAATAAGCGCCAAAAGAATGATGATGTAATCGTGTCTTATAACATCACATCCAAGATTTCGCTGAAACAGATTGCAAGCAGACATAAGATAACAAAGCTTGGGTTGATAAATATTATTCAGGGAGCGCTGACAGCTCTTGATGAGATTGGAGAATACCAGCTTGTAAGCTCAGGCATCGTATTTGATGAGGAATATATCTATGTTAATCCAAAAACATATGAACCGAGCTTTATATATCTTCCGTGCTATACGGATGATAGCGGTATTGAATCGTTTAAAAGCCTTTTGCTTTCATTAATTATGGGAAGTAAAGTTGAAACGACAAATGACAATTTTGTACAGGTTTTGTTGGAGCCTTTAAATGGGGCAACTTTTAATGTTGAAGATTTAAAGGAGCTTTGTGTTAAGTATAAAACAGAATCTTCGACAGAAAAGCCTCATAAAACACCTCCGGAGGAAGTTAATCCACAGCCGGTGCAGTATATTATTCCGCCTGCTCCGCCTGTTCAGCCTGTGAATGAACTGTCCGGTATACCGCAACAAACGGGTTCGGCACAGCGCACGCAGCCACCGATAACGCCTCAGCCAAAATCCGAGCCGTCTGTAAAAAAGCAGAAGAAGCAAGTGAATAAAAGCGAAAAAGATAATAAAGGGAAAAAGAACATATTTTTAATTTTACAGGTTGTTTTTGTTGGGATTGTTGCGGCATTATCCTTGTCGGGAGTATTGAACAACGAAAACGGAGGGTTAAATTTTCAATATGTATTTGGAATATTGGTCGTAATTGCCGGTATTGATTTTGTTTTATACAGGGAGCTGTTTATTAACAATAAAAATAAAGATTCAAAAGAAAAGGCGCCAAATAAAATCGAATCTCAATCTGCAAAGCGTCCTTCTATGGCTGTGCCTGTGAAGAGTAAAATTAATGAGAACGTTCAGCCGGCAGCCTCTCCGAAGGCGGAAATGAAACCTCAGTATAATGTGCCTAAAAAGGTACAAGCGCAAAACTATGTCCCGGTACAGCCGGTGTATAGCGCGCCGCCAATGAATCCGCAGCTAAATATGGCGGCTACGGAGATGGAAAGCGACGATACAGTTGTTTTAGATGAAAATAATAGTGTACCGCATCTTGAGTTTTATGAAAATGGTCTTGTTACGAGAATTAAGCTGGACAAGGATATAGTCACGGTAGGAAAATTAAGCAGCCAGTGCGATTTTGCTATTAATAACAATAAAATAAGTAAAGTTCATGCTGAGTTTATTGTGAGAGGAAATGAATACTTTGTAAAAGACTGCAACTCTACTAATGGTACATATCTAAACGGAAGCAGTCAGCGTATATCAAGCAATGTTGAATATCAGTTGTTTGACGGATATCGTGTTACGCTTGCAAATGTAGATTTAACATTCAGATGTTAACATTGCCGGCAAGTCCTTTGGATTTGACTCGTATTAAGGTAACAATATAGTCTGATAACATAAAAGTATAGACAGGGTATGATAATAAATCAGTTTAAAGACACAGAATACATTATGGGAGCCAAAATGTAATGTACAATATAAATATAAGCTCACATACGGATATAGGGGATGTAAAGAGAACAAACCAAGATAGCATTTTATCAATAAAGGGTATGATTAATGGACACTATGTTGGTTTGTTTATTGTTGCCGATGGATGCGGTGGTTTGAAGTTCGGTGAGGAAGTAAGCAATCTGATTGTAGCGCGTCTCTCCCGTGTTTGGAACGATGAATTTCCCAAAATTATTGGCGCCTGCGAAGTAAATTTAACCAGGATTAGCAATTACTTCAATGACCTTCTTGATGATATTAACAACGAAGCATTGGCTTTCGGCAGTCAAGTTTCAAGCAAGGTTGGCTCAACGGTATCTTTGCTATTTACAGTTGATAAAAATTATATCATAAAAAATGTAGGAGACAGCCGTGTTTATTTGAAGCGTGGAAGAAAAATAATCAGGTTGACAGAAGACCAATCATTGGTAGCTGATTTGGTTCGAAACGGAGAGCTGACAAAAGAGCAGGCAAAAAATTTTAAAAAGAAAAATGTTCTTACGATGTGTGTCGGATTCTATAATCATTTAAAGGTTTATACCAAAATGGGAAGCATCAAAAACGGCGATATATTCGTCGTGTGCTGCGATGGACTGCATAATCTTGTATCGGAAGAGAAAATGGCGGAGATTTTGGCTGACAAAAGTATTTGCTTTGAGAAAAAAGCCGAGGCGTTGAGACAGTGCATAGAATACGGAAAAGCTACTGATAATGTATCGTTGATTGTTTGCAGATATGAATTGCGCAAAGGCTTTTTGACAAGAAGAGAGTGATAACCTTGCCTATAAAAAGATAGCGGGAACGGAGAGAAAAAGTTGCGATGACAGTAATTGCTTTAATAAAAGTCATATTATGTCTGGCTTTTCTTACTGTTATAAACATAACAGATATAAAAGAATATAAAATAAAAAACAAAATTGTATTGCCGGTAGCCGCTATAGGCTTGATAATAGGTCTAATTAGCAATATGTTGACAGATAGTATTTTGGGAATGGTGCTACCGTTGATTTTATTTCCTTTATATGCACTGAATATGTTAGGTGCGGGAGATATTAAAGCCTTATGTGCAATAGGCGCTGTTGTGGGCTTAAAGGCGAGTGCAATGACATTGATTTTCACTTTTATATCCGGCGGAATCATAGCTCTTGGGTTTATGATATGCAGATTGAATTTTTTAGAGAGAATCAAATATTTATGGACATATATTAAGACGTGTTTTTGGACAAAGAAACTTCAAAAGTATGATTTTGGAGGCGGCCAAAACGGTCATTTCCGATTTTCATATGCGATTACGCTTGGAACAATTTTAATGTTTGTAAATGAATATTTGCACATTATATGAGGATGTTTAAGGAAGGGAGAATTATTATGGACGCATTTTCAAATGAAATGATTCTTTACGGCGGAATATTATTATCATTAATTTCGCTGTTCTTAGGAGCTATCTATGCGGTTGTTTACTGTATAGGAAAACATAAGCTTAACATAAAATTCAATAGTGAATATGGAGAAGTTCCTAAGAAAAAGTAATAAACATTATCGTTTGTTGGAAAGAAGGAAAGAATATGGCAGAAATAATTGCCTCTACCTATGAAATAATAGATAGAATAGGCTCCGGCGGCGGTGGAATCGTGTACTTAGCCAATCATTTGCGCTTAGGGAAAAAGGTTGTATTAAAAGCCGATAAGCGTAAATTAACAACGCGGGCTGAGATTCTGCGCAGAGAAGTTGATGCATTAAAAGACTTAAGCCATACATATATTCCGCAGGTTTATGACTTTTTTGCGGAAGGTGAAACAGTTTATACTGTTATGGATTATATAGAAGGTGAAAGCCTCGACCAACCGTTAAAACGAGGAGAAAGGTTTACACAGGCTCAGGTTATCGGATGGGCATGTGAACTTTTGGAAGCGTTAGATTATTTACACAGTCCTACACATGGTAATCCGCCAAGGGGAATTGTACATAGCGACATAAAGCCGGCAAACATTATGCTGACGCCACAAGGGCATATATGTTTGATTGATTTCAACATTGCCTTGGCTTTGGGAGAAGAAAATGTAGTCGGACGAAGCGCCGGATACGCTTCGCCGGAGCATTACGGACTGGATTTTTCGGTCGATACTCCAATTATGAACTATGAAACGGAGGTTATGGGAAACGGTGATGACACCGTACCCATGCAGCCATCCGAGTATAGTTCATCCAGCAAAAAAATTGTTGTGCCGGACACGCGCTCAGATATTTATAGTTTAGGCGCAACGTTATATCATCTATTGTCGGGGACCCGACCGGCAAAAGATGCGATTTACGTTGAGCCTTTATCGAAAACGGAGTTTAGTCCGCTTGTTGTTGATATTATTTCGAAGGCGATGAACCCAAATCCGGATTTAAGATATCAAACAGCGGCAGAGATGTTATTTGCATTTAGGCATCTTAGAGAAAACGACCCAAGAACTAAAAGAAGAAAAAGAAATTGCATTATTATCAGTTCTTTGCTGACTATAACATTATTAACCGGTGCCTTTACATCTTTTGTTGGATTAAAGCGTATGGAAACACATCAGAGAATGTTGACTTTAGCGGAATATGCTCAGAATTCATTGGATAATGGCGATTCGGGCTTGGCAGTGGAATATGCGCTTTCGGCATTGCCGGAGAGAAATAGTATATTTGTACCTCCATATACACCGGAGGCAAAAAAAGCATTAGCCGACGCCTTGGGAGTATATGACTTGGAAGACGGCTATAAATCTCACCATATGATAAAATTGCCGTCTGAAACATTTAAAACGTCTTTGTCTCCGGACGGCAAAACAGGCGCGGCCGTATATGCGTTTGCAGTGGCGGTTTTTAATACGGAAACGGGCGAAATACTTGCAACATTACCAACAGTAAAATCTGCCCTTGCCGATGTGGTGTTTGTGGATAATACGACCATTCTGTATGCCGGAGAAAATGGTATATGTGCATATGACATACAAAATAAAAGGGAGTTATGGAGCGGAAAGCCTGCCACATCAATCGCTCTTTCTGCAGATGGACAGACAGTGGCTACCGTATATCGGGATGAAGATTTTGCATTGATATATGGCATTGACGGAAAGGAAAAATCAACCGTATCCTTTGAGGGACACAAACAGCATATTGCAAACAATGATACATTTGCCGACCCGGAGGATAACCTGTTCGTAATAAGCGCTGACGGACAGTTTCTTGGCGTAAGCTTTGAAAATGGCGGATTGATGATTTTTGATACCACCGACAGTGAGAATAGTATTGAAATCTATGACGAATCAGAGTTTACGCATTTTGAGGGAGGATTTAACGGGCAGTATTTTGCATTTTCTTCAACCACAGACGGTTCTTCGGTTTTTGCTGTTATAGATATGGCGGAATTGGCGCAGGTGGGTGGTTTTGATTTGGATAGCAGAATAGGAGTTGTGGCAAATGAAACCGGAATTTATCTTTCTAATAAGAGTACAGTTGTAAAAATCAATCCGATTACGGGGGAGCAGGAAGAGGTAGCTTACACAGACTCTGATGTAAGAAGGTTTGCAACCGATACTGTAAATACAATTGTTGCTACAGAAAAGAATGATTATGTATTCTTTGATAAAAATGCCAATCTGACAGAGCAAAATAACGCCGGACAAACAAGCTGTAATTTTGTGGCGATATCAGGAGATTATGCGCTCATTGCCGGTCGGGATACTCCGGAAATCAAGATAATGAAGCGAAAAAATTATGATGATATGGATTTTTTGCAGTATGATGCCGGATATTTGCACGACGAGGCAAGGGTCAATAGCGACGGAACAAGGACTATGTTATTCCGTTATACGGATTTTCAACTTTACGACGAAAACGGAAGCATTATTTGTAAGATTGAAATACCGGATGCAGAAAAGGTTTATGACCAACAATACAGCAAAAAAAGCGGAAATCTTGCAGTTATGTATCAGGATGCTTTCCGCCTGTATTCCGGTATAACAGGTGAGATTATAGTTGATGAAGAAAATCTGAAATCTGTTTTCTATGCGCCATACGGGGTGAGCGTGCTTGACGCGGAAAATACATTAAAATTATATGATTTGGATTCCGGAGAAGTGTTGCTGTCAGAAAAAGCAAATGGGAACTACGCTGCATATTGTGGAATGATTGTCGATGATTCATTTTTGCATGGTGGAGAGCTAATCGGAGCTGCAAAAACTGAGGAAGGATACTTATTTGCCGTTAAAAATGGCGCAAATTGTTCTATTTTTGATAATATCGGAAAAAAGAAAATGGAAATTCCCGTTTCGGAACAAACGGAAGTATTTTTTACAAGTACTGCCGCAATTCTGTCGCCTTTGCATGGTACGCCGACGGTTTACAGCTTAAATGATGGCAATAAGGTTGCAGATTTGGAAAAAGACTCATATTTGACATACATTACAGAATTAGATGATGAAATTGTCAGTGAGTATGTTTCTGCTTCCGGCGAACGGTATGCGATTTTGCTTGAAAAATCAAGTTTTAAGCCAACGGCATATATGTCCGGCTTGTGCGATATATCAGGCAATGAATTGATATTTGATTATTATAAGGGAAAACTGCGTAAAACACGCATTTATTCCATAGAAGAACTGATTGGTATTGCGAAAGGCGGTGTTTAATAAGGGAATCGTTTTTTATTTATTTCAAAAGGCAACAGCCAAAATAATAGCAAAGGAGAAATTTTTAATGAAAAAGAACTTAAAAAAAGGGTTGTCATTATTATTAGCAGCGCTGATGATTATGACTTCGATTCAAGTTTTTGCATCGGAAGAACTTGTAGCACAAGAGGGTGTAACAGCAACAGAAGATGTTGTAAATGAAACCGCAGACGAGAATGAAATAGTGCCAATGTCGCTTTTACCAATTGAGGAAGTAGATGTCGTTATTGATTTGAGTGACTATTTGCCGGCAACCCTTGCAAATGTTAAAATTGCAGATGTGTTGAGTAAAATGGTAGATGAGTATACGCAGGAGCCTATTGAAATTGATCCTTCGGCAACTACCGTATGGAGTAATTATTTCGATGAAAATGGTAATCAAGTTTATGATGTGTGGAAGGTAATGGGAATGGAAGATACCATTGATTTAGTTCCAGAGTACTATACCAATCGTTTTTACTTGGAATTGATTGTGGGTTCCGGGAATCAATTAGACACCAACAATGTAAGATATATAGCCCAGATTTATCTTCCGGATTCAAGTAAAACATATGATTTTGAACTGTATGAACAGATTGAACAGCTGAATGAGGAGACGCCGGATGATGAAACAGACACAGTAATTGTCAGAAATCCAATTAAATACAGGGCGGTAGATAGCAGTATAGGATACGATAATGAAGATGGCACTTATACATATGTTCCTTATATGTATTTGTCAATCCCTCCGAAGTACACAAGTGATGCCGACTATTATTTGAATATTGCTATCAATAGTGAATTATATCCGGGAATCGATATTAGCGTTTACAGCGGTCTGTATAAAAATGCAGAGGAAGCAATAGCGGCAGCTTCAAAAGACAATAGCTTAGACATTACTGAACAGATAACCGGACAGACAATGACAGAAAAAGATGCAGGTTATAAATCAAAGTGGGCAACGCGGGCAGGAAGAAAAGAGCTTACGATTGTTTATAGGAAAAATGATGAAATTGTAGGTTCTGATAGTTTCGAACTGGGAGTAAATCCCAGAACAAACCATGTATGGGGAAACAGCATATACAATATAGACAAAGATGGCAACCAGGAACATATTACATATAGCAATTATTATGATTATGAATACTTGGATGACAATCACGAAAAAATGGTTAGCATTGAAACATATGAATTAAATGCCGGACATTCTGCAAATGAAGATTATTATTTTACGATGTATTTTAATGATGGCGAGACAGAGACAACAGATAATAGCAAGGTTACCAAAGCGGTTGTTGGATTTTACGATTCGTTGGAAGCTGCAAGTGAACAGCCTGATATTAAAGAAAGCTTGTTCTTCAGTAATTATTATGAAGAACCGGAAAAAGGATATAAGGCAAATTTTAGTGGGGATGGTATAGATTTCACCATTTTTGCTGCAGGTGAAATCTGGTATTATACCATTATTATCAAGGATAATTCCAATCCGGATACCGATTTTGATGATGAAGCGCCTGTAGTAGGCTCAAGCGACAGATATTTTAGAGTATACGGTTTATATGATAGTTCTGCAGATAGCTATAACAGATTAGATACTTATGTGTTACCATATGAGCATGACACCTATTATAGCTACGGCTATCAGGCATTGCTGATTAACGATAAGGATGTCGATATGACCGCTTTGAAACCGGATGTTATTCTTGGAGATAATGCAAAGGTATATCATAACGGTGTTCTGGAAGAAACGGACGACTCATATAACAATACCTTATCTGCGCAGGACTTTTCAAAGATTCCGGAAGATTTGACACGGGATCCGAGAAATTCCGTTAAGTACACTGTATCGGCGGAAAATCATATTGATCAAAAGAATTATTGGGTAACTGTTGTTAAGAAAGAGTCCGGAGCAAAGCTGTTTGTAAACGGACCGGATGAAAGAGAAATCTTTTTGAACGATTACTTTGATAATGTGCATGATATTTTTATTGCAAATATCGGTGACGAAGAACTTACCGGCTTGAAGGTAACTCTTGATGCTACCAATGTTAAGTTAGATGATTACTGGACTGTAGGCGGTGAAGGAAATGACACACTCGCGCCTTTTACAGAAACATATGCAAGCAATAGAAATTATAACGGTGAACTCTTTAATGTCGGAAAGATTAGGCTAATTCCTGACGGAGAAGGCGATATTAAAGGAACTCTGACAATTGAAGCGGATGGACAAGAAAAGCGGGTAATCAATTTAAAAGGTAAAGCCGGTAATCCGAGAATTGATACGGATTCATTGCACGATGCTGTTAAATACGTTCCGTATCAGTCAATTATCACAACGACAAATATGCACGATTGGAATAAAGTTACTTTTGAATTATATAGCGGAGATCTGCCTGAAGGTGTAGAACTATTACCGAGCGGAGAATTATACGGAGTTCCAAAGGAAACGGGAACGTTTAAGTTTAAAGTAAGGGCAAACTATAGCCATAGCGAATTCACAGATTCTATTGCGACGCTTACCTTGAATGTATTAGAGAATACAGATGAAAACGTAGACGCTCAGGTCGATGAGGGATATGAGATTATTACTCGTGTACCGGATTTCCGCACGGCTTCAGATCAGGTGTTTGAGCTTGAATATGATTATGCCGAGCATAAGGATGAATATCAGGGATTCTATCTGGACGGTGATAAGCTGGAGCCTGATGTAGATTACACCATAGAGGCAGGCAGCACGAAGATAACTATCAAGTCACAAACAATCAATAATGCAGGAAATGGTACACATACAATCGCTGCAGAATATCGTAACAGCAATAATGAAGTGAAGAAAGCGGCGCAGAACTATAACTATGGAAGCAGTTCCGGCGGAAGTAGCAGCGGCGGCAGCAGCGGCGGCAGCGGCGGCGGTAGCAGAAGCGGCGGAACGACAAGCTATAAAGTGTGGTTTGAGGTAAATGGCGGAGCATGGCTCGATGCGGTTACAGTAAAAAAAGGAGATACTATCTCATCTCTTCCGACGCCTGAGAGAAACGGTTTTGCCTTTGGAGGCTGGTATAAAGATGCAGAATTAACACAGCCTTTTGATTCAAACGAAAAAATAACGGCAACTACAACATTGTATGCAAAATGGGTTGAGCTATATACAATATGGTTTATCGAAAACGGCGGAGAGCCTGTAGATGATATGAGCGTTCAGAGTGAACAGACTGCTTCCGTGCTTCCGACGCCTATAAAAGATGGATTCGTATTTGACGGTTGGTATAAAGACGAAGCATTAACACAGGCTTATGACATAAACGAACCCGTGACGGCTTCCATATCATTATATGCGAAATGGATAGAGGATAAAGCACCTGTTGACGCTTCAGGCTTTAGAGACGTCAGCAAAACAGACTGGTTTTATTCAGATGTTGAATGGGCTTATAGGAATAAATTCATGATTGGAGTAAGCAATGTCGATTTTGCACCGAACGATCTTATCACAGGGGGAATGGTTGTCACTGTCTTGGCTCGTCTTGCAAAAGTAGATGTAAGCAAATATGAAAATCTGGCATATGATGATATTTACGAAAATGAATGGTACACACCATATGCAAAATGGGCAAAAGCAGAAGGATTGGTTGACGGCATACCGTTTAATCCGCCCGAAGAGATATCAAGAGAGAGTATGGCTGTAATTCTCGTAAGATTTTTGGACTATGTGAAAGCGGAATATAATGTGAATGATGAAGTTATTCGTTTTGCTGACGAGGAACTAATTTCCAAAGAAGCAATGGAAGCATTGCAGACATTGTTTAAACTTTCGATATTCCAAGGTGTGGGAAATAACACTATTGACCCGATAAGCTTTACAACAAGAGCGCAACTTGCTGCGTTGATACATCGTATTGATGAGTATGTAAAGTAGAAAAGACTGCTAAAAAGCTATGATCTTGGGATATATTATAGTCCCAAGCTCAAGCATTACGATATGCACCCCAAAAGACACTTTTGGGGTGCATATTTTATGGGAAAAAGGGAAATTCAAAATATCTTTTATAATAGATATGCGGTAACACCATTTGAGCTATGGCGAAACAGTATGTAAATATCGGAATGTAAGAAATGGACAAGAACGGCAAATATCGTTCATACTTTTCTCAATACGCTTTTGATATTAGAACATCTTCCGTTTTCGTATGCTGTTTCGGATGACTATGCGGTCTGTGTAACCGTTACGATAACGCTCTCCAATCTTTTCGTCATATCGTTTTACGCTATGCTTTTTTACAAAGATTTATTATTCTTCTGTTTACTCCTGTTTATTTTCCGTTTTGGTTTTCGGCGTTTTTTCATTTAGGCGCAAATTTATATCGTAGATTTCGCGCTTCGGCATATTCAACTCGTCGGCGACGCGCTTGACAAGCTCGCGTCCCCGCATACCCTCGGCGGCATACTTTTTCAAAAGTTCTTCGGGCGGCGGCGCGTCCGCCATACGTTCCTCCTCAAGTTTGGCGCGGCTTTTGCCCTCCACAATAAGCACAAATTCCCCTATCGGAGAAACGTTTTCGTACTTTTTTACCGCTTCGCTCAGCGTAGTTCTGCAAAATTCTTCATACTTTTTGCTTATCTCTCTGGCAAGGCAAATACGCCTGTCGCCGAAAACCGCAAGCATATCTTTGAGAGTTGCAAGCAACTTGTGCGGCGCTTCGTAAAAAATCAGTGTGCGAGCGTCATCCCTGACCTCGTCGAGCCGCTCCGCGCGGCTTCGTTTGGTCACCGACAAAAAGCCCTCGAACGAAAATCTGCCGGTCGGAAGTCCCGACGCCACAAGCGCGGCGGTCAGCGCGGACGGTCCCGGAAGAGGAACGACCTTAATATCGTTTTGAATACAGAGCGCGACCAAATCTTCGCCGGGGTCTGAAACGGCGGGCATACCCGCGTCCGAAACAAGCGCGATGTTCATACCTCCGAGCAGCTTTTCAATGAGAGTGCCGCCCTTTTGACGCTTGTTGTGTTCGTGGTAGCTCGTGAGGGGTACATTTATTTCAAAGTGGTTGAGCAGCTTTATGCTGTGGCGCGTGTCCTCCGCTGCAATCAAATCCACACTCCGCAAAATTTCGAGAGTGCGGAGGGTTATATCGCCGAGGTTCCCAATCGGCGTGGGGCATATATAAAGCGTACCCTTTTCCTTAATTTCTTCCATAGATTTTGTTCACTTCTTTCGTGTATTCGCCGTTATCGTCGTACATATAAAGAGGGGGCTCCAGAAAGAGCTTCGGGCGGCCTCCCCGCGCGCCCTCCGCCAAAATCATATTCGCGGCTGCGCCCGCTTTCGGATGCACAAAGCGCAGGCGTTTCGGCTCTATTTTATTCTCCCTCATCAGGCACAGAATATCGGCGAGCCTGTCGGGGCGGTGTATCATAAACAGTTTCCCTCCGGGCTTCAAAACCTGCGCCGCGCTTGATATTACATCGGTCAGAGAACACTTTATCTCGTGACGGGCGACCGCAAGAATATCGTCGGGATTTTCAATTCCGCCTCCCGCCTCACGGTAAGGCGGATTGCAGGTTACCGCGTCGAACACGCTCTTTCCGAACATTTGCGCCGCATCTTTAAGGTCGCCGCACTTTATTTTAACAAGCCCGCTCAAATCGTTAAGCCTTACCGACCTTTCCGCCATCTCGGTGACCTCCGGCAAAATCTCAAGTCCGGTTATTTTGGAAGCGCCGCACTTTGCGGACAACAAAATCGGGATTATTCCGTTGCCGCTGCAAAAGTCAAGCACCGACGCGTCCTTTTTTATTCCGGCGGAGGCAAAGTCGGAGAGCAGCACCGCGTCCGAGCCGAAGCAAAACCAGCTCGGATTTTGAATTATTCTCAGTCCGCCGAGCTGTAAATCATCCACTCTTTCGTAAGGAAAAACTTCAATATCCGCCACGTCTGCCCGTCCTCCCCGTTTTTGTTATTCTGTCGAGTTGTTTTAGATTATATCAAAAAGTCTCGGATTTTTCAATACGATTTATTTGTAACCTTTTGACGAATTAACGCATTCTTGAGAAAAAGCGCCTAAAACGGAGCCGGAGCGAGTTTGGCTTGACTTTTTGTCCGCTTAACGCCTCAAATCAAAATTAAATCCGAATAACCAAAAATAATCAAAAATTTTAAATTTGAAAATTTAAAGTTGTCAATTTAAACTTAATTAAATTTTTAAAACAAAATCATAAGAGGTGATTAAATGACTGAAAGACTTTTTAAGAGGCTTATACCACCGAGAAAAATTATCGTATTCACGCTTGTATGTGCGTTTTCGATAGCGTCCGGTTCGGGCGCGGTCTGTTCAGCGGCAAGAAACGTATATATTTCGGACGGCGAAGGCATTGACAGAAGTCTTATCACATTTGAAACACAAGTAGGAAAACTGTTGGAAAAAGAGGGCATAAGCCTTATGCGCGGCGATAAAATGAATGTAAGCAGGAAGCAGCGCATCGAAAACAATATGACGATTGAGATATACCGCGCCATATCGGTGAATATAACCGCGAACGGCGAAACAAAAAAATATCTCACTACAGAGAGGACGGCTTCGGAAATTCTTAGCGAGGTAGGATTTTCTCCCGACGGCGACGATATAATTCTGCCCGCTTCCGACGCGGAGATAGAATACGGCGGAAGCATCGAATACACCGATGTTTCGTTTGAATACCTTACCGAAAACGAGGAAATTCCGTATGAAACCACCGAAGAATTAAACGGAGATATGCCGGCCGGCGAGCGCAGCATCGCTTGTGAGGGAGAAAACGGGGAGCGCGCCGTGACCTATCTTGTCAAATACGAAAACGGCGTCGAGGCGTCGCGCGAGCGCGTGAGCGAGGAGACGGTCAAAAGCCCGCAGAATGAGATTATATATGTGGGCGCGAAAATTTCTCCCGCGTTCGCAAGCGGAGCGGCGAATATATCACAAGTCGGCATAGACCACGTTGATTTAACCAAGTGCCGCTCGATAATCGCGGAGGCGACCGCCTACGACAATTCGTTCGAGAGCGTCGGCAAAAATCCGGGCGACAGCGGCTACGGCATAACCGCGTCGGGTATGCCGTGCGGCGTGGGCGTTATCGCGGTAGACCCCAATGTGATTCCGCTCGGAACTCACCTGTACGTTGAAGCGGTTGACGGTTCGTGGTCTTACGGCTGCTGCGTTGCGGGCGACACGGGCGGCGCGATTAGAGGAAACCGCATAGACCTGTTTTTTAACACCGCCTCGGAATGTCGTAACTTCGGCAGACGCAGCGCAAAGGTTTATATAATCGAATAGTAAATAAAAATCCGCTCTATTGACTTTTTTTCAATTTATGGTAAAATAAATAAAAGGCATTTATTTATTTTACGCCTCCGGCGGGATTAAAAGCGTGTGCGAAATTTTCCTCGCGCGCGGCGCTCGGAAACGCACATACGCAATTTTACCGTTTACGCCGACACGCTTTGCGTGCGGCTACGGTAAAATAAATGCAAAGCATTTATTTTACGCCTCCGGCGGGATTAAAAGCGTGTGCGAAATTTTCCTCGCGCGCGGCGCTCGGAAACGCACATAC
>CANRNR010000020.1 GCA_947632035.1 uncultured Clostridia bacterium | reverse complement strand
TTATTTTCTATTTTATTTTTTATAATTATTTATATTTATTTTCTATTTTATTTTTTATAATTATTTATATTTATTTTTTTATTTTATTTTTATAATTTATCATATCTATTTTTTTATTTTATAATTTACTGATATTTATTTTTTATCATTCTTTAAATTTCTATTTACATTTAAAGTTTACATATAACAATTTTTAAATCCAAAATTGATTTCTATTTTTATTGTTATTAAAATTTTCTGCTTTTATTTTATTTACATTTATTCTTTCCAGTTAAAATTGTCTTATCGTCAATTTGTTTGCTTGTTATTCTTTGTTTTTCTTTTTTGCTAATTATGCTTATATACTTTTAAAATTTTGCAAGTTTTTATGTATTCTTTATTTTTCCTTTTTAAAATTTTTTTATTTTTTTGTAAAACCTTTATGCCGTTAGATTTTTTATGCTATTTTCTGCAAACATTTTTATATTTCTTTGCTTTATTTTTATCAATATTATTTTATTTTTATTATTTATCTATTCTTTTTTAAAACTAATTTATCCGAATTACCATTAATGTAATTTGTTTTTTTGACAATATTAATTTTGTTTGTATTTGGTTCGTATTTGGTTTGTATTTAATTTGCATTTCTGTTTTATGTTTACAATATTCTGTTGCTTATTTTTAACTTATTAACTTCATATTTTTTAACTTTTATTAATTTATTTTTTGATTTTTATATTATTAATTTTATTTATTATTTTATATTTTATATTATTATTTTTTTCTACTAATATTTTTTTTATTATTTTTAATAAATTATATTTTATTTTTTATTATTTATAATTATTATTTATAACATATTTTATTTTTATTATATAAATTATTTATCTGTTTTATTGTAAATAAACAAAAAAAATGATATAATTTGACAAAAGATTATGTTGGGGGAATTTCTATGAAATTAGAGCAAAGTGAATTATCACCTTTATTTTTAAATACAAATATTCCAGATATATTTTTTACAGAATATTTGCCAGAAGCTAATGGCGATTTCTTAAAAGTATATCTATATATATTATTTCTTTCTAAATATGATAAAGATATAAAAGTAAATGATTTATGCAAAAAATTAGGGCTTTCACTTCCAACAATTCAAAATGCTATTAAATATTGGGAAGATCAAGGCGTTCTTACGAAGAAAAATACAGGATTTGTCTTTAATAATTTACAAGAAATCGAACTTAACCATTTATACAAACCTCGTGTTGCTCTATCTGCAGAACAACTTAAACAATCTGCTGAAAGCCAAAGACGTGCAAAAACAATAGAATATATAAATAATAAGTTCTTTTCTGGTTTAATGCCTACTTCTTGGTATCCAGAAATTGAATTATGGTTTAAAAAATATGAATTTGATGATGAAGTTATGATTGCTTTATTTGAATATTGTTTTGATAAATCTGCTCTTCATAAGGCATATATTCAAGTTGTAGCAGATGCATGGAATAAAGATAAAATTAAAACTTATAATGATTTGGAACATTATTTCCAGAAAAAAGAAACAGTAACTAAAATAGCAAATATGATTATAAAGAAACTTTCTCTTAATAGGCAACTTTCTCAATATGAATTTGATTATGTTGAGAAATGGGTAGTAGACTTTTCCTTTTCATTTGAAATTATTGAGATTGCTTTGAAGAAAACTACATCTAAAGTTAATCCTAGCTTTGAATATATTGATAAATTGTTATCTGATTGGCATGATAGAGGATTAAAAACACAAGAACAAGTTCAAAAATTCTTATCTGATATGAAACAGAAAAACAAAGATATTAAAGAATTAGAGAAAAAGACTAACTATCAAAAGTATGAACAGAGAAGTTATAATAATTTAAATGATTTATATGCTAATAAAAAATAAATAAATAAATAATTATTATTTAATATTTAATTATTTATTAATATAAAAAATATTATTTTAATTTTTAGGAGGTCATTTTGAATAATTCTACTTTAAATATTTTATTAAACGAATATAGAAAAAAAAGATTAATAGCAGAAAAAATAGCAGATGAAAATAAACAAGAATTATATAAAGAATTTCCGGAACTTGATGAAATTGATAAGAAATTAAGTTCTTTAGCTTTAGGAACAATGAAAGAAATTGCAAAAAACAATAATTTATTATTATTAGAAAAATTGAACTCTAATATTACTGAATTAAAAAATCAAAAGAAAAAAATATTAGAAAAAATCGGTAAAAAAGCAAATTTAATTATTCCTCAATATGAATGTAAAAAATGCAATGATACTGGATATATTTTAAATAACAATTCTTCAGAAATGTGTACTTGTTTAAAGCAAAAAATATATAATATTGAATATAATAAGTCAAATATTAAAAATTTGGAAAAACAAAATTTTAATAATTTTAATTTAGATTTTTATTCTTCAGAAATTAATGAAGAAAAATATGGATCAGATATTTCTCCAAAAGAAAATATGAAATTAATTGAAGATATCTGTAAGAATTTTATTAAAAATTTCGATGATGAAAATTGTAAAAGCTTATTATTTACTGGTAAAACTGGTCTTGGAAAAACTTTTTTATCTGGATGTATTGCAAATGAAGTACTAAAAAAAGGAAGAACTGTATTATATCAAACTTCTTCTGTTATGTTTGATACTATTATAAATTATCGTTTTGGAAAGAAAAATGTATCTCAAACTATTTATGATTCTTTATTAGATGTAGATTTACTAATTATTGATGACCTAGGTACTGAAGGAAAAAATGATATGAAATTAGTTGAATTATTTAATTTATTAAATACTAGGTTATTAAATGCTAAAAAAACTATAATTTCTACTAATTTAAGCCTTCAAACTTTATATGATACTTATGATGAACGTATCGTATCTAGAATCGTTGGGAATTATGATATTTGTTATTTCTTTGGTGAAGATATACGTTTTAAAAATATTAATTAAATTTATAAAAAAATAATAATATTTTTTGATATTATTATTTTTTTTATTTTTATTTTTATTTTTATTTTTTTAATTTATTATATTTATTTTATTATTTATTATTTATTATTTTTTATTTATTATTTTTTATTTATTATATTTATTTTTTTATTTTATTATATTTATTTTTTTATTTTATTATTTTATTATTTTTTTATTCTTTTATTTTTTATTTTTAATATTTATTATATAGTAGCTTTTAATCAAAAAATATTTTTTATTTTTATATTTTTTAATTGATTATTAATTATAAAAAATGTTACGAATAATTTTTATTTTTTATCTTTGAAAAACATATTTATATAATAAATGTTTCTATAAATTTGTAAATAAAAATAGTACTATGTGTTTTTTGTCAAATTGGTAACTTTTACGTTTTTTTATTTTCTTTATACTTTCTTATCTGCCTTAATTTTTACATATTCCTTTTTGTAACATTTTATGTATTCTTTGTTGCTTTTTTCTTTCTTTTTATCTTATTTTTTTAAAATAGGCTATTCCTTAATATTTTTTTACATTTATTTCTTGAAATTTTATTTTTTTGGAAGGCTCTTTTATATTTAGTAAGTAATTTTTATATTTTTTTAATTTTACTTTTTAATATTCTTTATTTTATTAAAATAATTATGGCAATGACCTCCTTTGTTTTTTTGACAATATATTTTTTTGTTTTTATGCTTCTTTCTTTGTTGACATAAATTTATATTGTTTGCTGATTTGTTATTCAAAATGATAATAAATTTCTTATCATTTTTATGTTAACTTATCATTTTGTATTATCTTTTTATTATTTTATTTTATTTATTATATTTATTTTTTTATATTTTATTTATTTTTATATTATTTTTAATTTATTATATTTCTTATATTTATTTTATTTATTATATTTATTTTATTATTTTTATTATTTTTTATTTAATAAAAAATTGCCCTTAATTATTTTTTATATAATTTTAAGGACAATTTTTATTTTCTAATTTTTTTATTTTTTGTTTTTTCTCTTTTTATTTTCTATTTTATTTTTTATTCTTCACTTTCTTCTGGCGCAATAGCTTCTATGCTAACTACTTTTCCCTCATTTGTTCTCATAAGAGTTACACCTTGTGTTGCTCTTCCTAAAATGCTAATATCTTTTACTTTTAATCTTATAATTGTTCCATTTTCATTAATTAGCATTACATCTTGGTCATCTGTTACTATGCAAATACCAACTATTTCACCTGTTTTTGGTGTTATTTTATATGTTGTTACACCTTTTCCGCCTCTTGTTTGTACTCTATATTCTTCTAGCTCTGTTCTCTTTCCAAATCCATTTTCTGTAATGGCTAACAATGTTGCATTTTTATTTCCTTCTATAATTGATTCCATTCCTATTACGTAATCGCCTTCATCTAAGCGAATTCCTATAACACCTTGTGCGGTTCTTCCCATTGGTCTTACATCTTTTTCACCAAATGTTATGCAACTTCCTTTTCTTGTTACCATTACAACGTTATCTTGTCCGTCTGTTAATCTAACATCAATTAATTCATCATCTTCTCTTAAAGTAATAGAAAGTAATCCTGTTTTTCTTGATGAATCAAATTCTGTTAATGGAGTTTTCTTGATAAATCCTTGTTTTGTTCCCATTAATAAATATTTTCCATCAGCAAATGTACTAATTGGAATAACTGCAGATATTTTTTCTCCACTATCTAATCTTAATAAGTTTACAATAGCTGTTCCTTTAGCAGTTCTTCCAGCTTCTGGAATTTCATATCCTCTTAGATGATACAATTTTCCTTTATTTGTAAAGAATAAAATTGTGTCATGTGTAGATGCTGTAAATATTTGTTTTACAAAGTCATCTTCTCTTGTTGCTAATCCTGTAATTCCTTTTCCTCCTCTTTTTTGGCTCTTATATGTATCTACTGGCATTCTTTTTACATAACCAAAGTGAGTTAAAGTAATTACAGTTTGTTCTTCTTTTACTAAATCTTCAATGTCTATTTCTCCTTCTGCTGCAACTATTTTTGTCTTTCTTTCATCACCATATTTTTCTTTTATTTCTAATAATTCTTCTTTTATAATGTCATAAACTAATTTTTCGCTTGATAAAACTTCTCTTAAATGTTCAATTAATTTCATTAATTCGTTATATTCTTCATCTATTTTTTCTCTTTGCAAGCCTGATAGAGTTCTTAATCTCATATCAAGAATTGCTTGTGCTTGAATTTCAGAAAGTTGAAATCTTTCCATTAATCTTTCTTTTGCATCATCATAAGAATTACGAATTATATTAATTACTTCATCAATATTATCTAAAGCAATTTTTAAACCTTCTAATATATGTGCTCTTGCTAATGCTTTATCTAAGTCGAATTGAGTTCTACGAAGAATAACAGTTTTTCTATGATCTAAATAATAATCTAAGCATTGTCTTAGTGTTAATATTTTTGGTTCTCCATTTACTAATGCAAGCATAATAACACCAAATGTATCTTGTAGTTGAGTATGTTTATATAATTGATTTAATATAACTTGTGGATTTACATCTCTTTTTAATTCAATTACTATTCTTACTTTAGATTCTCTATCTGATTCATCTCTTATTTCAGATATTCCCTCTACTCTCTTTTCTTTTACTAAATTAGCAATATCTTCAATTAATTTTGCTTTATTTACTTGATAAGGAAGTGAATTAACAATTATTCTTTGTTTATTATTAGCCATTTCCTCTATTTCTGCTTCCGCTCTTACAGTAATTTTTCCTTTACCAGTTGTATACGCTTGTTTAATTCCTTCTAATCCTAAAATTACACCTTCTGTAGGAAAATCTGGACCTTTTATTACTGACATTAATTCTTCATCTGTTACATTATCTTCATCAATAATTTTTATAATTCCATTTATAACCTCTGTTAAGTTATGTGGTGGAATATTTGTAGCCATTCCTACTGCAATACCTGAAGAACCATTTATTAAAAGTGATGGTATTTTAGAAGGAAGAACTGTTGGTTCTTGTAAACGATCATCATAGTTTGGCATAAAATCAACTGTATTTTTTTCAATGTCTTCAAGCATTGTCTCAGCTATTTTTGCCATTCTTGCCTCTGTGTACCTCATTGCAGCTGCACCGTCTCCATCGATTGAACCAAAGTTTCCGTGTCCATCAATTAATGTATATCTTTGAGTAAAATCTTGAGCTAATCTAACCATAGCATCATATACTGAAGAATCTCCATGTGGATGGTATCTTCCTAAAACTGAACCAACTGTATTAGCACACTTTCTATATGGCTTGTCCGATGTTATTCCATCTTCATACATTGAATACAAAATTCTTCTGTGTACAGGTTTTAAACCATCTCTAACATCTGGAAGAGCTCTTGATACAATAACACTCATTGCATAGTCAATATAGGCTGTACGCATTTCTTTTTCAATATCACGCTCTATAATTTTTCCGTCATTTCTTTTCTCGTTATCCTCTGCCATTTTTATACCTCTTTTCTCATTTTTTTCTACCTACTTATTATACTAAAAGAGAAAAAAATATGCAAGCAAAAAACGTGAAAAAAACTATATAAACTATGGATTTACAAGCATTCCTGCAAGCTCCATTTGCTCTTTAGATAAATTGAAATCATGACCATTATTTTTTATTAGAATATGTAGGTTCTCAATCTCTCTTGCCTGCTTTATTGTAGTTTCCATTGGCAAAATTTCTTTTAATTTTTCTTTTATTTTTTCATATTCTCTTTCCATTCCATCAAAATCTTGTGCTTTATAATAACTTCTCCAATTATTTTCATATTTTGATAATTTTTCTACAGAATTTAACTGGCTTACAAATTCATTTTCAATATTACTACTTATATTATCTAATATTGCATTTTTTCCCTGTCTTATTACACTTGTAACACTATATGGTAGCCATCCATTTTTGCTTGTTGCAGATAATGCTGAATCTAATGCATCAGAAATTCCATCTATTATTCCACCACTTTTTATAGCATTTTGTGCTTGAGAAATATTTTCAAATTTTCCTGTAAAAATTCCAAGTACACTTTTTCCAAGCTCTGTAGCACCTTGAATTGCTTTACTAATTCCTTCTTTTAAACCTCCTCTAATTAAACTATCTTTTACATCAATAATTTGGTTTTCGACAAAATCAGGTAAAATCCATCTTAATCCTAAGTCTACTGCAGAATTTATTATTTTTCCTAAAGTACTGTCTAAAAAATTATTTTGCTCCTTTTCTAAATTATCTGAACTTAAATTATTTTCTTGTAAATTTTGATTTAATTCTTTTTCATTTTCTAATATATTTTCCATTTATTTTATTTTTCGTATAATTAAATTTATTTTTTATTTATTATACGAATTTCTCCTTTCTTTTATTTTTATTTAATTTAATTTTTAATTTTAATTTTATTTTTATTTTTAATTTTAATTTTATTTTTAATTTTATTTTTAATTTTTAATTTTATTTTTATTTTTTTATTAATATTATAATTAAAAATTTTTACTTTTTATCCTCTTATTTTTATTTATAATAATTTTTCATATAATATTTTTAATTAGTATAAAAATTTTTTATAAAATTTTAAACTTTCATATATTGCTTTATATTATAGTAAAGTACTCTATACATTATTTTGATTTCTTTGTGTCTTTCAAAATATTGCTTATTTGTCAATTTCTATTTTTCTTTTAACATTTTTCATTTTTGCTATAAATTCAAAACAAAATTTTATTAACTTGTTCTACTTTATGTTATCCTTTTTTTTGTTTTTATTATTCTCATGTAAATTTTCAAAAAATCCCTAATCCGATAAACTTTTTTTATATTTTTATCACATGTTTTTTATAGTTTTTTTTCATTTTCATATTCTTTATTGCTAAATAGATTTTAGAATTAATACTTTTTATAAAATCTATTAATTTTTATAGCATATATTTTTCTTGTTTTTTTGACAACTTTTATTTAATTGTTTTGACCCACTTTTAAGTTTACATATTTTTAAATTTCATTATTAATACTTTTTATTATTATTACTTTTTATTTTTAAAATTTCATACTTCTTTATTTATAATTTAGTTTTATATAATATTAATTTAATCTTTTTTTATATTATTTTGATTATTTAATTTTTATTATGACTAATATATTTAATATTAATTATTAATTATTTATTTATTTTTTTTTGTATTAAATAAATCTCTTTTTGAATTTCTTTTTCTAATTTTTCTTTTGAACTTTTATTTATCATTAAATTATATTTTTCATTATCAGACATTTTTCCTAAAATATTAAATCCAGAAAAAATATTTTTTAAAATAGAAATATCTATTGAATTTTTATTATATTTATTAAATAAAATATTAAAATTATTTTGCTCTATTTTCCATTCATTAATATAAATATTTAATAATCTTTTTGCTTTTTTTATTTCTATTAAATTTGTTCCTGTAATAAAAATAATTAAATTAGATAATCTCATTATTTCTTTTGTACAATCAAAAAAGCATTCTGATGAAGTATCAATAATTATTAGATCATAGTTTTCTTTTAATTTTTCCAAAATAATTTTTATTTTTTCATTACTAATTTTATATTTTGATTCAAATAATAAATTAATTCCCGCAATTAAATCTATTTTTGAATTTACTTTAATAACTAGCTCTTCTATTTTTAATTCATTTTTTATTCTTTTTATTTCTTCTACTTTTTCTAATTCTTCTGATTTTTCAATATTATTTTTTTGCATTATCTTTTTTATTTTTTCTGGATATTTATTTATTCCTAAAATTGTGTGCAAACTATCATTTAAAATATCAAAATCAATCATTAAAATTTTATTTTTTGTTTCTAAAAATGATTTTGCTAAATTAACAGAAAATATACTTTTACCTATACCACTTGTTCCACTAATGCAAATTACCTGATTATTTTTTTCTTTTTCAATAAATTCATTATCATTAATTTCTTTTTCTAAATTTTTATTTTTACTTTTTTTATTTTGTTTTTGCATATAAATTAAATTATTTTTTTTCTCTTGTTCTAAAAGCATTTTTCTTAATTCATTTATTTCTTTTTTTAATTCTGCATTTGGATTTTTTTGATTATTTTTTACTAGTTCTATTATTTCATTTATTTCTATTTCATTATTATAAAATATATAATTAATTCCTTTAGCATAAAAATAATTTTCTAATTCTTCATTTTTATTTTCCAAAAATAAAATAATATTTATTTCAGAATTTATTTCTTTTATTTTTTCTATTAATTTTTTTATTTCAATATTTCCTGGCAATATACTACTTAAAATTAAAAAGTCTATATCTTCTTCTTTTTCTAAGATTTCTAACACTCCTTCTTTATATTGTATATCTTCTGCTATTATTATAAATCCTTCTTCTAATTTTAATTTTTTATTTAAATTAGGATTACCTATTGCTGTTACTATTTTCTTCATTTTTTATTCCTCCATTAATAATATTTTTTTCAAAATCAGCTGCCTCAATTTTTGTTAATATATGCTCATTTCCTATAAACATTAAACATTCTCCTCTTTTTAGTGATTTTATTTCTATTTTTTCTTTTTCAGATAAATTTGTGTATTTTTCCAATACTTTAATATTTTCCTCTTCTAAAGAAAAAAATGTTTTTATTTCTGAATTATTTAAAATACTTTTTCCATATGTTCCGTCTTCTAAACTAAATAAATCTGAAACATCTTGTGTGATTGCAACACCACTTCCTCCATATTTTCTAATTGTTTTAAATATTTTATAAATAAAACTTGCAACCTCTTTATTAGATGTAACTCCTATTAATCTCCATATTTCATCTAAATAAATAGCTTTTTTAACTTTTCTGTCCTTTTTTATTCGGTCCCAAAAAAGATCTGTACAAAGCCACATACCATATTTTAAATTTTCTTCTCCCAATTCATAGACATCTGCAATAATCAATTTGTTTGATAATTCAACATTTGTATAATTGTTAAAAAATTTTAAAGAACCTTTTACAAAAGGAATTAATTTTATTTGAAATTTTTTTGTTTTTTCATTTCTTCCTAATAATTCATAAAAATCTTGTAAAATTGGCATATCATATGTATCTTTAAAAATTGGTTTAATTGATATTTTATTTTCATCTTCTTTATATAAAGATTTATCATCAAAAGTAATTTGCTTTTGTTTATATAATTCAATAACACTTTCTTCTAAAATTGCCTTTTCTTCTTCATTTAAATTTCCAAAAATTAAATTGAAAAAACCGATTAACTTTCCTATTTTATTTGCTAAATAACCTTGTCCATTTTCTTCAATGCTTTCTTCTCTTATGTCAAATACATTTATATGTGTATTTGAGCTAGGTCCTATTTTTAATGAAGTTCCTTCCAAAGCTTCGCAAAGTGGTCCATACTCTCTATCCGGATCAATTATGTATTGCTCAATTCCTAATAATCTATTTCTTAATATAAGTAATTTTGTATAAAAAGATTTACCTGCACCACTTGTTCCAAAAATACAAATATTAGCATTTTTATATTTATTTGAATTATATCTATCTATAAAAACTAAAGAATTATTATAAATATTAGTTCCTATAAAAATTCCTTCTTCATCAAAAATTGCAGAAGAAATAAATGGATAAGTAGCAACTAGTCCACTTGTAAGAACATTTCTTTTTGCTGCCTCTTTCAAATCTATTGAATTTTCCATTATAGGAAGTGTTGTTAAAAAAGCTTGTTCTTCTCTAAAATATGCCCTCCTTGTTTGTATTCCTTTTCCTTGAAGCACACCTTCAATTTTATTTAATAAATATTCTAAGTCTTTTAAATCATTTGAAAATGTTGTTATGTAAATATATAAATAGTACAGTTCCTCATTATTTACTTGCATTTCTTTTCTAATATATTTAGCATCATTATATGTAAATGCAGCTATGTCAATATCTTGCCTATTTTGATTTTTTTCATTTAAATCTACACCTACATTTCCAATATGATATGTTAAATCTCTAATTGTTTTATATGTGTCTTGTTTTTCATAAAAAATCGAAATATTTAAATTTATATTTGTATCTATTATTGTTTTTAAAATTAAATCAGTTTGTTCTCGGAAATAATTTATAAGAATTAAACCTGAATAATAAGTGTTATCTATTTCAATATATTTTGGATTCATAAGATTTATATATGATGGGCTTAAATAATCTTTTTCTGAAAAAACACCTTCTAAAAATGTATTATTTTTTTCTTCTAAATTTTTTAATTTTGTTTGTTTTTGAATATAATCTTTTATTTGATTTTTTAATTTGATTTTAATATTATTTATAGAATTTAAAATGATTTTTTTGATACCTCTCTTTCTTTATAAATTATGTGATTTTTTTAAATATTTACTTTATGTAATCTTAAATTAGAATATTTAAAATTAATTTTGATTAAAATAAATTCTTGAATTTAAAAAAGAAAATAATATTAATAAAACCTGATTTTTATCATTTACATCTGTCACAATATTACCACATCTTGATAAACAATCTTTTATTTTAAAATATTTATCATTTAAATTTTCTATTGCATATTCTTCAAAATTTAAAATTTCCTTATTATTATTTTTTTCTTTTAAAATAATATAAAAATTTTTTGATGAGGATTTTTTATTATGATTTAAATTATTTATATATTGAATATATTTTTTGGAAATTTCCTGAATAGAATTTTTTTCATGAATTAAATTTTCATTTATCTTTTTTATATGTTTACTTAAATCTTCTTTATTACTTTGTATTAAAATTTGAAAAGGAAAATTACATGTTTTTAAAAAGATTTTATAAGAATTTAAAATAGCATCTTGTTCTAATTCTGATTTTAAATTAAAATTTATTGGATTTATTTTTAATATTTTTATATAATTTTTATTTTTTAATTCTATAATTCCATTTTCTAAAATTCTTTCAAATGGAAGCCATTCTTGTACAGTTACATTTTTTTGAGTTTTCATTTTCCTCCTTTCTAATTAATTAAAGTGTTATTTTTATAAAAAATTTTTCACCTCCTATTATTAATTTATTTTTTTACTCTTAATAAATTGGAAAATAAAAGATTAAAAAAATATGAATAAAAAATATTTAAATGATTATTATATTTTTATATTACTCTCTACGGCGAAAAATGTCAAGAAAAATCGTTTGACATAATTCGACAATTCTTGTTTTTTCTATTTTTTTCTAATTTATTTTTGCATAAAAAATATATAAAAATACATAATAAGAATATAAGGTTAATATTAGTTGAAATAAGAGTTTTGTGAGGTCTTGTGGCTTTACATTATTCGAGCGAAGATTTAATACTGCTTAAATAACTTTTAGGTAGTGTTAATTCGGAGATGAGAGTAAATAATTTGTATTTAAGCTGTGTTTTGTTTGTTTTCATTTCTTCTCTTTATATAATATAAATATATGGTTGAAAATATATATTATTTATTCGAAGTTAAGATTATTTTTTGTATTTTTTAGTGGTTGTTATTAGTCCTTCTTGGACGAATATGGCTATTATGAGTGCATTAGTAGTCGAGCAACTGATTTGTATGTTTGGCGTCGTAGTTTATTTTTTGTAGTAATACAGATTAGATTATTAGCTAGGCATATAGGTTTTAGCTGAAGATTAATATTAGCTTTATCGATTAATAGCTAGCAGATTTCGCTCTGCTAGCTATTAAATTTTTAAATTTCTTTTTTTTCTTTTATTTGCCTTTGTAAGTATTCTTATCGTCTCTTTAATTAGTATTAGCATAAAATCTATTAATAAAAATATAACAAGATATCTCCAATTTGCAGATACAATTCCCATAGTCATTCCAAATATAATTCCTAAATCAGAAAATAATGAAAATATTTCTTCAACCCAATTTGTAGTTTTATTAAAAATTATTTCTTTAGTATTCCATCTAGCTTTTTTAAATCTTTTTTTATTTACTTCTTCTTGTAATACCATTTCTATTGCTTCTTCACATGCTTTTAGTTTATGTTCAACATCTTCAGTATTAAAAGATTCTTCAAAATCTAATATTTTTTCATCATTTTCTGTAATATTTTTAAATAAATATACTGCCTTTAATCTTCCCTTTCTTTTTAATCCATAAATTTTCCCATCATTTTCTAAAATATTTAATATTTTATTTTTAATTTCAGGATTTATTGTTTCTAATTCACTTAAAAATTCCTTCTTTTGTATATCTTTATTTGTAATTTCAATGAAATCATATCCTCTAATATATACTAATACCATTTATATTTTTTCCTTTCTTTATCTTTAGTATAAATAATTATTTATATTTTAGAAAAACTTATTAAAAATAAACCTACAAAAGTACCTATTGCACATCCTGTAACAACATGACTAAATGCATACCCTACCATAGCTCCAATTAGTAAACAAATTGGAAACATTAATGCAAAGAAATTTTCTTTTTTATTAAAAGCAATTTTTAGATTATTCCATTTTACTCCTATATAGTTATTCTTATTTACCTCTTCTTGTAGTATTTGTCTTATTGCGGTTTCACATTCCTTTATTTTGGCATCCTTTACATTTTCTGTATATATAGATTGTTCAAATACTAACCCTTTTTGTTCATATTGTTCTACAGTATCAAATAAATAGACAACTTTTAATTTTCTTCTTTTCTTTAGTCCATATACTTTTCCGCCATTATTTAAAATTTTAGTAATTTTATCTTTTATTTTAGGTTCAATTTTTTCAATATCACTTAAAAATACTTTTTTTCCTAAGTCACTTTTTTTTATAGAGCAAAATGTATATCCTGTAACATCTATTAAAACCATTATACTCTCCTTTTTCATTAGAATAAATTAATTATCTTCATAAAAAAATTATACATCTAAGTTTCTTACATATTTTGCATTTTCTTCAATAAATTTTCTTCTTGGTTCTATTTCATCACCCATTAATAAAGTAAATATTTCATCTGCTTTCATAGCATCTTCCATTGTTACTTTTATTAAAATTCTCTTCTCTGGGTCCATTGTTGTTTCCCATAATTGCTCAGGATTCATTTCTCCTAAACCTTTATATCTTTGTATTCCAACTTGGTCTCTAGCTATTCCTTTTTCAGCTAACTCTTTAAATGCTCTATCTAAGTCGTCATCTGTGTAACAATATATGTCTTCCATTCCTTTTTTAGATAATTTATATAGCGGTGGTTGAGCTAAATATACATTTCCGTTTTCTATAAGTGGTCTCATATATCTAAAGAAGAAAGTTAATAATAATGTTCTAATATGTGCACCATCAACATCGGCATCTGCCATTATAATTACTTTTCCATATCTTATTTTAGATATGTCAAAATCATTTCCAATACCTGCACCTACTGCTAAAATAACAGGTTGTAATTTATCATTGTTATAAATTTTATCTGCTCTTGATTTTTCAACATTAAGCATTTTTCCCCAAAGTGGAAGAATTGCTTGAAATCTTCTGTCTCTACCTTGTTTTGCACTACCACCTGCTGAATCTCCCTCTACGATGTATACTTCACATTCTTCTGGCTCTTTACTACTACAATCTGCTAATTTTCCAGGTAATGTAGTTGTTTCTAATGCACTTTTTCTTCTAACTAATTCTCTTGCTTTTCTTGCAGCTTCTCTTGCACGAGATGCATTTATACATTTTTCTAGAATTGCTTTTCCAACGGCTGGATTTTCTTCTAAAAATGTAGAAAGTGCATCATTAACCATAGCTGAAACTATACCTGTTACATTACTATTACCTAATTTTGTTTTAGTTTGTCCTTCAAATTGAGGCTCTTTTACCTTAACTGAAACAACTGCTGTTATTCCTTCACGAATATCTTCTCCTAATAAATTAGGATCTTTTTCTTTTATTAGATTATGGCTTCTTGCATAATCATTAAATACTTTTGTAATTGCTCTCTTAAATCCCTCTAAATGAGTTCCACCTTCAATAGTATTAATGTTATTAACAAATGTATATATATTTTCTGAATAAGTCGTTGTATATTGAAAAGCTATTTCTACTGGAACTTCTCCATCTTTTTCAATATAAATTGGTTTTGGATGGATTGTTTCTTTATTTTTATTTAAAAATTCTACAAATGAAATAAGTCCACCCTCAAAATGAAATTCAGCTTTTTTAATATTTTCAGGGTCTCTTATATCTTGAATATTTATTTTTAATCCTTTTGTTAAAAATGCAATTTCTCTAAATCTTGTCTCTAATACTTCATACTCATAATCTAATGTTTCAAATATAGTAGAATCTGCTAAAAATCTAACTTTAGTTCCGGTTTTGTCAGAATCTCCTATACGAGTTAATGGCTCTACTGTTTTTCCTCTTTCAAATTTCATTTGATAAATTCCGCCATCTCTTTGAATAGTAACTTCTGTCCATTCTGATAAAGCATTTACAACAGAAGCACCTACTCCATGAAGACCTCCAGATACTTTATAACCACTATCTCCACCAAATTTTCCACCTGCGTGTAATTTTGTATATACTGTTTCTGCAGCAGATATTTTTGTTTTTGGATGTATATCAACAGGAATACCTCTACCATTATCTTCTACACTTATAATATTTCCTGGTTGAATTTCTATATTTATTTCTGTACAATAACCTGCTAAAGCTTCATCAACACAGTTATCTACAATTTCATAAACTAAATGATGTAATCCTCTTACAGATACACTTCCTATGTACATACCAGGTCTTTTTCTTACAGCTTCTAGTCCTTCCAATACTTGAATTTGGTCTGCATTATACTCATGCTCAAATTTTTCCATTTGGTTTAACCTCCATACTTTATGCTTCTCTTAAATATTTTATCACTCTTTTTTTAATTTTTGCAAGTCTTTTTTATTGTTATATTTTTTTAATTATAACTATTTTTAATTGAAAAACAATATAGTTTGTAGCACCGCGCATATTCGTTCTAAGCGAAGCGCGTTTGGAACGAGCAATCTATAAGATTGCGATGTGACAGTAAGGTGCAAAAACTATGTTGTTTTTCAATATTAAAATTTAATTTTACCATTTTCAATAAAAAACATCTTGCTATTCTTTATTTCCATTTTATCAGTACAAGTTATAATAACCTGTGTATCATTTATTTTTTCTAAAAAGCTTCTTCTTCTCTTTTCATCTAATTCAGACATAAAATCATCTAATAATAAAATTGGATATTCCCCTATTTCATCATAAATAACATATAATTCTGCTAATTTTAATGAAAGAATTGCTGTTCTGTGCTGTCCTTGAGAGCCATATACTTCTAAAGCTTTATCATTTATTAAAACTTTAAAATCATCTCTATGAATACCTTTTGTTGTAAATCCTTTAATTATATCTAATTTTCTTCTTTGATTTAATAATTTCAAATATTCTTCTTTTTTATCACACTCAGTTTTATATTCAATATTTATTTTTTCTTTTCCATCTGTTACATTTTCATGAATTTTAGTTATTTTTTCTTTTATTTTTTCTACAAATTCATTTCTATATTTGCAAATAACTTCTGCATATTCTGCTAATTTCTCATCCCATATTTCTAACATATTTTCATCTTTATTTTCTTCCTTTATTTGCTTTAAATAATTATTTCTCTGTTCTATTACTTTATAATATAAATTTAAATAATGAATATAATTTGGTCTTAACTGTCCTATCATCATGTCTAAAAATCTTCTTCTCTGTTCAGGACTACTTTTAAAAATTTGAATATCATCTGGTGTAAAAATAACAACTACTAAATTTCCAACTAATTCACTTAATTTTTTTATTTTTACACCATTTATTTCTATTTGTTTTTTATTTTCTAATCCTATCTTTATTTTTCCTGCTCTATCACTCTTTTGAAATAAAACTTCTACTTGCAAATTAGGCTCATCTAATAAAATAAGTTCTTTTTCCTTGCTTGTCCTAAATGACTTTCCGAATGCACAATAAAATATTGCTTCTAATATATTAGTTTTTCCTTGTGCATTATCTCCATAAATTATATTTATATTTTTATTAAATTCTATTTCTTGCTCTTTATAGTTTCGAAAATTTTTTAATTTTATTTTTTCTATATACATTTATTTTTCTTTCTATTTATTATTATTTCTATTATCAATATTTTTTATAATAGAAATAAATTATTATTTTTATTCCTTCATTCTAATAGGAAGAACCATATAAATATAATCCCCATTAGATTCTGTAGGTCTTATAATACATGGTGATATGCTTGAACCGAAGTCAATAAATACTTCTGGATCATCAATTGCACGAAGTGCATCTAAGAAATATTTAGGATTAAATCCAGCCTCTAAGTTTTGTCCTTCTGTTTCAACAAACATTTCCTCTTTTGCATCACCTGTTTGATTTGTACAAGAAATTGTAACTTTTCCTATTTCAACATTTACTTTAACAGGATATTTTTTCTCTTTTTCTATGCTAGATGCTGAAATTAAACTTACTCTTTCAAAACAATTTTGAATATTATTTTTATCTACTCTTATTCTTGTTTCCCAATTTTCTGGAATTACACTTGCATAATTTAAAAATTCTCCATCTAATAGACGTGTTACAATTTTACAATTCTCCATTTCAAATAAAGCTTGATTTTTAGCAACACCTATTTTTATGTTATCAAAAGAATCTGTTAAAATCTTATTTATTTCATTTAATGTTCTTCCTGGAATTACAGCAGAAAAATCATTTACTTTTGTTTGTAAAAATTTACTTTTCCAAGCTAAACGAAAACCATCTACGGCAACAACATTTAATTTATTATTTTTTATTTCAAATAAACATCCTGTAAAAATAGGTCTATTTTCTTCTGTACTTACTGCAAAAATAGTTCTTCTTACCATTTCTTTTAAAGAATTTTGCTCTAATTCAATAGAATTTTCAATATCTATTTTAGGAAGCTCAGGAAATTCTGCTGGATTCATAGTAGCTAATTTATATAAAGAACCTTCACATTCTATTACTAATAAATTATTTTCGTTAATATTAATATGTATTTCTGAATCTGGTAATCTACGAATAATTTCACTAAACATTATAGCATTTACAACAGTTGCTCCCTCTTCTTCTACTTCACAGTCCATTACATATTCTATACCTATTTCTAAATCATATGTTGTTAATTTTATTTGTTTATCATTAGTTTGAATTAAAATTCCTTCTAATATAGGCATTGTTGTTTTTCCTGCAACTGCTTTTGTTACGGAATTTATTGCTTTTAAGATTTTTTCTTTGTCACAAACAATTTTCATTTTTTTAATCATTCCTTATATAATATATTTAGGTTTTTTAATTGGACTTTTACCTATAAACCAATATCTATACTTTTGTATATATTATTTATTTAAAAATCTTTAGTAAAAATATTATTTTTTATATCATAAATAATTATAATGTTATATTTTTATTTATTTTTTATATTAACTAAAGAAAAAAGTATAATTCAATGGATGAGTAATGAAAATTTTTTTGCTGTGCTTTATATATATAATAAATAATAATTTTAGTAGTAGTAATAGTAGACGTTGTGGATTATGTGGAAAAGTGTTTCAAAACTTTATATCCGTAAGAAAATTTTTGTTGATAAATTTGTGGATAATTAAAAAAGTTATCTACAATTTTCTTTTTACCATGTGGAAAATTAATTTATAAACAAGTAATTAACAATTAATTCACATTAGGTTGTGGATATCCAATGTAAGGCTTCCGTAAGTAAAAATAAAATATATTTTCACAAACAAAAATTTTTTAGAACACAAATTTTAAAAAATTTTTATAATCCTTCATTTAACTAACTTATTCTTCAAACAAAGAGTTTTGCACAGTTTCCACAATTAATTTTGTTTTAGCATCTGTCTTCATATCTTCTTCTATTTTTTTACAAGCATGCATTACTGTTGAATGGTCTCTTTTGCCAAAACCTGCACCGATTTTTGGAAGCGATATTTGTGCTACATTTCTACATAAATACATTGCAATTTGCCTTGGATAAGCAACATCAGAAGACCTTCTTGAGCCTTTTAAGTCATCTACAGAAATTCTAAAATATTTAGATACTATTTCTTGAATATATTCTATAGATAAGACTTTTTCTTGATGTAATAAAATATCTGAAATAGCCTGATTTGTAAGTTCCATTGTAATTGGGCAATTATTTAAAGAAGCTTTTGCTATAACTTTTTTTAGAGCTCCTTCTAACTCTCTAATATTTGCATCTATTTTAACAGCAATATTAGATAAAATTTCATCATCAATAATTACATTATTAAGCATTGCTTTTTTTCTTAAAATTGCAAGTCTTGTTTCATAATCAGGATTAGATATATCAGCAAGAAGCCCCCACTCAAACCTTGTTCTAAGACGTTCTTCTAAAGGTTGAATATCTCTAGGGGGTCTATCACTAGAAATTATAATTTGTTTTCCACTATCATGTAAAGCATTAAATGTGTGGAAAAATTCTTCTTGTGTACTCTTTTTTCCAGCAATAAATTGAATATCATCAATTAATAAAACAGTTATATTTCTATATTTATTTCTAAATTCTTCAGTTTTATTTTCAGTAATAGCATTAATAAGTTGATTCATAAAAGTTTCAGAAGAAATATATAAAATTTTTGCATCTTTATCTCTTTTTAATATTTCATTACCTATAGCATGCATTAAGTGTGTTTTGCCAAGACCTGAACCACCATATAAAAATAAAGGATTATATGCAGTTGCTGGTGCTTCTGCTACAGCTAAAGCTGCTGCGTGAGCAAATTTATTATTATCACCTACTACAAAACTATCAAATGTATATTCTGGTTTTAAATTAGTACTTTTATAGTTATAAGAAAGGTTTTCAGTAGAAAAAGAAGGCTTTTTCTCCCCTATTTCTTCATCTGATAATATTTTAATTTCATAATTTATATTTGTTAAAAAACTAAAAGTATTTTGAATTAAAGGTAAATATCTTGACTCTAACATATCTTTTTGAAGTTTTGTTTGAGTACGAATGTAAATTATATTATTTTCAATTTGTTCAATTTCAAAATCTTTAATCCATGTATTGTATGAAATATATGGTACTTCAGTTTTTAAACAATCTTTTGCTTTAGTAAGTAGTTCGTTTATTTCAGCTTTTTGCATTACCTTCATTCCTTCCAAAGTATTAATATAAAGAGAAAAAATACTATTAGTTCACGTAAAGTTATCCACATATTTATCCACAACTGTGTATAAGTAAAGTTCATAATTGCTTATAAATGAACAAATAAGTCAAAACATTTACATAAAATATGATATAAATAAAACTGTCAAACACCTTATTTCCCTATGTTCCTATATAATATCAAAAATGTAAATATGAAGTCAATACTATTAAAAATAAAAAAGTAAAATTGTTGAAAAATATTGACATAATAATAATAAATGGTGTATAATTATAAAGCTTATGAAAACGATTTTAGAATATATCAAACTTTGAAAAGCATAAGAAATAAATAGAAATAAAATAATAAGATAATAATATATAGAATCTAAAATAAAAATAGATTAAATACATTATCTAAAAATTATTAAAATAGCAAACAAATAGGGGGTGCTAAAATGAAAAGAACATATCAACCAAAAAAAAGACAAGAACAAAAAGAACATGGATTCATGAAAAGAATGAAAACTAAAACAGGAAGAAATGTATTAAAAGCAAGACGTGCAAAGGGAAGAAAAAAACTAAGTGCGTAAAGGTAAAGGTCACGTAGTAAAAAGTGACCTTTTTTGAATTGTAGTTAAAAAAGAACTTTTCATGTTTTGAAGCTAGGAAAATGCTAGAATGGAAGTTAAAATGAAAAAAATGAAAACTTTGAAAAAAAATTATGAATTTCAAAATGTTTTAAAAAAAGGAAAATTTTATATAGGAAAACAAATTACAGTATATATAGAAAAAAATAGGGAAGATGAGAACATTTTTGGAATTGCAATATCTAAAAAACTATGTACAGCAGTAAAAAGAAATTCTATAAAAAGAAAAATAAGAGAAAATTATAGATTATTGCAAGGAAATTTAAAAAAAGGCTATAATATAGTATTTTTGTGGAATAAAAATGTTCCTATAGAAAATTTAGATTATCATATAATAGAAAAAGATATGCAAACAATTTTTGAAAAAGCAGGAATTTTAATAGAAACAAATTAAAATATAATTATAAGAATTTACTATAATTAATAAATTTATGAAAAATTAATATTAATTAGAAAGTAATTTATATTTATTTTAGATAGGAATTAATTAATGAAAAAAATATTTATATTTATATTGAAAGGTTATAAGAAATTAATTTCACCAATTTTTTCATTTTTTCGGAGTCCATTGCAAATATTATCCAAGTTGCTCAGAATATATGATAGAAGCAATTCAAAAATATGGTTGTATAAAAGGAACTTTTATAGGAATAAAACGTTTATTAAGATGTCATCCTTTTGCAAAAGGAGGATATGATCCATTAAAATAATTTATATTATTTTTAAAAACAAAGGGAGGTAATCCATGGGATTTATTTCAGAAATATTTGGTTATTTATTAAATTTTCTATATAATTTAGTTAATAATTATGGTATTGCAATTTTAATATTTTCAGTTGTTTTAAGAATAGTTTTAATACCAATAACAATAAAACAACAAAAATCAATGAAAAAAAATGCAGAATTACAAGAAGAAATGAAAGAAATTCAAAGAAAATATAAAAACAATCCAGAAAAATTAAATCAAGAAACGATTGAATTATATAAGAGAGAAAAAATGAGCCCATTTAGTGGTTGTTTGAGTTCTATATTGCAAATTATTATAATTTTATCAGTTTTTTGGCTTGTAAGCCAACCACTTACATATATGAAAAGAATAAGTCCAGAAATAATCGAGAAATATACTACAGAGATGGCAGAAGCAAATTACAATCCTAATAATAATTATAGACAAATTGCATTATTAGATTATTCAGAAAGCAAATATAATGAAGTAGAAAATAATATAAAAGAAATAGATGCCAAACTTAATGAAGAAAATGTGGAAAATAGGGAAGAATTATTACAGAATAAAGCAGACCTTGAAAAGCAAAAAGAAGAATATAATAGTTTAAGATTAAATACAGAGTTTTTAGGACTTGATTTAAGCAAAGTTCCAACACAAAGTTTAAATGATTGGAAAGTTTATGTAATACCAGCTCTTTATGTAATTTCATCTATTGCATCTATAAAATTAACAATGGTAACACAAAAAAAGAAGAAGAAAAATGATGATATAATTATAGAAAACAATAAGACAGATAAAACAGCTAATAATACTGAGGTTGATAAAAAAGAAGATGAAGAAGATCCAATGGAACAAATGCAACAAATGAGTAACAGTATGATGTATACATTGCCAATTATGTCAGTTATGATTGCTATTATTGCACCTTTAGGTTTAGCTTTATATTGGTTAGCAAGCAATATTCTTATGATAATAGAACGATTAATTATAAATAAAATTACAGATATAAAAGACAAAAAGGAGGAAAATGCAAATGGCTAAAACTATAATTGCAGAGGGAAAAACATCAACAGAAGCAATAGAAAATGGCTTAAGAGAATTAAAAGTATCAAAAGATAAAGTAGATATTAAAGTATTAGAAAATGAAGATAAAAGAAGTTTCTTTAGTATATTGACTCCAAGAATTGTTAAAGTTGAGCTTACTTTAAAAGAAGGAGTAGAAGAAAAGAAAGTAGTAAAGGAAGAACCTTCTGAAAAAACAATTATAAAAGAGAAAAGAGAACCATTATCACAGGAAGAGATAAATAAAGTAAAAGAAAATTTAAATGCTTTTTTAGAAGAATTTACAAATAAATTATCATCTACAAAATTTCAGATTACTTCAGATGAACAATATATATATGTAACAATTGACGGAGAAGAAGCAGGAAAACTAATAGGATATAGAGGAGAAACTTTAAATGCACTACAAACTTTAGTATCGGCTATTGCAAATAAAAATATAGATAAAAAAGTTTCTGTTCTTTTAGATATTGAAGGATATAGAGAAAAAAGGAAAAAAGCTCTAGAAGAATTAGCTGATAAATTAGCAAGAACAGTAATTAGAAATGGAAAACAAGTTACTTTAGAACCAATGTCAGCCTATGAAAGAAAGATTATTCATAATCGTTTACAAGATAGCCAAAGAGTAAAAACATATAGTGTTGGCGAAGAACCATACAGAAAAGTAATTATTGCAAAAAAATAAATAATAAAAAATCGGAAGTCAAAGTTCGGATTTTAGTTTAAAAAACTAGTTCTAACTTTGACATTTTTTAAAGTTAAATAAAAATAAGTAATTAAAATAATAAAATAAATTATAAAATTAAATAAAAAATAATTATAAAAAAATAAATAATAATTAAAGATAGATAAAAAGCAATAAAAAAACAAAGAAATAATTAAATAAATAATTTAAAAAATAAAAATAATTAAAAATAATTAAAAATAATTAAAAAATATTTTAAAAAAATTAAAAATAAATAAAAAATAAATAAAAAATAATTAAAGATAATTAAAAATAAAAAAATTAATTAAATAAAAATAATTTAAATTAAAGAAGAGGAAAAAATAATGGAAACAATAGTAGCAATTTCAACAGCTACCGGAAATGGTGGAATTGGAATAATTAGAATGAGTGGAAAAGAATGTTTTGAAATATTAGATAAAATATTTGTACCAAAACAGAAAGAAGATATAAATAAAATTCCAGGTTATACTATAAAATATGGATATATTATAAATTATGAAACAAAGGAAAAAATTGATGAAGTATTAGTTTCATATTTTAAAGCACCAAAAAGTTATACAACAGAAAATATGTGCGAAATAAATTCTCATGGGGGAATGATAGTAGAACAAAAAATATTAGAACAATGTTTATTAGCAGGAAGTAGAATGGCAGAACCAGGAGAATTTACTAAAAGAGCTTTTTTAAATGGAAGAATAGATTTATCACAAGCAGAAGGAATCATAGATTTGATAAATGCAAAAACAACAATGGAGGCAAAAGCTTCTTTTCATCAATTAGAAGGAGGTCTTTCTAATAAAATACAAGAAATTAGAAAAGACTTATTAAATATAATGGCAGATATAGAAGCTTCTATTGATTATCCAGAATATGATATAGAAGAAGTGAGTAATCAAAAGGCAAATGATGAAATAAATAAAGTATTATACAAATTAAAGAGATTAGAAGAAAGTTTTGAAACAGGAAAAATATTGAAAGAGGGAATACATACTGTAATTATAGGAAAACCTAATGCAGGAAAATCATCTTTATTAAATGCAATTTTAAAAGAAGATAGAGCAATAGTAAGCCAAATAGAGGGTACTACGAGAGATAGTATAGAAGAAATGGTATATTTAAAAGGAATACCATTAAAATTAATTGATACAGCAGGAATAAGAAATACAAAGGATGAAATAGAGGAAATAGGGGTAAAGAAAGCTTTAAGATTATTAGAAGAAGCAGATTTAGTTCTTGCAATATTTGATAATACAAAACCATTAGAAAAAGAAGATATAGAGATATTAGAAAAAATAAAAAATAAAAAAGCAATTATTTTATTAAATAAAATAGATGATAAAGATATTCATTTAGAAAAAAGTGAAGAAATAAGGTGTTTAAACAAGCAAGTTATAAGAATTTCAGCTAAAGAGGGAAATGGATTAGAAGAACTATATGAACAAATATTAAAGATGTTTTCTTTAAAAGAAATTGAAGTAAATGATGGGGAAATAATTACAAATATAAGACACAAAGATCAAATAAGAAAAGCAATAAAGGCAGTAAATGAAGCAAAACAAGGAATAGAAGAAAATTTACCAATTGATATGATTTCAATAGCAATAAAACAGACTCTAGAAGAATTAAGTGAGATAACAGGGGAGAATGTATCAGAAGACATCATTGCACAAATTTTTTCAAAGTTCTGTTTGGGAAAATAGTCAAAAAGACAACAAAAAAGAAAACAACCAAAGAAATAAAGCTAAATAAATATTCGACAAAAATCGACATGACAAAAAGTTACGCAAACAATATTTTTTGTTTCATAAAAAACTATAAAAAATTATAAAATTAAAGAAAAATAATCGTAAAAAGAAAGGAAATATACAATGAAATATGACGCAGGAGAATATGATGTAGCAGTAATAGGAGCTGGACATGCAGGTTGTGAAGCAGCTTTAGCTACAGCAAGGTTAGGATTAAAAACATTACTTTTTTCAATTAGCTTGGAAGCAGTTGCAAATATGCCATGTAATCCACATATAGGAGGTAGTTCAAAAGGACATTTAGTAATGGAGATAGATTGTCTAGGTGGAGAAATGGGAAAAAACATAGATAAAACTTATACTCAATTAAGAATGTTAAATACTTCAAAAGGACCAGCAGTTTATTCTTTAAGAGCACAAGCAGATAGAAAAAGGTATCAGATGGAAATGAAGCATACATTAGAAAAGCAACCAAATCTTTATTTAAAACAAGCAGAAATAGTAGATATAGGTGTAGAAGATGGAAGAGTAAAATGGGTAGAAACAAATATAGGTGCTATATATAAAGTAGAAAATGTTATATTGGCTACAGGAACATATTTAAAAGGAAAGATATATATAGGTGAAGTTTCATATGAAAGTGGGCCAGATGGTGTATTTCCTGCAAATAGATTATCTGATATGCTTAAAAAAATAGGAATATCATTAGTAAGATTTAAAACTGGAACACCTGCAAGAATAAATAAAAATTCTATTGATTTTTCAAAGATGGAAAGACAAGATGGAGATAAAAATCCAACAGCTTTTTCATTCGAAGATAAAATAGAAGATAATGTAGAACAATTGCCTTGTTATTTGACATATACTAATGAAAAAACTCATGAAATAATTCGTAAAAATTTGCATCGTTCTCCATTGTATTCTGGTGAAATAACAGGAACTGGACCAAGATATTGCCCATCAATAGAAGATAAAGTAGTAAGATTTGCAGATAAAGAAAGACATCAAATTTTTGTTGAACCAATAGGAAGAGATACAGATGAAATGTATATACAAGGTATGAGTTCATCACTTCCAGAAGATGTACAAATTGCAATGTATAGAACTATTCCAGGATTAGAGCATGCTGAATTTACAAGACCTGCATATGCAATAGAATATGATTGCATAGATCCATCTGAATTAAAATTATCTTTAGAACATAAAAAAATAGAAGGAATGTTTTTTGCAGGGCAAATAAATGGTACATCTGGTTATGAAGAAGCTGCTGCACAAGGAATTATCGCAGGAATAAATGTGGCTCAAAAACATAAAGGAAAAGAACCTATTATTTTGGATCGTTCACAAGCATATATTGGTGTTTTGATAGATGATATTGTTACAAAAGGAACAAATGAGCCTTATCGAATGATGACTTCAAGAGCAGAATATAGATTATTATTAAGACAAGATAATAGTGATTTAAGACTTACAGAAATAGGGCATGAAGTAGGCTTAATTTCAGAAGAAAGATATCAGAAATTTTTAAAAAAGAAAAAGGCAATAGAAGAGGAAATAGAAAGATTAGAAACAACTACTATTAAACCTACAGAACAAGTAAATAAAGTATTAGAAGAAAATAATTCATCTATACTTACAACAGGTGTAAAATTAGCAGAATTATTGAGAAGAACAGAACTTAATTATGAAGCTCTAAAACCAATAGATCAGGACAGAAAAATTTTACCAAAAGATGTTGTAGAAGAGGTAGAAATAGAAGTAAAATATAAGGGATATATTAAATTACAGCAACAACAAGTAGAAAAATTTAAAAAGCTAGAGCAAAAACTATTACCAAAAGAAATAAATTATGAGGCTATTAAAGGCTTAAGAATAGAAGCAAGACAAAAATTAAATAAAATAAGGCCACTATCTGTAGGGCAAGCTTCTAGAATTTCAGGAGTTTCTCCAGCAGATATATCAGTATTACTTATTTATTTAGAACAAATGAAAGAAAAAATTGAAAATAAATAATAGTAATTTATAAAATTAAGAATATAATTTGAAAAATAGAGGGAAAAAGGAAGATTAAAAATGGAGAAAGAAGTATTTTCACAAGAATTAATAAAAAAATTGAAAATATTAAACATAAATTTAGAAGATAATCAAGCAGAAATGTTCTATAAATATATGAATTTACTTATAGAATGGAATGAAAAAATGAATTTAACTGCAATTATAGAACCTTCTGAAATTATATTAAAACACTTTGCAGATAGCTTAACTATAAAAAAATACATAAATGAAAATGAACAAATTTTAGATATAGGAACAGGAGCTGGATTTCCAGGCATTCCATTGAAAATATCAGAAAATAGCTTTAAAATTACTTTATTAGATTCATTAAATAAAAGAATTAATTTTTTAAAAGAAGTAATAAGTAAATTAAATCTACAAAATATCAGAGCAGTTCATGGAAGAGCAGAGGAATTTATAAAACAAAACGGGGAAAGAGAAAAATATGATGTAGTAACTTCAAGAGCAGTAGCAAGATTAAATATTTTGGTAGAATATATGCTTCCTTTTGTAAAAATAGGAGGAAAATGTATTTGCATGAAGGCAAGTAACATAGAAGAAGAATTAAATGAAGCAGAGAAAGCAATAGATGTATTAGGTGGAAAGATAGAAAAAATAGATACTATAATTCTTCCAGAAAGTGACATAGAAAGAAAAATTATTATAATAAAAAAGATAAAAGAAACATCAGATAAATATCCAAGAAAAGCCGGAATGCCAGCAAAAGAGCCGATTAAATAAAAAATATATTATAAAAATTAAAAAAATATATTGTAAATTTTAGTCACAATTTATTGACATACAATGAATATTTTTATATCATTAGTATGTCGATTTTTTATAAAAAGTTTATAAAAAAGAACATATAAAAGTTTACATAAAATAAAAAATAACAGAAAAGGAGGCAATAAAATTGGGAAAAATAATATCAATAGCAAATCAAAAAGGTGGAGTTGGAAAGACTACAACAGCAGTAAATTTAAGCACTTTATTGGCTAAAAAAGGTAAAAAAGTTTTACTTATAGATGCAGATCCACAAGGCAATGCAACAAGTGGCGTAGGAGAGGACAAAAATGTTGAACTTTCTGTATATGACCTTATTATAAATGATGAAATAGATCCAAGAGAAACTATTAAAGAAACAGAAATAAAAAATTTATCTATATGCCCATCTAATATAAATCTTGCAGGGGCTGAAGTAGAGCTTGTATCAATGATGTCAAGAGAATATCGCATAAAAGAACAATTAGATAAAATAAAAGAAGAATATGATTATTTTATTATAGATTGCCCACCATCACTTGGATTAATTACATTAAATGCTTTTGCAGCATCAGATAGTGTTCTTATTCCTGTACAATGCGAATACTATGCATTAGAAGGTTTAGGACAGTTGTTAAATACAGTTAATTTAGTAAAAAAACATCTTAATCACGGATTGGAAATAGAAGGTGCATTACTTACAATGTATGACATTAGAACGAATCTATCAAACCAAGTAGTAAAGGAAGTTAATAAATATTTTGAAAATAAAGTATATAAAACAGTTATACCAAGGAATGTAAAATTAAGTGAAGCTCCAAGCTATGGAATGCCAATATCAGTATATGACGCGAAATCAAAGGGGGCAAAAAGTTATGAAAAATTCGTAAAAGAATTTTTAAAAAACAATGAAAAACCTGCTAAAGGAAAACATTATGCTTAATTTAAGGTATTAAATATAATAAAAATAAAAAAGTATCAAATTTATATATGAAAGGAGAAAATAGGATGCCAGCTAAAAAAACGGGATTAGGAAAGGGATTAGAAGCATTATTTAGTGAAAATCAATTAACAAAAGAAGAGGAAAAAAAATTAAAAGATGGTGAAAAAATAATTGAAAACATTAAAGTTATAGAAATAGAGCCAAATAAAAATCAGCCAAGAAGGAATTTTCCTAGTGAATCAATAGAAGAGCTTGCTAAATCAATAGAAAGATATGGTGTTATTCAACCTATTATTGTATCAAAAAAAGATGGATATTATGAAATAATAGCAGGAGAAAGAAGATGGAGAGCTTCAAAAAAGGCAGGATTAAAAGAAATACCATGTATTGTAAGAGAAGATGATGAAAGAAAAAATAAAGAAATTTCATTAATAGAAAATATACAAAGAGAAGATTTAAATCCTATTGATAAAGCGAGAGGATTTAGAAAGCTTTTAGATGATTATGGCATGACACAACAACAATTAGCAGATACCATAGGACTTAATAGAAGTACAGTAACTAATACATTAAGATTATTAAATTTAGATGAAAGAGTTATGAAATTAGCTATAGATGGAAAATTAACAGAAGGACATTGTAGATCTTTATTAGGATTTGAAGATCCAGAAAAACAATATGCTGCAGCTCTTAGAATAATTGAAAAAGGTGAGACAGTTAGCGATATAGAGAAAAAAGTACAAAATAATAAAAAAGCACCTAAGAAGGATGAAGAAAGAAGAGAGGCTATTTGTAGAGATATAGAAGATACTTTCCAAAGCTTTTTTGGAACAAAAGTAAAATTAAATGCAGGCAAAAGAAGTGGAAAAATTATAATTCAATATTCTACAAATGAAGATTTAGAAAGAATATTAGGCTTGCTAAAATAGAACGTATTAAATTTAATTTTTAGATTATAATAAACTTTAGATATTTTCTAAAGTTTATTTTTATAGTTTTTTGCATTAAATTATTTTATATATCAAATTAAAAAGTAATTTTGTACAAAGTAAAAAGCAAATTATTTTTCTAAAATTTTCTATTGACAAATATGACCTAAATGTGCTAATATCTCAAGTTTGACACTTTTAAAAAGGCAAAAAGTCCATAATGCAGTCATAGACTAGATTATGGACTTTTATGATAT
>CANRNR010000019.1 GCA_947632035.1 uncultured Clostridia bacterium | reverse complement strand
GTTTATGGCACCAGTCTTGAAAATTGGCGTAGGTTTGTAGCCTACCGTGGGTTCGAATCCCACCCTCTCCGCCAAAATTGCAAGATAAGCAAATAAATAAAAAAGAGTGAATAATGAAAAGTATAATAAATAAAAAATAAATATAAGCTTGTACTCTTCACTATTCACTTTAACTATTAATTTTATATGGAGGCTTACCCAAGTGGTTGAAGGGGACAGTTTGCTAAACTGTTAGGGTTCGTAAGGGCCGCGAGGGTTCAAATCCCTCAGCTTCCGCCATAAAGTAATATAGAATAGTTAAATTCTATATTATTTTTTTTATTTAAAAGAGATTTAATATATATGAAAAAGTGTTAATTTAAGTTAAATAAGGTTAATTTATGTTAAATAGTTATCGGAGAAATAAAGGGATTTGTATCTCAAGATATATTATGCAAAGTAAAAAAACTGCTTACGTAAAATATTAAAAAGAAATTTATTTGTTTTTGCTTTCAGTCTGGCTATTAATCTGATTGATAGAAGATAGAATTTGCAATATTATGTAAAATGTGATATAATAAAAATATAATTATTCGTAGGTGTAGCGAATAAAATAATTACACTACTTTAAAATCTGCTGACAATGTTGGTAGATAAAGTAAAAGGAGACTGCTATGGCTAATACTAATACTCGGATTACTGCTGACATGAGCGTTCAAGACGTGTTGATAACGATGTCTGAAGGCAATCCTGGTGCTCTTACTTGCATGCTTCAGATGCTGGAGTCGGATCCTATGGCTTTTTTAGATATTCTGCTTTTCGATACGATGGGCATTTATGGATCCAAAATTTATATGGTCTGGAATGACTGCTGTAACCGGGATATGAGAAAGTTCAAGGAGACTATTCAAGCTTTCCGTGAAGGGAAGTTCACCGAAGAAGAAATCCAGGAAAATCTCGCTCGCCCGTATGCGAAACCGTTCATTTAAGCCTCAAATTCGACCGAACCTTTTGGGAGAAGCTTTTATAACAGCTTCTCTCTTTCCTTTTTCATTTTATAATACATATATAAGTATTGTAGTAGAAAATATATTTGCAAGTTAAGTAATTTTTTTATAATAAAAATTAAATAATAGAATACTGTTGAAAAAATAAAAGAAATAAAATAAATGAGAAATAGAACAATATATGTTTACATAATTCTAAAAGCAGGTTTAATAATCAAAAAATATCAAATTGTCTAAAAAGCAACAACAAAATAAAAGCCTTTATCTAGATATTATAAAAGAAATATGCTAATAAATTAATAATTATAAAACAAAAAAGAAACATAACAAAAATATTGATAGAAAAGTAACAAAATAAAGATGGAATTATTATGGGAATAAAGGGGTTTAAAGAAAAAGATAAAAAAATGAAAAACAAAGAAATAAAGTATACATAAAAACAATAAAACTCAAAGTAAATTAGAAAAAGTAAGTAGAAAAGTAAAAGTAAATAATAGAAATTGTTAAATAAATGACAAATAGTCAAAAAACAAAAGCAAGTTTAAATTCTTGCTTTTTTAATATTTTTTATGAGATTAATTTATTTAATTTAAATATTATTTTATTTCATAAACATCAAAAATATTTATTTCATTTATTTTTGTTAAATTATTTTCAATATAATTAATAACTGTTAAAGGTGTCTGCCAATTTTTTGAGGATTTATTATTTTTAATTAATATTTTTTCTCCCTTATTTAAATTTTTTATTTTTTCTATTAAACCATCTTCTCCTTTACTACCAATATTACCTTTTAAGAAGAAATTAAAATCTTTATAATATCTATCAAGAGAAATCATATAAATACTTGCTTCTGCATCTAAAATATAAACATTATTTTTTTCAGAAATAATATAATTATCTAATATATTTATTTTTTCTAATAATTGTTCAGGAATAGGTATTAATGAATAATGTTTAACATTATGATTTTTATTATTATCAATAATATAATCTTTAATAAAAATAATACTTGTAATAAAATATATAAGAATAACCATAAAAATAATACCACGCAAAAATTCAATAAAAAATAAATAAATTTTTCTAAATATATTATTACTTTTATTTATAGAATTTATATTTTGGTTATTATTTGTATTTTCAACATTATTAAATCTATTCTTTAAATTATTTATTATAAAATTAATAATATTATAAGAGAAATAAATTAATAAAATTATAAAAGGTGTAATTCCTATTAAAAAATGAATATTATCAGAAATAGGAAAAATAACAATTAATGATGCAATAGAATAAAAATAAAATCCAAATAATTTTTTATTCTTTTTTATCAATAAATAAATTCCAAATATTAAAATAAAAATAGGTATTAAAATACTAAATAATTTTATTATTATTTCTTTAGAAGAAGTTAACTTTGAATATGGTAGTTTATTACTAAATGTTTTTATTCCTAAAATTGTATAATCAAAAAAATCATAAAGAGCATTATTAGCTATTAAATAAATTAATAATAATACAAGAGGAATTATTATTCCAATTATTTTAAAAGCTGTTATTTTTAAATAGTTTTTAAAGTCTATTTTATTTTTTACAAATAAAATAGGGTAAAATAAAGAAGCTATTGTTATAAATACTCCAGTAGTTTGTTTTAATAAAATGCATGAACCACATAATAGACCAATTATAAAATAAAATAAAAATGAGCTATTAAAGTAATTATTATATTTTTCATAATTTTTAATTTCTAAATAAATAACAAATAATGTAATAGCTAAAATAGCAAAATTATAATCTATACAAATATAATCTTTAAAAATTAGAAAAAATAAAAATAAACAAATATAAATATAATATTTATTTACATTTAATTTTTTTAAAATTAGGTAACTAATAAAAAATATAAATGTAATTAAAAATATTGCTAAAATCCTCATTACAAATAATTGATTTCCAAAAACAATTAAAAAAAGACTGCAAATAAATGGAAGAAGGGGAGTAGTAACCATATTAAAATCTCTATATGGTACTAATCCATCTGCCATATTTTTTGCAAAGTCATAAATCCAAATTTCATCTAAACTATTCATATTTTTAGGTAGAATAATAGATGCAATAATAATAAAAGAAATTATAAAAAATAGAACATTTTGATAATATTTTTTCCAAAAATTAATTATATCTTGCTTCATTTTCCATTCCATTTCTATAACAAAATATAATAACTTAAATAGCGCCGCGTAGCGTTCAAACGAAACGAAGTGAAGTGCGTTTGGAGCACCTTTTGGTGCGACAACAAGGCGCATGCAAGTTATTATATTTTGTTATTTTATATTAATTTTCTTATCAATAATATATTGTGGTCTTCCTTTTACTTCATCGTAAATTCTAGCTATATATTCGCTCATCATCCAAAGTGAAATAAGTATCATACCTGCTAAAAATGTAATTGTTACCATTAAAGAAGTCCAACCAGGCATTAAATTATTCCATTTAAAAATATATGATAAAATAGAATATATTAAAATAATAAATGAAGCAATAATAGATAATATTCCAATTCCACCAACAATTTTTAATGGTTTAGTAGAAAAGCTAATAATTCCGTCAGATGCGAGTTTTAACATCTTTTTAAGTGGATATTTAGTTTTTCCTGCAAATCGTTCTTTTCTTTCATATTCAAAAGGTGTTTGATTAAATCCAACCCAGCTCATTAAACCTCTTAAAAATTTATTATGTTCTGGAAGTGAATTAACAACATCCACCACTTTTTTATCAATTAATCTAAAGTCTCCTGTATCTTTAGGAATTTCTACATCTGAAAGAGAGTTTAGTGTTTGATAAAACATTTTTGCAGTAAGAAGTTTAAATTTAGATTCACCTTTTCTAGTTTTTCTTTTTCCATAAATTACTTCGTAGCCTTGTTCCCATAATTTTAACATTTCAGGTATAAGCTCTGGTGGGTCTTGAAGGTCTGCATCAATAATAACGATTGCATCACCTGTGGTGTATTTTAAACCTGCTGTAACAGCACATTGATGACCAAAATTCCTAGAAAAAGATATTATTTTTACATTAGTATCTTGTTTTGCAATTTCTTCTAAAATAGATAATGTTTTATCTTTGCTTCCATCATTGATAAATATAATTTCATGCTCATAATTAGGAATGGAAGTAAGCACTTTATTTAGTCTGTTATAGCATTCATTTGCAACCTCTTCTTCATAATACATTGGTACGACAACTGAAATTTTACTCAAAGTTATTCTCCTTTCATATTTTTTACTTCCGCATTTTCAGATGATATATTTTCGTTATTAGCATTTTCTTGATTATTATTTTCTGCTGTTATATTTTCCTTTTCAACAGCTTTTTTCTCATTTTGTTTCTTTCTTAAATTATCTTTTGCAACAGTCATTAATAATTTAATTCTATTTGTTTGGTTAGCTTCACTAGCGCCAGGGTCGTAATCAATAGGAGAGATGTTTGCTTCAGGAAATTTGCTACGAATTGTTTTTATTACACCTTTTCCTACAACATGGTTTGGAAGGCATGCAAATGGTTGCACACAAACAATATTTGGTATTCCATGTTCAATGTATTCAATCATTTCAGCTGTTAAAAACCAACCTTCACCTGTTTGATTACCAATAGATAGTATGTCTTTTACTTTTGTTTCTAATTCAAAAATATTGCAAGGTAATAAATATCCTTTTTTAGAACTTTGAAGTGCAAGGCAAGCATCTTTTTCAAGTAAGTCTATTAGTTTAATTGCAGCTTTGAATAATTTTGCTTTTACTTTATCTGTTTTTATAAGCTGATTAAAGGTAATTTTATGTGTAGCAATAAATTTAATAAATCCCATAAAGTCTGGTAAAACTACTTCAGCGCCTTCTTCTTCTAATTTATTTGCTACAAAGTTATTACCAAATGGATGGTATTTGATTAAAACTTCTCCAACAATACCAACCTTAGGCTTTTCTACTGATGTATCTAATTCTATTTTTTCAAAGTCATTTACAATATCATACATACTTTGTTTAAATTCTTTTAAAGTAGATTTTTCAAGTAGCTTTTTACATTTTTCCATCCACTCATCAAATAGTTTTTGAGTTTCGCCTTTGTGAACTTCATAAGCTCTATTTTTTGTAAGCATTTTTTGTAATAAATCTGCGTAAACTCCCATTTTTAATAGTCTTTCAATTAGTGGCATAGTAAGCTTAAAGCCAGGCATTTTTTCCATACCAACAACATTAAATGATATAACTGGAATATTCTCAAAGCCTGCGTCTTTTAATGCTTTACGAATAAATCCGATATAGTTAGTTGCTCTACAACCACCACCAGTTTGAGACATAATTAGAGCGGTTTTATTTAAGTCATATTTTCCAGACTCTAATGCTTCTATCATTTGACCTGTTACTAGTATAGATGGGTAACAAGCGTCATTATTAACATATTTTAATCCAGTTTCTACAGTATGCTGAGTGCATTCTCTTAATAATTCTACTTTATAGCCAGATGAACGAACAGCAGATTCTAGTAATTCAAAGTGAATTGGTGCCATTTGTGGAACCAGGATTGTATAATCTTTTTTCATATCTTTTGTAAAGATTTTTTTATTTACTTCATAATTGCCAGAATGTTTTTCATCAGATGATTTTGACTGCTCTCTTTTTTTCATACTAGCTAAAAGTGAACGAATACGAATACGCACAGCTCCTAAGTTATTGATTTCATCTATTTTAATAAGTGTATACATTTTTCCATAACTACTTAAAATTTCTTCAACTTGGTCAGTAGTTACAGCATCAACACCACAGCCAAAAGAGTTTAACTGAACAAGCTCTAAATTGTCTTGTTTTCCAACAAAATCTGCTGCAGCATAAAGCCTTGCGTGGAATACCCATTGATCTACTACACGAATAGGTCTTTTTACTTCAGTTTGACTACAAATACTGTCTTCTGTTAATACGCAAAGGCCAAGGCTTGTAATTAAAGTGTCAATTCCATGGTTTACTTCAGGGTCTACATGGTAAGGACGACCGGCTAAAACAATACCTTTTAAATTATTTTCCTTCATATATTTAAGTGCTTCTGTGGCTTTGTTTCTAATGTCTTGTTTACATTTTTGATATTCTTCTTCAGCTTTTTTAGCAGCTAATAATAATTCTTTCTTAGTAAAATGATATTCTTCAAATTCTGGAAGATTTAAAATAGTTTCTGCTAAAGTTTTTGCTTCAAAAGGTAAAAATGGATTTAAAAACTTAATATCTTTTTCTTTTAATTCTTCAACATTATTTTTTAATACCTCAGAATAAGAAATAACGATAGGGCAGTTATAATGGTTATCTGCTTTTTCATATTCTTTTCTTGAATATGGCATACAAGGGTAGAAAATAGTTTTAATTCCTTGCTTAATTAGACCAACAATGTGACCATGTGAAAGTTTTGCAGGGAAGCAAACTGATTCTGAAGGCATACTTTCCATACCTTTTTCATAAGTTTTACGATTACTCTTTTCTGATAAAATTACTCTAAATCCTAAGTTTGTAAGGAAAGTAAACCAGAAAGGGTAGTCCTCATACATATTTAAAACCCTAGGAATACCAATAGTTCCACGAGGAGCATCTTTTTCTTCTAATGGTGTGTAGCCAAATATTCTTTCATATTTATATTTCATGATATTTGGTAAATCTTTTTTCTCATCAGAAACAATTCCAGCACCTTTTTCACAACGATTACCAGATATGTATTTTGCGCCATTATTAAATTTATTTATAGTTAATAAACAATGATTTTCACAACCATTGCAACGAACATGACTAATATCAATTTTTAATTTCTCTAAGTCTTCTACTTTTGCCAATGTAGAAGTATATTCCATATCTAAATTTGCTTCAAATTGTTCTTTTGAAAGTAATGCAGCACCATAAGCACCCATAAGACCTGCAATATCTGGTCTTATAACATTTCTTCCAACTATTAATTCAAAAGCACGAAGAACGGCATCATTATAAAATGTACCACCTTGTACAACAATATGACTACCTAAAGTTTTTACATCTCTTACTTTCATTACCTTTTGAATAGCATTTTTTATAACTGAATAAGAAAGCCCAGCAGAAATATCTCCTACGGAATAGCCTTCTTTTTGAGCTTGTTTAATTTTAGAATTCATGAATACTGTACATCTTGAACCTAAATCAACAGGCTTTCTAGCTTCCAAAGCGGCCTCTACAAATTCTTCAATAGATAAATTTAAGCTTTTTGCAAAGGTTTCAATGAAAGAACCGCAACCAGAAGAACAAGCTTCATTAAGCATAATGTTATCAATTGCACCATTTTTCATACGAATATATTTCATATCTTGACCGCCAATGTCAACAATGCTTGTTACATTAGGCATAAACTGCTTTGCAGCAGTATAGTGTGCAATAGTTTCAATTTCATTCAAATCTACATTTAATGCAGTTTGAACAAGCTTTTCGCCATATCCTGTAACACCACTATAACGAATTATAGCTTTTTCAGGCTTTTCAGCATATAGTTTTTTTAGCATATTTATAACACTTTGAAGTGGATTTCCTTCATTGCTACCATATAAAGAATATAAAAGAGTGCCCTCACGGTCTATAACTACTAATTTTGTAGTAGTAGAGCCTGCATCAATACCAACAAAGCAATCACCCTCGTATGTCTTTAAATCACCTTTTTTAACAGTTTCTTTTGAATGTCTTTCTTTAAATTCTTGATATTCTGCATCAATAGAAAATAAAGGTGAAAGTGGGTGAGAAGTATCATCATGAGATACTTTTAGCATTTCTATCTTACTTTTTAATTTTTCAGATGTTATAGGATGAGAAGAATATAAAGAATCTAAAGCAGCACCTTTTGCAACAAGTAAATGTGCTTCTTCTGGAATAATAATTGCATCTCCTTCTAAATGTAAAGTTTCAATAAAGCGATTTCTTAATTCTGATAGGTAATTTAAAGGGCCACCTAAGAAAGCAACCTTTCCACGAATAGGCCTTCCACAAGCCAAACCACTAATTGTTTGGTTAACAACTGCTTGAAAAATAGAAGCAGCAATATCTTCTTTTGCAGCACCTTCATTTAATAATGGCTGAATATCAGTTTTTGCAAAAACGCCACAACGAGAAGCAATAGGGTAAATCATTTTGTGGCTTTTAGCAAGTTCATTTAATCCAGTAGGGTCAGTATGTAAAAGTGAAGCCATTTGGTCTATAAAAGCACCAGTTCCACCAGCACATGTTCCGTTCATTCTTTGCTCAATTGACTTATCAAAATAAATAATTTTTGCATCCTCTCCACCAAGCTCAATAACAACATCAGTTTGAGGAATATATTTTTCAACAGCTCTTTTACAAGAAACAACCTCTTGAATAAAAGGCAAATCCAAAAACTTAGCAGCACTCATAGCACCTGAACCTGTTAGGGCGATAGTAAATTCAGCATTTTCATATTTGCTTGCTAAATCTGACAAAACATTGCAAACTGTGTTTTTTGTATCTGAAAAATGTCTTTGATAATCTGTATATAAAGTGTTTAGATTTTCATCCATTATAACTATTTTTACAGTAGTAGAACCTACATCTAAACCAACATGTAATAACTGTTCCATATAATATAAAATCTCCTTAAAAATTATAATCAATAATCATACATATTTTATACAAAAAAGCCTTAAATGTCAATGTTAAGGACTGGAAAAAACATACGGAAGTGTAACTTTTACAAAGCTTTAAGAAATTAATAAGAACCTCACCCACCATCACAATCAAAGATTGTAGGTGTGTACCCGAGAACCTTGCTGTTTCACAATAAAAAAAGGTCACAATTTGTGACCTTTAAGGTAGCTTTCTTTTTAAAATCTCTTTGACATGTTCATCTTCATCTTTTTTGCAGAGAGTAACAAAGCGATGGCCTCCAGCCCAAGTGTAAAATTTCCTTTCGGGGTAATACCGTACGCGGCAATCTTTTTCTTTGCAGAAAGCACACTTAATGTTACTTCTTAAGACTGAAAAGAATGTTGGTCTTAAGATTGGAGAGAATGTTCGTCTTGTTGCCATAAAGATTCCTCCTTCATGATACTTAATTTACTACCTTTATGAGACTTGCCGTTTGCAAGATGGGAGTATTATATCATAAAATTAAAAAAAATAGAAGAAATTATGTAGAAAATCTTCTATTTTTATGTTTTGTGAGCTTCGTATAATAATGCTATTTATATATATAGTAAATAACAGAAAATAAAAATGAAATGGCATAAAGTTCCTAGCATTATAATAATGTGGAAAAGTTCATGAAAGCCAAAATATTTATTTTTAAAATGAGGCCATTTCAAACCATATAAAACACCACCAATTGTATAAATAATGCCACCAGCAAGAAGCCAAAGAAGTGAGCCTAAAGCATTTAAACTAGCAAATGTTTTAAGCATAGGATAAATTGCAATAATAACAGTCCATCCCATAGCAATATAAAGGGCAGTTGTAAGCCATCTAGGAGCATTTATCCAAACAGCAGTTAAAACAGTACCTAAAATAGCAATTCCCCATATAATTCCAAAAATAGTCCAGCCCCAGCCACCTCTTAAAGGCCCTAAACAAATAGGTGTGTATGAGCTTGCAATAAATATATAAATCATAATATGGTCAAGTTTTCTAAATACTCTTGTGCCAGTTTCTTTTAAATTTAGTAAATGATATAGGCTACTAAAAGTATATAACAAAATTAAAGCTGTTCCAAAAATAGAAAATGAAACAATGTCCCATGCACCTTCACCAAATAAACAAGCATAAACAATAAGAAATACTAAGCCTGCTACTGACAATACAGCACCAAATAAATGAGAAAATCCACTTACAGGATCTTTAACTTTTACCATAAATAAAATTTCCTTTCTAACTTCATTAAAGTATAAGATTTACATATATTATAAATATGAAGCACTTTTTAAATTAATATACATAACTTTAATATAAATATGGCGAAAAGTCAATATTAGAATAAATAGTCAATAGAATAATTCATTATAAAAATAAAATAGTTCTAAACCTTTTTTAGCTTGCATAAAAATGAAGCAATAGTACAAGTTTAAAAGGAGGAATTATCATGAAAAGAGCATGGCTAATAGTAGCTATAATACTTATTTTATTAATAATAGGAGTGGGAGTATATTTACTTGTAATAAATCTTACACCACCAGTAGAAGAAAATGAAATTTTACCAGAAGAAGAAATTAGTGATGAGCAAATGAGGCAAACGATAGTGACATTATATTATCAAGATAAACAGACAAATGAATTAGTAGCAGAGGCAAGAAGTATAGATGTAAAACAATTATTAACAGACCCATATACAGTTCTTATAAATTTATTATTAGAAGAGCCAAAAAATGAAGCCTTAAAATCAGCAATTCCAAGCGGTACAAGAGTGCTAAAAGCAGAGCTTAAAGGAGATACTGTATATGTAGATTTATCAAAAGAATTTATTGATAATCACACAGGAGGAGAAAAAGAAGAAAATGCAACTATTTATTCAATAGTAGATACTCTAACAGAGCTAAATGAGGTAAATAGTGTAAAAATATTAGTAGAAGGTAAAGAAGATGCAGAATTTAAAAATGGTAAAACAGCTTTGAAAGATGTTTTTGTAAAAAGTAGTAAATAGTAAAAAATTGTGAGAATAAAATAAAGTTCTCACATTTTTTCTTTTAAATTATACAATTTTTTATTAAAAATATATTTATAAAAAAATATATTTATTAAATAGAAGTATTTTTATTTTAATATGTGATATAACTTAATAGCCTTTAAAGCCTTTTTCCAATTACACAAAAAATGTTCTACTTCTTGAAGAGACCTTATAGTATTATCCTTTTTCTCACAAAATGAATTTTTCTTTTTTTCTCCTCTATATTCTTCTAAATCTTTAATATTGTATTTTTCTAACATTTAATACTCTCCTTTTTTGCATTTTTTCCTAAGCTATTATATAATATGTAAAAAATATATAATTAGTTAGAGGATATATGGAAATAATTTTAAAAGAAAATGAAAGAATTGATGATTTAGAATTAAATAATTTAAAAATAATACAAAATAAAGAATGGTTTTGTTTTGGAATAGATAGTGTGCTTTTATCAGATTTTGCAAAAGAAATAAAACATGGAAGCAAAATAATAGATTTAGGAACAGGCACAGGGATTTTACCAATTTTATTATCAGCCAAAACAATTGAAACAAAAATAGTAGGTATTGAAATACAGGAAAATGTGGCAGAAATGGCAAATAGAAGTATAGTATTAAATGAATTAAATGATAAAATAGAAATTATATGCGAAAATATTAAAAATTTAAAAGATAGATATGAAGAAGGCTCATTTGATGCTATTGTAACAAATCCACCATATAAAAAAATAGGCACAGGTGGAACAAATGAAAATAAAGAAAAATTAATTTCAAGACATGAAATAACTGCTGATTTAGAAGATTTTATATCAATTTCAAAATATTTATTAAAAGATAAAGGAGAAATATATTTAGTACATAGACCTGAAAGATTAGTAGATATTTTAAGCATTTTAAGAAAATATAAATTAGAGCCAAAAAAATTAAAATTTATTGCACCAAATAAAGAAAAGGAACCAAATTTAATTTTAATTAAAGCTGTAAAAAATGCAAAACCATTCTTAAAAATAGAAAAACAATTAAATATTTATGATGAAGCGGGAAATTACACAAAAGAAGTATTAAAGATATATAATAAAATTTAAAATTACGAATAAAAAAATATTTTTAAATTAATATTTATTTAAATATAAAAAATTTAAATATAAAAAATTAAATAAAAATAAAAAATTATTTAATAAAAAAAGAGGTAAAAATAAAATGTCAGGAAAAATTTATTTAGTAGCAACTCCAATTGGAAATTTAGAGGATATAACTTTTAGAGCACTTGAAACTTTAAAAAATGTAGATTTTATAGCAGCAGAAGATACAAGGCACACAATGCAATTATTAAATCATTTTGAAATAAAAAAGAAATTAATTAGTTACCATAGACATAATGAAGAATTAAAAACAGATGAATTAATTTCTGAAGTATTAGAAGGGAAAAACATTGCAATTGTAACAGACGCCGGAACACCAGGAATTTCTGACCCAGGAGAAGAAATAGTAAAAAAAGCAATTGAAAATAATATTGATGTAATTCCAATTCCAGGAGCGTGTGCACTTATAAATAGTTTAATAGTTTCAGGAATGTCTACAAAAGAATTTTCTTTTTATGGATTTTTACCATTAAATAAGAAAAATAGAAAAGAAACATTAAATAAAATAAAAAAAGAGCAAAATACAGTAATTTTATATGAAGCTCCACATAAGCTAATTAAAACACTTCAAGATATTTTAGAAGAAATAGGTGATGTAAATGCTTGTTTAGTAAGAGAGCTTACAAAAATACATGAAGAAAAATTATATGGAAACATATCAAAGCTTATTTCTCTTGTAACAGAGCCAAAAGGAGAATTTGTAATTATTTTAGATTTAAATAAAAATGTAGAAGATGATGAAGAAAAAAGTTTCGAAGAAATGTCACTAGAAGAACATTATAAATTTTATGAAGAAAAAGGACTTGAGAAAAAAGAAATTATTAAACAAATTGCAAAAGATAGAAAGGTTTCAAAAAATGAGATTTATCAAAAATTTTTAGAAAAATAATTAAAAAATAATAAAAATGAAAAAAATAATAAAAATAATAAAAAATATATAATGATTAAAATTTAAATATTATTAATTAAAAATAAAAAATTAAATAATTAAATAATAAAAATAAGGTTGTAATAAAAAGAATTTATATCGTTTATTTTTAATATTCTATTTTTTTACAACCTTATTTTTTTCATATAATATTTTTATTTATTTTCTGGAGTAATGTCTGATAATTTAGCTAAGCATTTTTCACAAACTAATTTACCTTTGTATTCTGATAATTTTTTTGTATTGCCACAAAAAATACAATTAGGCTCAAACTTTCTAAGTACGATAGAAGAACCATCTACATATATTTCAATTGGATCTTTTTCTGCAATTCCAAATTTGTTCCTTAGTTCAATTGGTAAAACAACTCTACCTAATTCGTCTACTTTTCTAACAATTCCTGTTGATTTCATATTAGAAACCTCCTCAAAATAACAATTTTCGACAAAATTATCGTAACCATATAATACCATAAAGAGACATAAAAAGCAACCAAAATTAACCAATTTTTGTAATTTATATACATATTAAAAATAAATTTTGGAAATAAGAAAATGAAGCACAAGTAAATTATAAGAAATGTAAGCTTTAATTATATTTAAAATTATGAAGAATATTTTAAATAAATTTATACATAAAATCATTTAAAAAGTCAAGGTTATGAGCATAAAAAATAGAAAATATATGAGCATAAAAATATAAGATAAGAATAATATAAAAGTATAACTAATAATAGAAAGTGGTGAAAAAATGCTTAATATTATTTGGCCAATTTTTATTATAATTGCTATTATCTATGCATTTTTTACAGGTAATATAGAAAATTTAAGTAATGGAATTTTTGATTCAGCAAAGTCAGCAGTAGAACTAACTTTAACTTTTTTTGGAACAATTTGCTTGTGGAATGGAATTATGGAAATAGCCAAAAGAACCAGTTTAATGAAAAAATTAACTAAGATATTACAACCACTTATAAATTTTTTATTTCCAGATTTAAATAATAATAAACAAGCAAAAGAGGAGATATCAATGAATATGACAGCAAATTTATTAGGTTTAGGAAATGCAGCGACTCCTCTTGGATTAAAGGCAATGAAAACAATGCAAAAAGAAAACATGAAAAAAGATACTCTAACAAATGCGATGGCAATGTTTATTGTTATAAATACTGCTTCACTACAAATAATACCAACAAATGTAATTGCAATTAGAAGTTCTCTTGGTTCTCAATCTCCAAGTGGCATTATTTTACAAGTTTGGATAGCAACAATTGTAGCAGCCATAGTAGGCATTACAGCTACAAAAATTTTAATGAAAAGGTTTTAAAATATGTCTGTAATAAATTTTTTATCAGCAGGAGCAATTCCATTAATAATTATAACCATCATTTTTTATGGCTTAAAAGAAAAACAAAAAGTATTTGATATATTTTTAGATGGTGCAAAAGATGGAATGGAAATAGTGATAGGGTTATTTCCAACTTTACTTGGAATTTTTTTGGCGATAGGATTGCTAAGAAACTCCGGCATTCTAGACTTTATTATTAATTTAATATCACCTATAACAAATTTACTAAAAATACCAAATCAAATTCTTCCACTTGCAATGTTAAGGCCAATTTCAGGAAGTGCATCGATGGGAATAGCAGTAGATATAATGGAAAAATATGGGGTAGATAGTTTAATTGGAAAAATCACATCAACAATTATGGGATCTACAGAAACAACTTTTTATACAATTGCAATTTATACTGCATGTGTAAAAATTAAAAAAATTCGATTTGTACTACTTGCAGCACTACTTGCAGACTTGGCAGGAATGATTACATCTGTCATAATTTGTCAAATAATGGCGTAAAGTTTTTGTTGACAAAAGTAAAATATGGTAGTAATATAAAAATGCATTTAGAAAAAACAGGAAGGACAAGATTATGATATTTATAATTTTATTTTCAATTATTTTTTATTTTGTCATACGATATTTTATTTCTAAAATATTAGCCAAAAAAATTCTAAAAAAAATCTCTCAAGAATGAGAGTAATGTAATTTAATATTTATTTAAAATTTATATAATTGTTAATAGCAAATTATATTTATATAAATAATAACGATTTTATTCTTGTAAAGGAGATTTCCTTTTAAATTCTATATATTCCCCCTAAGTATATAATGAATTTTATATTAAAAAATTTTTAAAGATAGCCCCCAATTTTGTCTTTTAATTTTATATTTTTCTTTTTTAGAAATCTCCTTTACAATTTATATATACTATTATTTAAAAATTTAATTATTAATATCTTATTTAAAATTATATTTATTAATATTATAATTTTATATTTTATATTTTATATAAATTATTCATAAATAATTAATGATGATAAGTTTCATTATTTTGAATTTTAAAATTTCTAAATAATTGCTCTAATAAAAATACACGAATAAGTTGGTGAGGGAAAGTCATTTTTGAAAAGCAAAGTAATTCATTTGCATGATTCAAAAGATTCTTAGACATACCAAGAGTTCCACCAATTAAAAAAGTAATGTGTGAATTTGAAAAAGTATATTGTCTCATTTTTTCAGAAAATTCTTCAGAAGAGTATTGTTTTCCATGTAAATCTAAAGCTATTACATAGCTATTTTCTTTGATATGAGAAAGAATATTATTACTTTCTTTTTCAATTATTTTTTCTTTTTCTACATCACTTAAAATAGAAGGTACCTTTTCATCAGGTAATTCTACAATATTTAAAATGCAATATTTAGAAAGTCTTTTAGAATATTCTAATATTGCATTTTTTAAATAATCTTCTTTTAATTTTCCAACACAAATTATATCAATATGTAACATTTTCTACCTCTAAATTTAAAATAGGGCTAGGAGTGCTTCTATTTGCAACACCAATTTTAATTTTATTTTCATCAAAATTTTGGCTAACAAGTTCATCTACTACGGTTTTGTATGCAAGTTCAGGGAAGTTATTTTCTTTACTCAAATGTCCAAGCATTACACTATTAAGTCCGTTATTTATTAAGTAAGAAATTGTTTTTCCAGCCATTTCATTAGATAAATGTCCGTTAGGTCCAGCTATTCTTTGTTTTAAAGAATAAGGATATCTAGAACATTTTAAAATATTAGGGTCGTAATTAGCTTCTAACAACATAAATGAACTTCCCTCTAAATTTTTAATGATTTTAGAATCCATATGACCTAAATCTGTTGCAACACTAATCTTTTGATTTTCATAGTAAATATTAAATCCACAGGGATTAGCAGCATCATGAGGTATAGAAAAAGGTAAAATTTTTAAATTGCCTATTTCAAATTTTTCACCATTTGAAAATAATTTTCTTTCTTTTTCATTTACTTGTTCTAAAATTTCTGGCATAGCTTCCCAAGTTTCATTATTTGCATAAATAGGAATATTGAACTTTTTATATAAACTGTGTAATCCTTTAATATGATCAGAATGTTCATGTGTAACTAAAATAGCATCAATATCTTCAATAGAAGTATCAATACTATTTAGTGCTGTTTCAATTTTTTTTGCACTTTCTCCAGCATCAATTAAAATTTTAGTATCTGGTGTTTCAATATATAAGCTATTTCCACTACTACCACTATATAAACTACAAAATTTAAACATATATGTATTTTCCTTTTTGTTTTTCATTTGATTTTATTTATCTTATTAATTTAAATTTATTGGATTTTGGTATAATTAATAAATATACTGAGTTTTAGCAATCAATTTTAGCATTAGGTTCAGAAACTCTTTTTATATCAGCACCTAAATTCCTAAATTTTTCTTCAATATTTTCATATCCTCTATCAATGTGTTCTATGTTATATAACTGAGTTTCTCCATTTGCAATAACACCTGCAATTAAAAGGGCAGCACCTGCTCTTAAGTCAGTTGCATAAACTGGAGCACCAGTTAAATCTTTAACTCCTTCAAATACAGCAGATTTACCTTGTGCAGTAATTTTAGCACCCATTTTATTTAATTCAAATGTATATTGGAATCTTGATTCCCATATGCTTTCATGTATTATACTAGTTCCATCAGAAGTTGCAAGAACAACACCCATTTGAGGTTGTAAATCAGTAGGATATCCTGGATAAGGAAGAGTTTTTACAGTTGCTTTATTAGGTCTTTTATTCATACGAACACGAATAGAATCTCCATAATCTTCAACTGTTCCACCGATTTCTATAATTTTTGCAGTAATACAATCCAAATGCTCAGGGATACAATTTTTAATTAAAATATCTCCTTTAGAAGCTACTGCAGCAAGCATAAAAGTACCTGCTTCTATTTGATCTGGTACTATTGAATATGAAGAGTTACAACGAAGTTCTTTTACACCATTTATTTTTATAACATCAGTACCAGCACCACGAATATCTGCTCCCATAGTATTTAAAAAGTTAGCAACATCAACTATATGTGGCTCTTTAGCAGCATTATCAATAGTAGTAGTACCTTCTGCTAATACACTTGCAAGAATTGTATTTATAGTTGCACCTACAGAAACTATATCCATGTAAATTGAAGTACCAACTAATTTTTTTGCTTTGGCAGTAATTTTTCCTTGAGATACATCAACTTTAGCACCTAAAGCTTCAAAAGCTTTAATATGTTGGTCAATAGGTCTTGCTCCTAAATTACATCCACCAGGAAGACCTACTTCTGCATTTCCACATCTACCTAAAAGTGAACCTAATAAATAATAAGAAGCTCTGAATTTGCTAGTCATATCTAATGGAGCTTGTGCACAAGTAACTCCTGTTGTATCTATTTCTATTTCATTATCTGTAATCCATTTGATTTTTGCACCTAATGTTTCAAGAATTTTGCAATATACTTTTACATCACTTATATTAGGCAAATTTTCAAGTCTGCAAATTCCATTAATTAATAATGTTGCAGGTAAGATAGCTACAGCTGCGTTTTTTGCTCCACTAATTGTTACTTCTCCTTTTAATCTTGTTGGTCCATTTATAACTAATTTTTCCAAGTAAATTACCCCCAAATAAAAAATATAGCTTTTTAACACTCTCTTTATAACACAAATTAAATAATTTGGCAAGTGATTATGATGTAAAGTATCATAAACCTTGAATTTAAAAGTAAATTCCATCGATGCCTTAACTGGAATTTAGTTTTATATTTAACTAAAGCATCATAAAAACAAAAAGAGATAAATAAAAGCTATAATTTTAAATATAATATTGAAAAATCTAATTTAAACCTAATTTTAAATTTTGGAAAAATTCTATAAGTTTAAATTTAAAGGAAACTTCGGTGTCTTCTGAATTGCTAATTAAATTATATTCTTCATCGCTTAAGTTTTCTTTCATTTCTTGCTTAGAACTATCAGGAACAATACCTGAACTAACATCAACAAAACAAAGAGGAGGGAACATTACACACCACCAATTATGACCTTCAGCTTTACCTAAAGTTACTTTTAGAGCATCATAACTACCTGCAGGAAGAGAAATATCTCCATAATATTTAGTAGGAAATTGGGAAGGACCTATTTCTACATTAACATCATAATTAAAATTATTTGATTTAACTACATTGCTTGCAATTTCTTTAAATTCATTTGAGTGCTTTTTCGCAAGAGCAATTACTTCTTCTTTAGATGTGCAATCTTTAGCAATATTATTCATATATGAAAGAAGTTCATCACGAACTTTTAATTTTAAATTTTGGTCTTCTTCAGAATCACTATTTGCAATTATATGCAAACGGAAAACGCTATCAGCAATATCTTGTGAAACTATTTCTACATAAGATATTGCACATATTGTAATATAAAGTAATAATAATAAAATAATTACTAAAAAAGGTTTTATTTTAGAAAAATTAATTAAATTTTTTAAAGCTTTCATTTTTATTTTTCCTTTCATTATACTAAAAGAAAAATTAAATATTAATTTTCAAACTTTTCCTTTGTATATCAAAAATTTTTATTTAATACAATTATTGACAACTTTTTAATAATTTATACATTGTTGGAAAGAATAAATTTAAATTCTAAAAAATTGATAAAAAATAAAAATTATGAACTCTTAGAAATACTTAAATTTATTTCCAAAATGTCGAATAAAGACGTACGATTCTTCTAGAAAATGCTTGACTTTTTATAAATAAAAATGGTAAAATTTACCATATTGAAAATAAAAAACAGGGGGTTATTTTTTATGAAAAAGGAAAACAAAAAGATAGAAAAACTATGTAGTTTTTATGTGAGTAATTGGCATTTAGCAACAATGTTATTACCATATATAAATGAAAAAATTGAAACAAATACAAAAATAATAACAATCCTGGAAAATAATATAGAAGAAAATATTAAAAAATTATTAGAAAGATTAAATTTAAAAAATAAAGAAAAAATATTAAAAATAAATTGGAAAAATTTTAATAGCCCAAAATATGAAGAAATTTCAGAATATTTAAGTGAGCAAAATAAAAATCAAAAAAATATAATTATAAATGATAAAAATTCGAAAGATATAATTGCAAATAATAAAAATACAAAAGACGTAATTATATTAGTAAATGGAAGCAAAGAAAATATTGAAATAAATAATCAAAATATTCAAAAATGGTTAAAAAAAGAAAAAATTAATAAAGTAAAAATTATAAATTTTTTTGAAGTAACAGAATTTAATAATAAAATTTCTGAAATATTAGATGAACATGATAAAGTATTTAATACATCTGGAGAAAGAGAAATAGAAGAAGTATTTGAAGGATATGAAAAAAAGGAAAAAGTTGACTAAACTAAAGTTATAATATAATATATAGTAAAATAAAAAAGAAAGGATGAAGATTATGGTAGAAAAAATAATAAGAGCAAAAGAAATACTTGAAAAATATGGACAAGAGCATTTACTAAAATTTTATTCAGAACTTTCGGACGAAAAAAAATCAAAATTATTAGATGACATTTTAACAATAGATTTTAAACAATTACAAGAATTATACGAAAGTACAAAAACAAAACAAAATTATGAAAATGGCAAAATAGAGCCAATAGCATATAAATCTAAAGAAAACTTAACTAAAGAGGAATTAAATAAATATACTGCAATAGGAGAAGAAGCTATAAGAAAAGGAAAATTAGCAGTAGTAACAATGGCAGGTGGACAAGGTACAAGGCTTGGACATTCTGGGCCAAAAGGAACTTATGATATAGGTTTGGCATCACATAAAAGTATTTTTGAAATATTATGTGATAATTTTAAAGAAGCACAAGAAAAATATCAAGTTACAATACCATGGTATTTAATGACTAGTGAAGAAAATAATGATGATACAATAGCATTTTTTGAACAAAATAATTATTTTGGATATCCAAAAGAAGCAGTTAAGTTCTTTAAACAAGGAACTTTGCCAATGATAGATACAAATGGAAAAGTTTTATTAAATGAAGAAAAAATGATAAAACAAGCAGCAGATGGTCATGGTGGAGTTTTTGAAGCTATAAGAAAAAATGGAATTATATATGATATGTCTCAAAAAGGCATTGAATGGGTATTTATTAGTGGCGTAGATAATGTATTAGTAAAACCTATTGATGCAGTTCTTACTGGTTTAGCAACAGATGAAGGAATGTTAATGGCAGCAAAAAGTATAGTAAAAGCTGGTCCAGATGAAAAAGTAGGAGTATTCTGTAAAAAAGATGGAAAGCCTTATGTAGTAGAATATATAGATATTTCTGAAGAAATGGCAAATCAAAGAAATGAAAATGGTGAGCTAGTTTATGGAGAATCACATATTTTATGCAATCAATTTAATATAAAAATATTAGAAAAACTTGCAAGTAATAAATTACCATATCATGTAGCTTTCAAAAAAGCAAGTTATATAAATGAAAATGGAGAAATTGTAAAACCAGAACAACCAAATGCATATAAATTTGAATCATTTTTATTTGATGCTTTTTCACTTCTTCCAGATATAGCAATTTTAAGAGTAAAGAGAGAAGAAGAATTTGCACCAGTAAAAAATGCTACAGGTGTAGATAGTGCAGAAAGTGCAAGAGAATTATATAATAAATTTCATAATTTATAAAATTAATGAAAAAGTTGTTATATCTTAAAAAATAAAGTGATTTTTGAATGGTGATGCTTTAAAAAAAATCTAATAGAAGGGAGAAAATCGTATTATTATACGAGGAAAAAAACATGGAACATTATAGAGAAATGTATGAAAAATGGCTTAATGACCCAGCAATAGCAGAAGAAGATAAAAAAGAATTAAGAGAAATTGCAAATAATGAAAAAGAAATAGAAGATAGATTTTATAAAGACATAGAATTTGGAACAGCAGGTTTAAGAGGAATTATAGGAATTGGAACTAATCGTATGAACTATTACACCGTAAGAAAAGCAACTCAAGGATTAGCAAATTATATTATAGAAAAGGGTGGACAAAATAGAGGAGTCGCAATAGCTTATGACTCTAGAAATATGTCAAAAGAATTTAGCAATGAGGCAGCATTATGTTTAAATGCAAATGGAATAAAAACATATCTTTTTGACTCATTAAGACCAACACCTGAACTTTCTTATGCAGTAAGACAGTTAGGATGTATAGCAGGAATAGTAGTTACAGCAAGCCATAACCCAGCAGAATACAATGGATATAAAGTTTACTGGGAAGATGGTGCACAAATTGTAGAGCCAACAGATAAAGAAATTATAGATAGAGTAAATGCTGTTACAGATTTAAGTTCAATAAAAACCATGAATAAAAATGAGGCAATAGAAAAAGGATTATACACAATTATCGGAGAAGAAATTGATAAAAAATATATAGAAGAATTAAAAAAATTAGTAGTAAATAAAAAAGCAATAGAAGATGCACAAAAAAATATTAAAATTGTTTATACACCACTTCATGGAACTGGAAATATCCCAGCACAAACAATTTTAAAGGAATTAGGTTTTGAAAATGTATATGTAGTACCGCAGCAAGAAAAGCCAGATGGAAACTTTTCAACTGTAAGTTATCCAAATCCAGAGGACTTAAAAGCATTTAAATTAGCATTAGATTTAGCAAAAGAAAAAGATGCAGATATAGTGCTTGCAAATGACCCAGATGCAGATAGATTAGGTGTTTATGTAAAAGATACCAAAACTGGAGAATATATTAAATTTACTGGAAATATGTCTGGAAACTTACTTGCAGAATACATTTTATCTCAAAAGAAAGCAAATGGCACTTTACCAAGCAATGGAGCAATAATTACAACAATAGTATCTTCTAATTTAAGCAATGCAATAGCAAAAGAATATGGGGTAAAATTATTTACTACATTAACAGGTTTTAAAAATATTGCAAAAATAATTAGAGGATTTGAAGAAAGAAACAATGAATATACTTGTCTATTCTCTTACGAAGAAAGTTATGGATGCTTAATAGGAACACACGCAAGAGATAAAGATGGAATAGTTGCAATTATGGCCTTATGTGAAGCAACATGCTATTATAAACAAAAAAATATGACTTTATGGGATGAAATGCTAGAAATTTATGAGAAATATGGATACTATAAAGAAGATCAATTCTCTATTACATTAAAAGGCTCAGAAGGAGCAGAACAAATTAAAAAAATGATGGAAAGTATGAGAGAAAATGCACCACAAAAAATAGGAGATTATAAAGTATTATCAGTAGGAGATTATGAGGCACAAACTATAATTTCTAATGTAACAGGAGAAAAAACATCTACAAATCTACCAAAATCAAATGTGTTATATTATGAACTTGAAAATGATAATTGGTGCTGTATTCGTCCATCTGGAACAGAACCAAAAATAAAATTCTATATGGGTATTAAAGGTAATAGCTTAGAAGATGCTGATAAAAAACTAAAAGATTTAGAGCAAGCAGTTAGAAAATTTGTAGAGTAAATATATATAATCTTTGAAAAAAGTTAATATATAGATAATAAGCAAAAATAAAAATATATAAATCATAAAAATAAATAAGTAAAAAATAATATAAATAAAGAAACGATGCAACGTTTAAAGAAGAATTGAAAGGACTAAAATTGTAATGATAGATTTTGAAGTAGCACAAAAAGTATTTAAAGAATTTTTAAAAGATTTTGATGTAGAACAAGATAAAGTAAGATTAAAAATTATTCATACCTATCATGTAGTAGATTTTGCAGAATATATTGCAAAAGATTTAAAATTATCTAATGAAGACATAGAACTTGCAAAATTAATTGGTCTGCTACATGATATTGGAAGATTTGACCAAGCAAAAAGATATAACGATTTTAGAGATATGAATACACTAGACCATGCAGAATTAGGTGTAAAAATATTATTTGAAGAAAATAAAATAAGAGATTTTATTAAAGATGATAAATATGATAATATTATTTACAAAGCTATATTAAATCATAATAAATTAAAAATAGAAGATGGCTTAAATGAAAAAGAATTATTACATGCTAAAATTATTAGAGATGCAGATAAAGCAGATAATTTTAGAGTAAAACAAGAAGAAAAAGTAGAAACTATGCTTTACATGGAAAGTCTAGAAAAAATTGAAAATGGAGTTATTACAGATAAGATATACGAAGATTTTATGAATAGTAAAATAATAAAAAATGAAGAAAGAGTTACGCCACTTGATTATTGGGTTTCTTATATAGCATTTTTATATGACTTTAATTTTAATTCTGGCCTAAAATATGTTATGGAGCAAGACTATATAAATAGAAATATTGATAAAATAAATTATAAAAACCCTGAAACAAGAAAAAGAATGGAAAATGTAAGACAACATGCTTTAGAATATGTAAATAAAAGAATAGGTAAATAGAAAATAGCATAATTAATAAAGTTGCTTTAAAATATTATTTTTAAAGCAACTTTATTTTTTATGTTTTATTAATTGAAAATATTTGGAAAAATTATAAACTATTGTATATTTTAATTAAGTAGCCTAAATAGGGCTTGATAAAATTAAAAAAATATTGTAATATATATAAGTAAAATATGTGTCTGTAGCTCAGTAGGATAGAGCACTCGCCTCCTAAGCGGGGGGTCGCTGGTTCGATTCCAGTCAGGCACACCAAGAATACTTTTAATGTAAATACAAGGAGGAATTAAAATGTATAACTTTACAGAAATAGAAAAGAAATGGCAAGACTATTGGGAAAAGAATAAAACCTTCAAAACAGATGCATGGGATTTTTTAAAACCTAAGTATTATGCACTTGATATGTTCCCATACCCATCAGGTGTAGGTCTTCATGCAGGACATCCAGAAGGCTATACTGCAACAGATATAGTATCAAGAATGAAAAGAATGCAGGGGTATAATGTACTTCATCCAATAGGATATGATTCTTTTGGGCTTCCAGCAGAGCAATATGCAATACAAACAGGAAATCATCCTGCTAAATTTACAGAAGAAAATATTAAAACTTTTGAAGGACAATTAAAAAGATTAGGCTTCTCATATGATTGGGATAGAGTAGTATCTACAAGTGATCCAAGCTATTATAAATGGACACAATGGATATTTAAAAAATTATATGAAGCTGGATTTGCTAAGCAAATTGATATGCCAGTTAATTGGTGCGAAGAATTAGGTACTGTTTTAGCAAATGATGAAGTAATAGATGGTAAAAGTGAAAGAGGAGGATATCCTGTAATTCGTAAATATATGAAGCAATGGATTATTGATATACCTGCTTTTGCTGAAAAATTACTAAGCGGATTAGAAGAAATTGATTGGCCAGAATCAACAAAAGAAATGCAAAGAAATTGGATTGGAAAATCTGAAGGTGTAGAAGTAAAATTTAAAATTAAAGATGGTGGAGAATTTGCAATATATACTACATGTATAGAAACTATATATGGTATTACTTTTATGGTATTAGCACCTGAAAATCAATTAGTAGATGAATTAAAAGGTAGAATTAAGAACTGGGACGAAGTAATTAAATATAGAGAAGAAACAGCTAAAAAATCAGATTTTGATAGAACTGAACTAAATAAAACGAAAAGCGGTGTTAAATTAGATGGAATACTTGCAATTAATCCAGTTAATGGTAAAGAAGTACCTGTATTTTTAGGAGATTTCGTTCTTGCAAGTTATGGAACTGGTGCTGTAATGGCTGTACCAAGCCACGACCAAAGAGACTTTGAATATGCTGTAGAGCATAATATACCTATGATTCAAGTAATAGAAGGCCGTGACACTACTGAATGTGCTTTTGAAAAACAAGACTACTTAGGAAAAGGATGTAAATTAATTAATAGTGAAGAATTTAATGGACTAACAGTAGAAGAGGCTAAAGTTGCTATTACTAATAAGCTTATTGAAATGGGATGCGGAAAGAAGAAAAACAATTATCGTATAAGAGAATGGATTTTTGCGCGTCAAAGATTTTGGGGAGAGCCAATACCAATTATACACTTAGAGGATGGTAGAGATATTGTATTAGATGATAAAGACTTACCTTTAACATTACCAGAAATGGAAGACTACAAGGGTAGAGACGGAAAAGCCCCATTAGAAAATGCTATAGAATGGAAAAACGTTGAAGTAGATGGCGTAAAAGGTGTAAGAGAAACATCTACAATGCCTGGTTCAGCAGGTTCAAGTTGGTATTTCTTAAGATATATAGATCCAACTAATGATAAAGTTTTTGCAGACCCTAAATTAGTTGAACATTGGATGCCAGTAGACTTATATGTAGGTGGACCAGAACACGCAGTAGGACACTTACTATATGCTAGAATGTGGAATAATTTCTTATATGATAATGGATTTGTTAGTGTTAAAGAGCCATTTAAAAAATTAGTTCACCAAGGAATGATATTAGGTTCAAATGGAATAAAAATGGGAAAAAGATTCCCAGAATATGTAGTAAACCCTGATGACATTGAAAAACAATATGGTGCTGATACACTTAGAATGTACGAAATGTTTATGGGACCACTTGAAGCTGACAAACCATGGAATGATGAAGCAGTTAGAGGTATTAACAAGTTCTTAGATCGTGTTTGGAGACTATATCACGAAGACGGAAAAGAATTTAAAGATAACCCAAATTTAGATAAAATATATAATCAAACAGTAAAGAAAGTAACTGAAGATTATGAATCATTAAATTTCAATACTGCAATATCACAAATGATGATATTTGTTAATGCAGTATATAAAGAGAATAGTTGGAATATAGAATATGCTAAAAACTTTGTTAAATTATTAAATCCAATAGTTCCACATATTACAGAAGAAATTTGGAGCGAAGTATTTAATAACAAAGAAACTATTGCATATGAACCATGGCCAACATATGATAAATCAAAAATAATTGATGATACATATGAAATGGTAGTACAAGTAAATGGTAAATTAAGAGGAAAAATAGAAGTATCAACTTCATGTACAGAGGAAGAAATGAAAACTCTTGCAAAAGAATTAGACAATGTAAAGAGTAACATAGAAGGAAAAACCATTGTAAAGGAAATAGTTGTACCTAAAAAATTAGTTAATATAGTTGTTAAATAATATCAAAAAGATGAGGAGAACCATATGCTAGAAACCGAAAAATATATGAAAGAAGCTATTAAAGAAGCAAAAAAAGCATATATAGAAGGTGAAATACCAGTAGGGGCAGTAATTGTAAAGAATAATAAAATAATTGCCAGAGCATACAATCAAAAAGAAGGCAAGTTAGATACTACAAAGCATGCAGAAATACTTGCAATTCAAAAAGCAAGTAAAAAACTAAAAGCATGGCGATTAACAGACTGTGAAATGTATGTTACATTAGAGCCATGCAGTATGTGTGCTGGTGCATTAATTCAGTCAAGAATAAAAAAAGTATATATTGGAACAATGGACGAAAAAACTGGAGCATGTGGTTCTGTTTTAAATCTTTTAGAAGATTATAAGTTCAATCATAAAGTAGAAATAGAAAATGGAATATTACAAGAAGAATGCGAGGGCTTATTAAAGCAATTCTTTAAAGAGTTAAGAAGTACTAAGAATAAATAAAATTACAAAAATAAATAATACACAAATATAAAAATAATTAAATAAATGCTAAAATAAAAAATAGTAACCAAAAATAAAATTTTTAAAAATTGGAGCGGTATCGAAGTGGTCATAACGAGGTTGACTCGAAATCAATTAGGCGCAATTTATGTGCCACGTGGGTTCGAATCCCACTCGCTCCGCCACAAAAGTATAAAAATATAGAATATAATAAATATAAAGTAGCATAGAAAATATTAAAATCAGCATATAGATATTACTAACGCATAGGAGGAAAAAAATTTGATTACAGAACAAAAGAAGCAAAATATGAAATTAATAATTGCAATATTTTTATTAGTGCTAATTCTAATATTAGTAGCAATGATGTTATTAAAATATGAAGTAGAAGGAGAGCAAGATATGCCCTTCAAACTATCAAAAATTATAATAGTTAGTACTGCACAAAGTGTAGATAAAGAAGAAAGCGATTTACCATGGGATTTTAATGTATATCAAAAAAATGATGTTAATTTTTATATAGATGCAGATGAAAAAACAAAAAATAATAATGACTTATTAATAAAAAGTGTAGAAATTAGTAATATTGTAGTAGAAAAAGCTCCAGAAAAAGGTACTGTAAAAGCATATATGCCAAATAGCAATGCAGGTGGTAAATTTGTATATAGTGATGAATTTTTAGTTAATGAAAAATTAACATATAAAGGTGCAAGTCAAAGTAGCTCTACAAATTTAGAAGTAGGAAGCAAAGGTGGAGAAGTTTACATCAGTTTTTGTAATACCGATATTGGAAATTATTCATCTGAAGATACAAAAGAACAAATTACCCAAGATGGAAGTTTACTAAAAAAATTAAATGTAAGTATTGAAGAAATTTCTTATACAGTTTCATTTGATTTTGTAATTGAAACTACAAAAAACAAATATAAGGCGAATATTACACTTGAAATGCCAACAGGAAATTTAATAGAAGATGGAAAAACTTATATTGAAAAAACAGATATGAATGATATTGCATTTAAAAGAGTGAAATAATAATTAAATATAAGTAGTTTTAAATAAAAAATAACGTCAAGAGAAAAGTTAAATTCAATAAAAAATAAATTGTAAAAAACCAAGATTTGCTTGATAAAATAAATAAAACAGTATATAATTTAGATGGTATGTTTTTAAAGATTAGTCATTGTATGGAGAATAAACCAATGGAAGCCTATGAACCTTGTCAGATCCGGAAGGAAGCAGCAATAAGTAGTCACTTCTGTGTGGAATTTATTCTCCATAGAGTGACTAAGAAAAAGCATACCATCTTATTTAAGAAATAAATTGACCTGCCAAAAGTACCTCAAAAATGGGAAAGCGGACATGGTCCAAAAGGAGAAAACATGGCATATACAGCATTATACCGAAAATTTAGACCACTTAGATTTGAAGACATGGTTGGACAAGAGCATATTACAAAGACTATAAAGAATCAAATAATGTCAGGTAGAGTGGGACATGCATATTTACTAAATGGTGGTAGAGGAACTGGTAAAACTACTACTGCCAAAATTCTTGCGAGAGCAATAAATTGTTTAAATCCACAAGATGGTGAGCCATGTAACGAATGTGAAATTTGCAAAGCAGCTTTATCAGGCTCATTAACAGATATTGTTGAAATGGATGCTGCATCAAATAATAGTGTAGATGATATTAGAGCAATCCGTGATGAAGTAAACTTCTTACCAACACTTGCAAAATACAGAGTATATATTATAGATGAGGTACATATGCTATCAACAGGTGCTTTTAATGCTTTATTAAAAACCTTAGAAGAACCACCAGCACATGTAAAATTTATTTTAGCAACAACAGAACCTCAAAAGCTTCCAGCAACTATACTTTCTAGATGTCAACGATTTGACTTTAAAAAAATATCCAATGAAGATATTATAAAAAGACTAGAATATGTGTGCAAAGAAAGTAATATAGAAGCAACAGAGGAAGCTCTAAAAATAATAGCAATTTTAGCAGAAGGTGCAATGAGAGATGCTTTAAGTATTTTAGAAAGATGCTTACAAGAAGGAACAGAAAAAATAGATGGCGATTTTATAAAAGATTTAGTCGGTATTCCAAAATTAACATTTATATCTGAAATAATACAAGCAATTATTGAATATAAAATAGAAGATGCTTTAAAAGCAGTAGAAACCATAGAAAATGAAGGTAAAGATTTGCAAAATCTTTTATGGGAATTAATAAAATATACAAAAGATATATTAGTATGGAAAACTACTGAAAAGCTAGAAATATATAGCGAAGAAGAATTAAAAAAAATACAAGAATTATCATCAAAAATTTCAAAAGAAAGACTTTTACAAATAATTTATGAATTATCTGAATTAGAAAATGAAATAAAATGGTCTTCACAAAAAACAATATTATTTGAAGTAACAATAATAAAATTATGCCACCAAGAAGGTAATATAAATGTTAATTCAAATGGTTTAGAAGACATATATACAAAATTGCAACAATTAGAAGAAAAGATAAATTCAGGAAATTTTAAAGTAGTAAATACTTCAAATAGTGAGAAAACAGATGAGAATAAAAGAGCGAAGACAGAATCTAAAAGTGTAGGAAAAGTTGCGATAGAACAAGTCAGCAATTTAAATATAAAAAAATTAGATTTTTGGCCTAAAATAATTGATAAATTAAAAGAAGATAGAAGAATGCTACTTGCAAGTAATTTATTAAATACAGTTGCTACAATGGTAAATGATATGACAGTTGGAATTGTTTTTCAAAATGGCTTGACACCATTTGTAAAAGGAATTATGGAAAAACCAGAAAATGTTCAAGAGTTAACTAGACTAGTTTCAATAGAATGTGGAAAAGAAATGAAGATAAAAATATTAGATACTTCAGAAGCGATAGCTTTAGCTAAAAAACAAAAAGAAAAAAGACCTGAAGATGAAATGGCAAATGAACTAGATATTCCAGTTAACGTTATAGATTAAATTAGAAAAATAAAAATAAATAAAAAATAAAAATAAAATAAATAAAAAAAATAAATTAAATAAAAAATAAATTAAATAAAAAATAAATTAAATAAAAAATAAAATAAATAAAAAATAAAATAAATAAAAAATAAATTAAATAAAAAAATAAAATAAATAAATAAAAAATAAAATAAATAAAAAATAAATTAAATAAAAAATAAAATAAATAAAAAAATAAATTAAATAAAAAAATAAAATAAAATAAATAAATAAAAAATAAAATAAATAAAAAATAAATTAAATAAAAAATAAAATAAATAAAAAAATAAA
>CANRNR010000018.1 GCA_947632035.1 uncultured Clostridia bacterium | reverse complement strand
AAAAAATTGACAAAAAAATTAAGCATTTTTAATGCTTACATCAAATTTTGTTTCATAAAAGTGTCAAACTTCCGTTATATTGTATAATTTTATTTTTTTCAATCTAAATTAAAATTTTTACATATTTTTACAAAAATATTGATAAATTTTAATTTTGCTTGTATAATGTTTTAAACTTATTTCTATATTATTATTTTAAAGAGGTGTTCAAAACATATGAAATTTGATTTATTCAATAATCTAAATCAAAACATTTTCTCAAATCATTCTAATAACTTTATTGAATCTTTTATCAATGAATTGAAAAATTATTTAGATAAAAGTTCTAATCCCTTATATACATTAGATCGTTTCGAAGGTAATTTTGCTATTTTAGAAAATAGAAATACGAAAAAAATGACTGATATTCCTATTTCTGATATTCCTACGAATGCAAAAGAAGGCGATATTTTAAGACTCTCTAATGGTTCTTATGTAGTTGACAATGAAGAAACTAAAAATGTATCTAATAGAATTAGACAAAAGATGGACAATTTGAAAAAATTAGATTAATTAGTTTTTCATTTTTAAAAGAGCATATTTTCATATGCCCTTAAATCCTACAATTCCATTTTACAAATCACATCATATTCATATTTTTCTCTTACTGTATAGCCTGTTCTTTTTTGATTATTCTTTGTAATATAATCTTTTTTTCTACATTCTCTTTCAAATGAAAAACATATATATTCACCTTTTATAAAGGATTTGTTACATTTGTACCTATTCTCTTTTTTGCAACCATTATAGATGTGATTGTTCCACTTTCTAAGTCTGCACATACATCTTGCACAAATCCGAAGCCTTCTTCCGTCTTTAATATTTATGACTTCTTTGTGTTTAAAATCCATTCCTCTCTGTCCCATATTTCTTTTTGATTATTTTAAATTTTAGTTACATATTTACACTTTACTTTTTAAGTACAAGTCTAATTATTGTTTTATTTAAAATAATCTTCTCCCTTTATAAATTTTATTCAATTGAATTTATAATTTAAACTGTATTTGTAATTTTGTTTTTCAATTGTTTTCTTTTTATTATATGAAGAAGATTTAAAAAAGTTGCTATTCTTAAATTTATTTTTTATTTTAAATATCAGAATTTAACCATGTCTATTGTAATATACATAAAATCGTGATATAATTATACATATCCAATTTAACAAAATGCATCGTTCTATTAGAACAAAGGAGGAGCATCATGAAATTAAAACGGTTTTTAACTCTCATTGCATCACTTATTATTGCAATGACTATGCTAACAGGATGTGTAGAAATACCATCAACTGCTAACGTATCATTAAAATTTGATATTCAAACAATAAAACTGAATTCAGACCAACGCGGTTATGTCTATCTTGAAATTGATGTTAAAGATGGAGATTTTGAAGATACTTATGTAAAGCGCTTCGCAGTCTCTAAAAATCAAACATTAACTATAGGGATAGAAGATATCGTACCTGATTTTTTCACTAAAGATGCACAAATATGTAATGTAAAAGTAGTAGAAACTACTATAGAATTTATGGGTACAATGCTATTTGTGATTGCATTTTTAGTTTTGTTAGGAGTTGTATTAGCAGTTTGTCATGCAATTAAAGAAAAATGAGAAATTAAAGAAACATTAAAAACCTAGAACAACACCTAATTAAAATTACTAGGTGTTGTTTTTTATCTATTTATAAATTCTCCTAATATGGCTAATTGCTGTTCTTTCTAATCTAGATACTTGTGCTTGGGAAATTCCTATTTCTTCTGCAACCTCCATTTGTGTTCTTCCTTCAAAAAATCTTTTATTTATAATCATCTTTTCTTTTTCATTTAGCTTTTTCATTGCTTCTAATATTGTAATATTTTGAGCCCATAAATCGTCTGTATTCTTTTTATCACTTACTTGGTCCATAATGCAAAGGTTTTCTGTATTTTCACTATATGCAGGCTCTTGAAGTGAGATTGGCTCTTGAATAGCATCTAAGCTCATTATAACATCTTCTTTTTCTATTCCTAATTCTTTTGCAATTTCTTCTACTGATGCTTCTCTTTGTTCTTCTCTATTTACTTTTTCTTTTATTGCAAGCACTTTGTAGGCTAAGTCGCGCACAGACCTACTTACCCTAATTGTATTGTTATCTCTTAAATATCTTCTAATTTCTCCTATTATCATTGGAACTGCATAAGTGGAAAATTGCACATTTTGATTTACATCAAAATTGTCTATTGCTTTTATCAAACCCACACAACCTACTTGAAATAGGTCATCTAAATTTTCACCTTTTCCATTAAATCTTTTTATTATACTTAATACTAATCTTAAGTTTCCATTTATGAATTCTTGTCTAGCTACTTCATCTCCTTGTTTTACCTTTTTCATTAGCTCAGCTTTTTCTTCTGAAGAAAGTAATGGTAGTTTAGCTGTATTTACACCTGAAATTTCAACTTTATTCATAATAAAAACTCCTTTTAGAAATAACTTAATTATTTTCATTATTTCCAAAAGAAGCTTTATCTATTCGATTATCGTTCTTCAAATTTCGACACTTAATTATTTTTAGCTTTTTAAAATTAATATTATATAGTTTGTATAAGAATTTATTGGAACTTTACCCAGTTTTACTCATAATTTCTTTTTTCATCTTATTTATAATTTTCTTTTCCAACCTTGATATGTAACTTTGAGAAATTCCTAGCATATCTGCAACTTCCTTTTGAGTTTTTTCTGTTCCACTAATAAAGCCAAATCGAAGCTCCATAATGTTTCTTTCTCTATTGTTTAGCTTTTCAATAGATGCTCTAAGTAAGGTTTTATCTACTTCGTCTTCTAATCTTCTTGAAGTTATGTCTGGGTCTGTTCCTAATATATCTGATAATAAAAGCTCATTGCCGTCACCATCTTGGTTAAGTGGTTCATCAATGGAAATTTCTCCTTTTATTCTACTGCTTCTCCTTAAAAACATTAAAATTTCATTTTCAATGCATCTTGAAGCATATGTAGCTAACTTTATTTTTTTGTTAGTGTTAAATGTGTTTATTGCTTTCATTAATCCTATTGTTCCTATTGAGATTAAATCTTCTATTCCAACCCCTGTATTTTCAAACTTTTTAGCAATATATACTACTAACCTTAAGTTTCTTTCTACTAAAGTTTGCCTAACACTTGTATCTCCTTCTGATAGTTTTTGAAGTATTTCATTTTCTTCTTCTGCAGATAGTGGTGGTGGCAGAGTTTGACTTCCTCCAATATAATAAATAGGAAGGTTTTCTAGTTCATCATTACCTATATATCTTACATATAATGTGCTAATGCTATCTTTCAAAATTTGTAATAAATTCATTTGTTTTCCTCCTTTCTAACAGGTCAAGTCCTATTAAAGCAGTATAGGCATGATTTTTACTAAGTTTATATGGAAAAATACCTATAATTACATCATCTCTTTTTTCTATTTCTTCTTCTTTTTTTATTGTTACCTCATCTGCTTTTAATCCTAACATGAGCCCATGTTGTTTTCCTATAGAAGAAAAAGGTATTACTCTAAATTTCGTAACATATTCTTCTTCTCCTAAGTCGCTTATTGTTTTATCTCCTTCACCTCCCATCCATTCTTCTATATGATTTAATAAATTTTCTGGCAAAATATTATATAGTTCTTCTTTTTCTACCACAATTACTGGCATTCCTGTAATTGGTTCTTTTAATAAATTTCCCGTGTCTAGCATGGCTTTTATAGAAATTTCTTTTTCTTTTAATTTTATTTTAATAGTATATATCATATCTTTTTCTCTTAGTTTAGTTTTTACGACTTGAAATGCTATGTATGTTATGATAAATCCTATTATTCCTCCAAGAAGTGCTATTTTTAGCGGATATGTTCCTATATATACACCATTTTTCATGAATATATCTTGTGGTCTTACAAAGTAAAGTAATGCAAAGGCGCACCCTCCAAATACAAATGATGTTAAATAAAAAATTATTAACTGCTTTACTAAACCTTTAATAGTTTCAGGCTTATATGCAATATATACCATTCCAACTGAGAGTAGCATTTTCATAATAAAGTTTGAGTATATTGGCAGTATTTCTAAATAATAAACTACTGAATATACTGCTCCTAGCAAGCTAGATAGAAAAATTCTTATATGTTTTCTTTTTAGTTTCATTATGTAAGCGGTTGCAAATAAAATGATATAGTTCATGCATATATTTTCTAATAGCACTACATCTAAATATATTGTCATCCTTATTCCTCATTTTTAATCTTTTTTTCATCTTGCATGTTTAGTATACTCTCTTGTTTTTGAAAAGTATGTCATTTTATGGATGTCGTTTTAAAAACTTATCTACAAAATTAGCATTAAAAACACAAAAAACAACACCTAAGTAATTTTACTTAGGTGTTGTGTCTTCGGTTCTTATGGTCTTTCAAACAGTATGAATAGTACAAGACTAAAAATTGTCACTATCGCAATCACAATTATAACTGCTCCAATCATTTCTTTAGTAGTTTCAACAACTTTTACATTACATATTTGTGCATTTTCACTAAAGAAATTTTCTGCAATATCTTCTAGCCCTATAGTTAATGTTTTATTTTTAGAGACTTTGAAGCGTTTTGTAAAAGTATCTTCATAGTCTCCATCTTTAACATCAATTTCGAGATAGACATAATTGCATTTGTCTGTGTTTATGCTTATTTGCTGGTTATCAAATTTCAGCAATACCTTAGCGTCTATTTCTGCTTCCTGACACCCTGTTAGCATAATCATTGTAAGAATGAGTAATGCAACGATAGTTAAAAACCGTTTTAATTTCATAATGCTCCTCCTTTGTTCTAATAGAACGATGTATTTGGTTAAATTTTATATGCATGATTATATCACGATTTTATGTATATTACAATAGATATGGTTAAATCTTCCTAATATAGAATATCTCATTGTTACATCAGTTGCATAATACTTTTCTCAGATTGCAAATATTGCTTTCCTTTTAAAAAAGTTTGCAATATATTGCAAACTTTTTGTATTTTATATAATTATTTGCATTTAATTTAAAATAAATATTTTTGCTATTTTGCACTTTTATTATACTCTCTTGTTTTTGAAAAGTATGTCATTTTATGGATGTCGTTTTAAAAACTTATCTACAAAATCAGCATAAAAAACACAAAAAACAACACCTAAGTAATTTTACTTAGGTGTTGTTTCTTCGGTTTTTATACTAATAATAGATACATACTCTGTATGAAGTACGCCTAAAAGAATCGAAGAATTGAAGAATCAGCATAATTATAATAAATATAAATAGCACAATCACAATTATCATTGTTCCTATTATTTCTTTAGTAGTTTTAACAATTTTTGCATTACATATTTGCGCATTTTCACTAAAGAAATCTTTTGCAATATCTTCTAGCCCTATAGTTAATGTTTTATTTTTAGAGACTTCGAAGCGTTTTGTAAAAGTATCTTCAAGATCTCCATCTTTAACATCAATTTCAAGATAGACATAATTGTATTTGTCTGGGGTTATACTTATTTTCTTGTCATCAAATTTCAGCAATCCCTTAGCGTCTGTTTCCATTTCCATACACCCTGTTAGCATAATCATTGTAAGAATGAGTAATGCAATGATAGTTAAAAACCGTTTTAATTTCATAATGCTCCTCCTTTGTTCTAATAGAACGATGTATTTGGTTAAATTTTATATGCATGATTATACCATGATTTTATGTATATTACAATAGATATGGTTAAATCTTCCTAATATAGAATATCTCATTGTTACATAAGTTGCATAATACTTTTCTTCAGATTGCAAATATTGCTTTTCTTTTAAAAAAGTTTGCAATACATTGCAAACTTTTTGTATTTTATATAATTATTGCATTTCATTTAAAATAAATAATTTTGCTATTTTACACTTTTATTATACTCTCTTATTTTTGAAAAGTATGTCATTTTATGGATGTCGTTTTAAAAACTTATCTACAAAATTAGCATTAAAATCACAAGAAACAACACCTAAGTAATTTTACTTAGGTGTTGTTTCTTCGGTTTTTATCTTTTTGCACAATAATAACCACCATAAAAGCAATAAGGATAATTGCAGGTATAAAGTAAAACCAAATTATAGCCAATTCATACACTACGCTAGTAGCTTTAACTACTGCTACATTACATATTTGTGCATTTTTACTAAAGAAATCTTTTTCAATATCTTCTATCCCTATAGTTAATGTTTTATTTTTAGAGACTTTGAAGCGTTCTTCAAAAGTAACTTCATAATCTCCATCTTTAACATTAATTTCAAGATAGGCATAACCTTTTTGGTCTGATTTTAAGGTTATTGTTTGGCTATCAAATTTCATTAATACCTTAGGATTTGTGTCCTTTTCCCCACACCCTGTTAGCATAATCATTGTAAGAATGAGTAATGCAATGATAGTTAAAAACCGTTTTAATTTCATAATGCTCCTCCTTTGTTCTAATAGAACGATGTATTTGGTTAAATTTTATATGCATGATTATATCATGATTTTATGTATATTACAATAGATGTAGTCAAATTCGCGTATTGATAAATTCGTATATTCAATACTTGCAAACTGCCACATTATAAAATTGGTTTATTTATACAAAAAATCGCCTATTATTTAGGCGATTTTTTAATTTATGTTTATGCAAAGGAGAAATATATATGATTAACAATATAGTTAGCTATTTATTAAGTCTTTTGTTGTTTCTTAAGAAAGTAGGAATTTCGATATCTCCTTGTGAACTTGAGCTATCTGTTGTTGTTGGGATTGAGTTTAATTTTTTGTCCCATGCTTTGTCTATTATATCTCCTACTGGAATATTGCTTGATAATGGTCCTTCTTCTTTATCAAATCCTGTTGCAATAACTGTGATAACAATATCTTCATCTAAGCTGTCATCAATTACTGCACCGAAGATGATGTTTGCTTCTGGGTCTACACTTCTTTGTACTAATTCTGCTGCTGTGTTAACTTCATGTAATCCTAAGTTGTGTCCACCAGTAATATTAATAATGACTCCTCTTGCTCCTTCGATAGATGTTTCTAGTAATGGGCTTTGAATAGCTTGTTTTGCAGCATCTTCTGCTCTGTTTTCTCCAGATGCTCTACCAATACCCATATGTGCCATTCCTGTATTTAACATTATTGTTTTAACATCTGCAAAGTCTAGGTTTACTAATCCTGGGATTGCAATTAAGTCTGATATACCTTGTACACCTTGTCTTAATACATCATCTGCCATTTTGAATGCTTCTACTATAGAAGTTTTGCGGTCGATAATTTGTAGTAATTTGTCATTTGGAATTACTACTAATGTATCAACTTTGCCTTTCATGCTTTCAATTCCTCTATCTGCTTGTGATAATCTTTTCTTTCCTTCAAATGTGAATGGTTTTGTTACAACACCTATTGTTAATATTCCCATTTCTTTTGCAGCAGCTGCTACTATTGGTGCGGCACCAGTTCCTGTTCCACCGCCCATACCTCCGGTTACAAATACCATGTCTGCTCCACGAAGTGCTTCTGCTATTTCTGTTTTGCTTTCTTCAGCAGCTTGTGCTCCAATATCAGGATTTGCTCCTGCTCCTAAACCTCTTGTAATTTTTTCCCCTATTTGTATCTTAGTTGCTGCTTTTGAAAGTAGTAGAGCTTGTCTATCTGTATTTACTGCTATAAATTCTACATTTTTAATTCCTGACTCTACCATTCTGTTTACAGCATTGTTTCCTGCGCCACCTACACCAATTACTTTGATTGTAGCTGTTCCGTCTAACATTGTGTTATCTTCCATATTATTATCCATCATCATAAAGCTTCTCTCCTCCTAATTCCTTTCTTACGGTTTTTGTAACCTTAAAATTTATATTTAATTTAAAATTAAAATCAATATTATAAAATTTATGTACTTTTTTATTTTTAAGCTTAAATCAAATTTGTTAATTTATTGCTTTAAATTTTACGAATAAAAGAATTCTTTAATTCTTTCCATTAAATTTTTAAACATACTTTCATCTGCATCTGAATCTATGCTACTTCCTACTGTTTTTGCAAATGGTCTTGATGCTACATATCTTACTAATGCGTATGCTGCTCTGTATTCTGGTCTTACTACACTAATTAGTCTTCCTGTTGCAATTTTTACTGGAATATTTAGAATAATTTTTCCTGCTACATCACTTTTGTTAATAGTGGTAATTCCTTGTCCTATCAAAACAACATTATTTATTCTAGATTTTATTCCTTGGGCTGTAATGTCTTTATTTATTATTGAAAACATTTCTTCTATTCTTGCTTCCATTATTTCAATTAATTGTGAACTTCTAATTATTTTCTTTCCATTTTCATCTTTACAAGTTGTAAGCAAGATTTCATTATCATTATCTATAAATGATTTTAATGCTAGACTGTATTGTCTTTTTAATTTTTCTGCTTCTTCAGTTGATATATTTAAAACAACTGCTATATCGTTTGTAATGTTATCTCCACCTAATGGAATTGTATTTGTATATACAAAGTTTGAACCTTCAAATACTCCTATATCTGTATTACCTGCTCCTATGTCTAATAGCATTACATTGTCATTTAATTCGTTAGTATCTAAAGCTATGCTTCTTTGAGCTAATGTTGTTGGGACTAGTCCATCTATATCTAAGTTTGCTTTTCTAAATATTGTTGCAATCTGTCTCATATATTCTTTATCAGCTAATATAACTTGAGCTTTTAAGGTAAAGCTAGCATTTAAATTTCCTATTGGGTCTGTTACAATTTTACCATTTTCTAGAATAAATTGATTTTCTACAACATCTATTATTTGCTTATCATCAGGAACATCAATATCTTTCACTTGCATTATTGCATTTGCAACATCTTTTGCTGAAATTCCTGCAAATCTATCTTTTACTTCTTTTGAAATACTATTTTGCACGATTGTAACATATTTTCCTGGAATATTGATATATGCAGAATTAATTTTTAAACCTGCTTCTGATTCTGCTTCTTTTATTGAACGATGAATTAATTTAGCAATTTCATTTTCATCTACTATTTTTCCCTTTTTTATTCCATTACATTTATGACTGGCTGTGCAAATGACTTCAATTTGATTAAAGCTATTAACTTCTCCAATTACTAGGCTAACCTTGGAAGTCCCAATGTCAATTCCTACAATTATATCTCCAACCGCCAAAACTCATTCCTCCATTTTGATTGTCTTAATATAGTTCGTCATTTGTTATTTCGTTATATTTTGCCATAGTAAGATAATTAAATAATTACTGGGTAAAGAATATTACATTTTTCGAAAAAAGTCAATAGAATTTTGTAATAAATTTGTAATATTTTTGTAATATGTTTGTAATATGTCGATTATTATCAAATTATTCCTAGATTTTATATAATTATCCTTATTCAAAATAAAAATTATTCCTATGTTTTATTTTTGTATTTTAGCAGAATTTTCATTATCTTCTTTTTTATTTGGTGTCCATTTATTTAAGTAATAACGACGAATTATTGCTAAATTATTAAACATCCTTCCTACAAAAACTACTATTGCTGCTAAATAAATATCTACATTTAACTTTTGTCCTAAATATGTAAGTAATATTGATAAAATAGCATTTCCAAAAAATCCTGTAACAAATATTTTTAAATCAAAATTTTTATTTAGCGTTGCAGCAATTCCTCCAAAAACAGAATCTAATGCAGCAATTATAGCAATAGCTAGATAACCTGAGTATGTGTATGGAACCATTGGTGCATAAATTCCTATAACCGCTCCTAAAATACATCCTATTACAATTGCAATTAAAATCATATTATTTTTCCCCTTCCTTCATATATTTTACTTCTCTATTGCTTGTATTCTTTAATATTTGAATACTATTTTTGGTCTCTAAATCTATATCCATTCCCCTTGCTTTATTTCTATCTATATAACCACTATCTTTCAAGCTTAAGCTACTAGATAAATATGTTTGATTTCCTATTGCCTTTATAACAAAAGGAGATGTTATTCTTTGATCACTTACAAGAGTTAATCCATCTGTTGGCTGTACTATATAGCTAGTACTAAAAATACGCACATCATTTATTGAGATTGCTTCTGCACCTGCATATCTTAATTCATTTACTAAATCTATTAAATCAATTGCTCTAACTTGATAATCATCAGTATTTTTTATTGTAACTTCAATTCCTTCTCCATATATATCAGTTCTACCAAGTTTCATATCTGCTTCCTTTAAGTCTTTATCTACAAGTTCAGATGCTTCTCCATTATCTTCTATTGTTTGTTCATATTCTATAATTGACTTTCTATTTTCCTCTAGCTGTTCTTCTGCTTCTTCGTATTTTCCTTTCCATTCTGCAATAGCTGTTCTTAATTCAGTTTCTCTCATGTTTTCAATAGCGGTGATATCGGTTTCTTCAATGGTTTTAAATTGCATAAACATAACAGCAAAAAGAACAACACATACTGCGCCAATTATAACATTCATTATAATTTCATTTTTCTTTTCTTTTTTCAAAACCTTACACCCCTATTTCTTTGATTTTATGTATTTATAACTAATAACGCCATTGTATGCTTCTACAACTAAATTATCTGACTGATTTGTTTGTACATTTACGCCATCTTCTTCCATAAGATATAGGTAGCCACCTATCATGGTAAGAGAGCCTGAAAGTATTGCAGGAGAACCAATCGCTTTAATTACGAATGGTGAGCTTATTCTTTGACCATTTATTTTTATAATATTTCCTTCACAAGTAATCGCGGTAGTTTGTATTATTCTATTACCATTTATAGATATTGCTTCTGCACCTGCATTATTTAGAGCATTTACTACTTGCAACAAATCGTCATAATGTACAATTTGGCTAGTTATATCCAATACTTTATTTCCTTCTGAAGTAAGTCCTGTATTATTATCTGATAAGATAATTTCAAATCCCGGACCAGTTACTTCCGTTAAACCTAATAACATATTACTTTCTGTTATTTCTTGTTGTTTAGCCATTGATGTAATATCATTTTGAGTGGCAAGTTTTCTTACCTCCTCTAACCTTTTGTTTGAAATTGCTAGCTCTGCATATGCATTATCATATTTTTCTTTCCACCTTAATACTTCATCTCTTAGGCTATCTTCTACCAAAGATTGTGGAACTGTTGAAGTACTACTATGTACAGTTCTTAACTGTATTACAATTGCCATTGTTAATGCAAAGCACATTATTCCTAATGTAATTGATATTTGCTTTTTAAGCATTAAATCTTCTCCTTCCTACTAACATATTAATAATTATTCTAAAGTTAGGTTTAAATTTTCTTTCTAAAGATTGCTCCCTTATTATTTAAATCTGTATTAACAAAGATTTCTCCTTCTACACCTTTATTTTCATTTAAAATGCTATCCACATACAACATTTTTGTACTTAAATTTGTAGTATTTCCAATATGAACTGTCTTTTTCTCACTTTTTAGTTCTAATATATAGTCTTGCTTATCATGTATATTTATTTTAGTAATAAGGTCTTTTATTCCATTACTTTCAGCAGATTTCATTATTTGCAAAACTTGATCCAATCTTTGTAAATCTTCACTACATAATCTATTTCCTTCATGTATTTCATTTTCTGGAGTTACGAATCCTACTATTGCAGGAATTTCAAGTGGCTCTTTTGCTACTTCTAATAAATATCCTTGGTTATTTAAATATACATATGCATTTCCAAATAAAATCATGAATGTAGGTTTTCTCTCTATTACCTGTATTTCAATTTTGTCTGGTAATCTCCTTTTTACATAAACATTATCAACATATGCATTTTGTTTAATTAACTTTTGAACTTCACTAGCTTGAATTTTAAAAGTGTTTTCATCTAAATTTATCCTTGATAAACTTATTACTTCTTCTGCTGTAAGTCTTTCTATCCCTTGTACATTTATTTCTTTTATATTAAAAAATGGTGATAGCATAAAGTATATACCTGTTGCTATTATAATAATTACTAAGCTTGTCCATTTAACTATATGAAAAGTAGACATTCTTTTTTGTTTTGCTATATCTGCTTCTTTAACATTTTTATCATTTTCTACTAATTGATCTGCTCTTTGTAACTTTTCTTCTTTTCTTTTGTTTACTGTTTTATTTGATTTTTTATTATTTTTTTTATTATCTTTTTTGTTGTCTTCCTGTCTATTCTTTTTTACTTTTCTATTTACTTTTTTGTTTTTAATATTTTTGCTATTTTTTTCATCTTTTATTTTTATTCCTTGTATTTCTATAGCTAGCTCATCTGGTATCTTTTCGTCATCATCTTCAATTTTTTTTGTATTGCCTTTCTTTTTCTTATCAGCTAACTTTTTAGTTTTTTGCCTTTTATCTTTTGCTTTTTTATTTATTGAATCTCTATCTTTTATCTTTTTGTTTCTTGCATTAGTAGTACTTTTTTTATTTTTTAAAGGCTTGTTATCTTCTAATGGTGTAATTCCAATTATGATTTCATTATCTAAATCAAAAGAGGAATTATCTTTTGTATTTTCTTTTTTCTTCTTTTGCTTTTTAACCATCTATTTTTCTCCTTCTTTAATAATTTTAGCACCTAATGCATTTAATTTCTTTTCTAATCCTTCATAACCTCTTAAAATGTGCTCTATATCTGTTACTACAGTTATTCCTCTGGCTGCTAAACCTGCTAATACTAAACATGCTCCACCTCTTAAATCTGTAGATTTTACCTTTGCACCTGATAGCCTTCTTACTCCTTTAATAACTGCAGTTTTCCCTTCAATAGTAATTTTTGCTCCCATTTTTTTAAGCTCTGCAGTATAACGATAACGATTTTCAAAAATGTTTTCAATTATTACAGATGTACCTTTTGCAATTGTTAGAACACTTGCAAATATAGACTGCATATCTGTTGGGAAACCCGGGTATGGAAGTGTTTTTATATCAACTGCTTTTAGCTTTTTTGGTGCTTGAAGATATATTTTTTTGTTTGCTATTTTAATATTACATCCTGTTTCTTCTAATTTGTGAATAATTGGTGTTAAATGCTCTGGATTTCTATATGGAAAACTTATATTTCCACCTGTAATTGCACCTGCACAAAGTAAAGTACCCGCTTCTATTCTGTCCTCCATTACGCTATAACTTATATCTTTTAATTTTTGAACCCCTGTAATTTTTATTTCATTTGTTCCAGCACCCTCTATTTTTGCACCCATCTTATTTAAGCACTTCGCCAAATCCACTATTTCTGGCTCCATTGCTGCATTTGTAATTTGTGTTGTGCCTTCTGTATAAATGCTTGCTAGAATAATATTTTCGGTTGCTCCCACACTTGGAAAATCGAGGTTAATATTTGCACCTATTATTTTATCACATTTGCATGTAATAAATCCAGAGTTTTCGCTAATATTTATTCCTAATTTTTGAAAAGCGTTCAAATGTAGGTCTATAGGCCTTGCTCCAATGTCACATCCACCAGGATATGAAAATTTTGCTTCTTTAAATCTTCCTATTATTGCTCCCGCAAGTATAACAGTTGAACGCATTTGATTCATTAAATGTTCTGGAATCTCTTTTTTATTTATATTTTTACTATTTATTTCTATTTTTCCATGAGACTTTTTTATTTTACATCCTAAATATTTTAAAATTTCTAGGGTAATTTGTGTATCATGAATGTTTGGAATGTTATATAATTTTGTGGTTCCTGCATTTAAAATACTTGTTGCTATAATTGGCAAAGAGGCATTTTTAGAGCCTGATATTGTTACTTCTCCTTCTAATTTTCTTCCTCCTTCTATTATGTAGCTTGCCATTTGTTTCACCCTTTCTGTTTTTATTTTGCTATATATTATGTTTGCTTTCCATAAAAGGTGAATGTAATGAATTTATTTTAGACTTTTTTTCGTATTAGATTTTAATTGTTTCTGCTTTTCTTCTTCAATCTTTTTTGCACTTTTGCTCGGAGTTGGTAAGTCTTCTGGCATAGTACCACCTATTCTTTTTATAGTTTGTCTAACAGCTTGTCCTACATTATGATGAGTTTTGCAAGCATCGTCTTCATTATTAATATTTTTATTTTTTAAGACTTCGTCAGTTTGCGTAATTCTAAATAAATTTGCTGCAAGTTCTGTACTACTCATATAGTCTAATATATCTTCTTTTTCAGATATACCTTTTCTATTTGCAATGTCTTTTGCTGTTTCTCCGTTATATAATCCTCTATAACCATAATTATTAAATTTTCCATAATTTTTTACACCTGCTAGCTTTGCTGTATCAAATAAATATTTATTTTTATCTTTTACATTTTTTCTAGTGTATAATCTTTTTTCATCTTCACTTAAACTTTCATATTCTTGTCTTGATATTTCTTGTTTTCTAGTTTGTACTGCAAAATAAGTTTGGGCAAGAGCTATTGCTTTTTTTCTACTATCTCCGTTTTGTGCTATAAGATAACATGCATATCTAGTTAATTTATAATCTTCAATTTCTCTTTCTGCCCCTTTTGCTACTATTATCATTTTGCCGACGTCGGCAAAATGATCCAATATATTGATATTACTGTTTTTACAGGATTCTTTTGCTTTATCAATTACTTTAATAAAATTTCCCCATTTACTATATTCAAGCATTACCATTAGTTCTCTAGCATACCAAAATTCAGTCCCGTTTTCATCTACGCGTTTGATACTTTCAAAATCTTTTTCTGTTTTATTTACTAAATCATTTCCCATAAATGTTCACCATTCCTTTCATTCTAGTTTTTAATTTATTTAATAAATTTATATCATATTTCTAAATCCCTTTCAATAGTTTTTACGAATTTTTGTTCTTATATTTTTTCAAAAAAAGAGAGACTCTGAAATTTCAAAGTTCTCTCCTTTTACACTTGTGTTTACAAACAAATTTGTGCAGTTATTTTCGTGAGCTTACAAATCAAACATAAGAGTTTACAGTAGTTAGTACTACTTTATGCAAAGCACAGCACGAAAACTAAGGTCGCTATAGTCGTCATTAGGATTGATACGCTCAGGATCGTAACAACTACGATAGGCAACAGGAAAAATGAAACCATGACTGTAGCAATTACCACCACGGATAACATAATACAAACTACCAAACTTTTCTTGTGTCAATTCACGCACATTACCTGCAAGATCATAAATGTTATTAGTACGCCATTCTTCATGACTTCCTGTTTTAACTATTTCTATCGCAGAATACCGATAATTACCACATTGGCTAGAACCTTCTGCAATTTCTTTAAGTGTTTTTGCCCCTGATTTGATAAACCATGCTAATACCGAATCATATTCTGCCCCAAAAGTTAGATGACTCTTAACTGCTTCATTGTTTTCGATAGTAGCTGCCGCTTCCTTAGTATCGTTAAAATTGATGGATCTACATGGCTTAACTCCTTTTACAGACTGTGGCTGTCCTTCTGAATTTTTGGAAATGTTATAACGAGAAATATAAAATCCCCCGTATTTTTTAACACTTTCAAGTTGCTCAAGCAGTTCACATTCTAAAGGTTCATGGTATCCGCTATCCGAAAAATTATAATTCCGATAGTTTCTTCTGCCAAATTTTTCAGAAAAATGCTCGCCGTCAAGTGTTCCATCAGAATCTAGGCTTCCTACAGGAATCCACACGAACTGACTTCCATCAGAGATTCTTTCAATTACAAAGCCATTGTTCCATTCTCCACAAACATGCTTGTATCCATCTAAAATTGGTGGATCAGCATAGTTTAAATAGATTTTGGGAATAAATTTAGCTTTATCATCGTTCATCTCTCTGATAATTAACTCTCCGTCTGCTCCTTCTAAGACTTTCAAAGTTCTTCCTTTTGAGGCATTAACCTCAATAGATGTACCTCTTTCATCTTCATACACAAATTTTTTATACCGATCTTTCATGTCTTTTGCCTCCTCCTGCTAATATTTTAATCGGTTTCTATATGGCTCTTGCCATTATGTTAATAATATAACACCGTTTCTTGATTTTTTCAAGTATATTTATGTAAATTATTTTAGTTTCCTTATCTCTTTAGCGTTTTTATCTGATATAACCTTTTTTCCTGTATATATCCAATGCTCTATTTATTGCAATTTCTGGGTCATATGCTTCATTTATTCTTTCTTTTCCAACTTGTGCTAACCACAATTTAAAAGGCTCCGCTTTCTTAGAAGGAATTGATTGAATTAATCTTAAAATTTGCTCTATATTAGCCACATCAGTTAATCTTAATTTCCCATCATATGCCATCATTTTCAACTGGTTACAATTTGTAACCGTTTCATTTCCCTCCGTTAATAGTCTGCTTTTTAACACTTTCCAATAAGTCCTTGCTTTTTGATAATCATTCTCTGTTAAAACAGCCACAACATCTACTATTGAAAAATACCATTTTTCTTGTTCCTCATCCCATTTTGCTCTAATTTTTTTATCTTCAAATATTTTTAATTGATTATCTTGTTCCATGTTTTTACCTCTCTTTCTTAGTTTGTCCGGAAATTCCAAGCAACTCAAATTCTTTTTTATTTCTTAAATTTATATCATATTTCTAAATCCTTTTCAATAGTTTTTGCGAAATTTTGTTCTTATATTTTTTTAAAAAAAGAAGAGACTCTGAAATTTCAAAGTTCTCTCCTTTTACACTTGTGTTGTGTAAATTCTTTCATACTTTACAATTATTACTTCTATTTCTAATTGCCTTAACTTGTTCACATTTTTACATTATTTCTAACTTTTCTTTAATCTTTTCCATATTTTGATTTGCTATCTTGTAACCCTTAGCATAGCAAAAATCAATCTTTTTAACATCAAACACAGTAGATGAATTTAGCGCTATATCAAGAATATAATTGCTACTCTTTAATTTACAAGTATCTCTATCATCAAATATAATATCTACACACCTAAATAATAGGTCAATTGCATTTTTAGGGTCTTCGCCATCTTTTGCAGGGAATCTTACTGTTAAAATTTTTTCTGCACCTAATAAAGATAATTCTTCTTCTGGAATATTGTTAAGTACACCACCATCTACAAATATCTTGTCTTCATATTCTAGTGGTGCAAAAAGCCCGGGGTAACTGCAACTTGCTCTTACTGCTTTTCCTATTTCTATGTTTGAAATATAGCAGTCCTTATCTATTTTTTGGTTAGTAAATACATATTTTTTTCTTGTTTTGATGTCCACTGTTGGTATTGAAATTGGCATTTGAATATCTTTAATGTATTTATAGCCTTTTAGTCTTGCACACTCATTCATAATTTCTTCTATTGCTTCACCTGAAATAAGACCATTTCCTAAAATACTTTTCGTTGTTCTTATATTTGAAAATAAATATCTTGGGTCTGCTTTTAAAATGCTTTTAGAAAAATACTGAAATAATTTTAACATTTCATCCGATGTGTAGTCCATTGCATATAAAGCTGATACTATGCTTCCTATACTAGTACCTGCTATTACAGATGCTTTAATATTATTTTCTTCTAATGCTTTTAAAACGCCTATGTGGGCAGCTCCTTTTACTCCGCCACCTGATAGTGCTAAACCTATTTTCATTATTTCTTCTCCTTTGTTTATTTTTATATTACCTTCTAACTACTAACTTATCTATTTTAGAATGAATATATGCCTCTAATTTTTTCATAAATTCATCTGGCTCAATTTCTTTTTTTGCAACCATGTCTAAGCCCTTTTCCCAACTTGCTGTAAGCTTTGGGTTTAACATGTCAGGCATTGACTGAAAAATTATATCATAAATTTTTTCTCCCTTTACAGTAGGTGTAATTATTTGTGTTTTTGTATTTATTGCAATATAGCCTATTCTTTCTAACTTTTTTATTATTTCTGCTCTTGTTGCACTTGTACCTATTCCTGCTCCTTTTATTTGCTCTCTTAGCTCCTCTTCTTCAATTAGCTTTCCTGCATTTTCCATCGCAAGTATCATTGAGCCTGAATTATATCTTGTTGGTGGAGATGTTTCTGATGTTTTGGTCTCATAGTTTATCACACCTATTTGCTCACCTTTTTTTAGTTTCTTCAAAATGTCTAAGTTATTTTCTTCTTCGCTCTCTTCATTTGCATTTTCTATTAAATTTTCCTGACTTTTATTATTGGTATCAATACTTTTTTCATCTACTTGGCTTTCGTTATTTTTATCAATGCTCTTTTTATCTGCTTGGCTTTCACCTTTTTTATCAATACTCTTTTCATTTATTTGCATTTCAATATTACTTGCATATTTTTCTTGATTATTTATACTTAGCTTTTTATTTGAATTATCTTTATTTTCTTCCCCTTTAGTAATCTCCAAAAATCCTTTTTTATCACAAACTTTACCACTTGCAGAAAATTGCTCCCTAAAATCGTCATTTTCAACTTCTATCGTAACTGATATTTTGCTATATTCTGCTGGTGGGAAAAAGATGCTTAAAAATCTTTTTACTATTACTCTGTACATTTGCTTATGTAGCTCTGGCAAGCTATCATAATTTTCAAAGCCTTGTCCTGTTGGAATTATTGCATAGTGGTCCGTAATTTTACTATCATTTACATACTTGGTTTTCACTAAATTTGTTGAATATTTTTCTTCTGCCATTTTTTTAAGGTAGCCTTGTATTTCTTCATCATGGAATCCTTTTGCAAGTCCATTTAAATTCTTTGATATTACTTTTGCAACAGCAGTAGATAGCACTCTTGCATCTGTTCTAGGGTATGTAACTAACTTTTTTTCATACAAATTTTGTATTATATCCAATGTTTCATCTGGTTTTATTTTAAAACGCTTGGTAGCTTCATTTTGAATTTCTGCTAAGTTAAAAAGAAGTGGCGCATTTTCTTTTGTTTTTGATTTCTTAACTTCTGTTATAACTGCCTTTTTATTTTCAAGTGATACAATGAATTTTTTAGCCTCTTCTTCGCTTTTAAAGCCCGCTTCATTATATAGTTTAGCTGATTCAAAAAGTGAAGATTTTTCTGTAACCTTCCATTCTGCTGAAAAAGAACTTCCTTCATTTCCGAATGTTCCTATTATTTTATAATATGGTGTCTTTTTAAAGCTTAAAATCTCTCTTTCTCTTTGTACTACCATTCCTAGTACACAGGTCATAACTCTACCAACAGAAATTGAAATTTTTTCTTCTCCTATATCTTTTGCCATTCGTCTTCCATAAATTATTGAAAGGAGCCTTGAAAAATTTATTCCTATAAGGTAATCCTCTTTTGCTCTAAGGTATGCAGAGTTGCATAAGCTATCATATTCTGATAAATCTTTTGCTTCATTAATTCCTCTTTTTATTTCTTCTTCTGTCTGTGAATCTATCCATACTCTTTTTCTTGTAGCATTTACTTTTCCTATTTGATTTTCTACTAAACGATAAATGTATTCTCCTTCTCGCCCAGAGTCGGTTGCAACATAAATACAGCCTACATCTTCTCTAATTAGTAGGCTTTTTACTATATTAAATTGTTTTTCTACATTTGGTATTACTTCATATTTATACTCTTTTGGCATAAATGGTAGTGTGTCTAATCTCCAAAACTTTAAGTTTTCATCATATTTTTCAGGGTAACTCATTGTTACTAAATGTCCAACACACCATGTGATAATCCAAGTGTCTGATTCTATATAACCATCTTTTCTGTTTCCACCACAATTTAGTACTTTTGCAAATTCCATAGCTACAGATGGCTTTTCAGTAATTAGTAGATTTTTAGACATCTTTATTTTTCCTTTTGTTCTAATTTAACTTTTTATAAAAATAATTAATTTATGTTTTTAGTAAAATTAAAATATAAGAATACTTCTTTATATCAAGCAAATTTTACTTAATAAGTATTACTTAAATTAGCCCATATTATTCAAACCATAATACATCCATTTCTGATGTATAATTGTTATTTCCATATGGAAATATTACATATAAGTCTCCACTTTTTCCTAAGAAGAATGTATTTATATTATTTATTTGATATATACTACTAGTTAAATCTCTGCTATATACACTATATCCTGATTCAAGTAATTTTTTAGCATTATCATCTGCCTTTTGAACTACATCCATAATCTTTTTATGAGCATCGCTTCTAAGTATATTTTTGCTTGCTATTAAATCTACAAGTTTTACTTCTTCTCCAGTTAATAAATTATAATTATATGTTTGAACTATTACTCTTTGGGGATTATTTCCAACTTTCAAATTTGACTCTATAGCTACTGATAAAATATTTCCAGTTATATTTGCAGTATAATATACGCTATAAATTGTCTTTTCTGTATTTTGATTGCTTAAAATTTCGGCAGCTTTATTTGCAAATATTGATTGTGTATTATTATTAAAATTTATTGGTATATCTGCTGATATATTAATTACTGGTAAATAGATATCAACTTCATAGTTTTCATTTTGTTCATGACTTTCATATGCAGTATAAACAATATCTTTTGTATAATCTAATTTAGTTATATTTATATTACTATTATTTTCTGATAAAAATTGGTTTGTAAATAGCCCCATAAATTGTGCTTTTATTTCTTCTTGTGTTTTATCTGTTTGTTCATCTCCACCTAACACATTTAATGTAGGTAAAATCAAATTGTTCTTATCTTGGTCTTGTACAAAAAATTGCACATAAATTCCTATAATAATTGCAATAGCACATATAATACCAATTACTATATACATAATTTTATACTTTGGCATATTTAAATTTCATCCTTTATAATATATTTAGGTTTTATATGGAATTACCTATAAACCAAATAATGTATTTTTCAATTTTCCCTATTATTTAATAATTATACCATACATTTTTTTATTGTTCTATATTATATATAAAAAAAATGAAAATCGCGAGAATTAACTCGCGATTTTTTTGCATTAAGTAGATGTTTTACCAATTTCTAGGGTATTTTACTCTTCGGATACCCCCACAGCCATCAAGCATACTATGAGAAATTTCTAATAAATGCTTAACCTTTGACAGGTCTAGCCTTACCATATTCCAGCAACCCAGAAATGGTCTGCCACTTAAAAGAAAGTCATCATCTGGGCTAATGATTTTGACAGATTCTATATTCTCCTTTAAAAAAGGAGCTATTACTCTAGTCATCTCTTCCTCAGTAAATATATTGCTGATTTCTTTCCGAATGATGATTTTCTTGTCCTCTTCGTAGGGTACGATCGTAATAATGATTTCGTTTTTCTTCTTCATAATGTAATCTCCTTTGTTTTAAACATAGTTGTTTTTGACTGTTGTTTGACCTTTCTACCCTTCCTCCTTATAAGGGGGCTAAATTTGCAAATATAAAATATTTACATATATATATTATACCATTTTTGCTGCTTTATGTCAATTTGACATACTTGCAAATAGCTATTATATAGCCTTTCAAATTAACTTTTGAAATAACTTTTAGGCTTTTTAAAATACAGCAAATTCCATTGACTTAAAACCCATTTTGTTGTATTATATATACATATTTAAACTAAAAAAGATTGGAGCTAAAAATAAAATATGTTATGTTCAATATGTAATAAAAATCCTGCTGTGATATTTACAAATAAAAAAGATGAAAATGGCAATTCAAAAGTAAAAGGTTATTGTGCTGAATGTGCTAAAAAATTAGGAATTAATCCAATAGAGTCTATGATGAAACAAGCCAATTTATCTGAAAAAGATTTAAGTGAAATGACTAAACAAATTGAAAATATAGTAAGTAACATGGCTGAAAATATAGATATGGATGCTATTTCTGAGCAAATGGATAATATGGATCCTGAGGAAATGGAAGATATAGAAAGAAATGGTGCTATTCAATTTGGCGCTATTCCACTAGGTTCTATTTTTTCTAATATGTTCGGAACTTCTAATGGTGATTCTGCTAATAATGAAACTTCTAGTAATTCAGCTTCTAGTGAAAAGAAAAAGGTTAAAATTGATAAAGATAAGAGAAAAGATAAACGTAGAAAAACTTTAGAAACTTATGGCACTAACTTAACTTTAAAAGCACAAAATAATCAATTAGATATGGTAATTGGTAGAGATAAAGAAATTCAAAGAATGATTCAAATTTTAAATCGTCGTACTAAAAATAACCCATGTTTAATTGGTGAGCCTGGTGTTGGTAAAACAGCTATTGCACAAGGTTTAGCTATTAAAATTGCAAGTGGAAATGTTCCTGCAAAATTATTAAACAAAGAAGTATATTTATTAGATATGACAGCTATTGTTGCAGGTACTCAATTTAGAGGTCAATTTGAAGCTCGTATGAAAGCTATTATTGATGAGTGCAAAAATTTAGGAAATATTATTTTAGTTATTGATGAAATTCACAATATTATAGGTGCTGGCGATGCAGAACATTCTATGAATGCTGCAAATATTTTAAAGCCTTCTCTTTCTAATGGTGAAGTTCAGTTAATTGGCACTACCACTTTAAAAGAATATCGTAAGTACATTGAAAAAGATAGTGCTTTAGAGAGAAGATTTCAACCTGTTATTGTTGAAGAGCCTTCTATAACAGATTCTATCGATATTCTAGAAGGTATTAAAAAGTATTATGAAGATTATCACAAGGTAAAAATATCTAATGATGTTATAAAACAGGCAGTTATTATGTCTGAAAAATATATTCATGATAGATTTTTACCTGATAAAGCTATTGATATTCTTGATGAAGCTTGCTCTCGTATAAATTTGAATAATAAAGAATTGTATAGATTAGAAGTTTTGAAAAACGAGCTAAAATCAGTTCAAGAAGAAAAGGAAGAAGCTGCTCTTGCTGATTCTACTGAAGATTATAAAAAAGCTGCCGAATTAAAAGCTAAAGAGTGTAGTTTAATTGAGCAAATAGATGATTTAAATGAAAAAATGAAGCTAAAAAGTATAACTGTTCAGGATATAGCTGAAGTAATTGAAAGCTGGACTAAAATTCCTGTTAAGAAAATTACAGAAGCGGAAACTCAAAAGCTATTAAATTTAGAGGACAACTTACATAAAAGAGTTATTGGGCAGGATTCAGCTGTTGAGGCTGTATCAAGAGCAATTAGGCGTAATCGTGCAGGCTTAAAAAGCACTAAAAGACCTCCTTCATTTATATTTGTAGGTCCTACTGGTGTTGGTAAAACTGAGCTTGCTAAATCTCTTGCTTATGAAATGTTTGGAAATGAAAATTCTATTATTCGTATAGATATGTCTGAATACATGGAAAGTCATTCTACTTCTAAGCTAATCGGCTCACCTCCAGGATATGTTGGTTATGATGATGCAGGTCAGCTAACAGAAAAAGTTAAAAGAAATCCATATTCAATAGTTCTATTAGATGAAATTGAAAAAGCTCATCCAGATGTTTTCAATATTTTATTACAGGTATTAGATGATGGAAGATTAACAGATAGTCAAGGTAATACTGTTAGTTTTGAAAATACTATAATTATTATGACATCTAACGCAGGTTCTAACCAAAATACTAATTCAATAGGTTTTGGCGGTATGCGTATGAGTCAAGATAAAGTAATGGATAGCTTAAAAGAAACTTTCCGTCCAGAATTTTTAAATAGGGTTGATGAAATTGTTATATTTGAGCAATTAAATTCTGACCAATTATTAAAGATTGTAGACTTAATGTTAAATGATACTAGAAAAGCTTTAGCTGATAAAGATATTACTATGAATATATCAAATGAAGCTCAAAAGTTTTTACTAGAAAAAGGAACTGATATTAAATATGGTGCAAGACCTTTAAGAAGAGCTATTCAAAGATATTTAGAAGATGAACTTTCCGACATGATATTAAGAGGAACTCTTCAAAATGGTAATAGAGTTACAATTACTTTAAATGAAGCACATCTAGAATTTAATGTAGAAAAATAAGGAGATATTTATATGGCAAAGCACATACCTAATATTTTAACAATAGCACGATTTTTCTTAATACCTTTAATAATTTATTTTATTATAACAGAGGAATACATACTTGCTTTAATATTTCTTATACTTTCAGGCTTAACTGATGTATTAGATGGTTTTATTGCAAGAAAATTCAATTTTATTACTAACTTTGGAAAATTAGTAGATCCATTAGCAGATAAGGCAACTCAGATTTCTGTGTTATTGGCAATTTCTTTTAAAGGAATTATTCCTTTTTGGATTATTATAATTGTTGTAATAAAAGAAGCTACTATGATAGCTGGTGCATCTTTCCTTTATGGAAAAGAGCTTGTTGTTTCTAGTAGATGGTTTGGCAAGCTTGCTACTGTACTTTTCTATTTTGCTATTGCTTGCTCATTCTTCATTAAGTATTGGAATAACATTGCTTTAGCACCTGGTAACTCTGTAGCCCCTATGCCACAATTTGATTTATGGATATACTACTTAGCTTTAATTACAACTATATTCTCACTTGTTATGTATTACATTACTTTCTACAAACAAGGATACTTGAAAAAAGAGAATTTAAAAATAAAAAATGATGATAATGCTAAATAATTATAGTTTAAAATAACTGCAATTCAAAATAATAAATAAAGTAAAATAGTTTTAGTTTGCAACTTGCTGTCGCAACCTTTTATGAAAAAATTGTAGATACAATTTTTTCATATTATATATGTAGGTTGCTCCAAACGCACTTCACTTCGTTCCGCTTGAACGCTGCGCGTTGCTACACAAAAACTATTTTACTTATTTTTTATAATTTTTAATATATATAGTAGCTCTTACTCAAAATCTTCTAGCACGCTATGAAGCTCTACATCTCCTATTGCCTCTATCCCATTTCTAACCTCTGTTAAATCTGCTTCCGTTAAGTACATTGTTTGAATATCTGTATCCTCTTTAAAAGTTTCTTCTCCTTTTTCATCAGTTGTATAAATACCAAGTACACCATTATGCTCTTTTATTAGATAATGCTCATCACAAAATCCGTCCTGCTCCCTATAAAGTGTAACTTCATTATTTGCAAATTCTTCTATTTGCCATCCATCACACTTTTCAGCTAATTCTTCTACATTGCAATTTGCTAGTGTATTTGGCAAATCTCTTGTATTAGTAGTTATATGATTACAACCTTTAAAATATTCTCTTTCAACTAGCTTAGCGCTTGGTGAAAGCCTTTCCTCGCTCCATGATGTAGAAAGTACAACTTGTTCTTTATCAATATTTTCATAATCATTATTTCCACTATTATTTTGTGCTAGCTTTCTTCCATCTAGATTATTACTGTCTTTTGTATTATTTATTTGATAAACATATATCCCCGCTATTACTCCTAATATTAATAGTATAATACACACTATTGCAATTATCCATTCTTTTCTCATACTTCTACTTCCTTCCGTTTTTTCTATTTATAGTTAGTATGAGAAATTTTGGTAAAATTTATTCATAAATTTTACACTATTATATAATTATAAGCGCAAGCTCTAATTAATCTATTAGTAATTGCAAGTCCTAAGCCTTTGCTCTCAACACCCTCTATTATAACAAAGTCGAAATCTTCCTTGTCAACTTTTCTAAGTAGCATAAAAATATTTTTTGCAATTTCATTTAAGTCATTACCCATGTTCCATTTATTATCTACTATGTATTTATCTAAATGTTCTTTTTTTCCTAATATTAATATCTTTTTACCTTCTTGTTCTAACTTTTTTACTTCTTCATTTATTCTTGAAATCATTTTGTTTTCATCATCACTATATATCATCATACAACTTGTAGTTGGTGCATAATGACGATATTTCATGCCTGGAGACGCAACTACATCATCTTTTCCTACTTTTCCTAAAACATGGCTATCTACTTTTACATCATTTACTACTTCTTCTAATTCTTCTTTTGTAATTTTTCCAGGTCTTAATATATTAATTTCATTTCCTATAACTCTAATTACTGTTGACTCTAACCCTATATCTGTAAACCCACCATCCAAAATATAATCTACTTTTTCTTGTAATTCTTCTATAATATCTTCAACGTTTGTGCCACTTGGCTTTCCTGATATATTAGCACTTGGTGCTGCAATAGGAACTTTTGCTTTTTCTATAAGTTCAAGTGCGATTTCATTATTTGGCATACGTACCCCAACAGTATCTAAATTAGCTGTCACTACATTTGGTATAACTTCTTTTGATTTACGATTAAAAATAATTGTTAAAGGTCCAGGCCAAAACTTATTTATTAACTTTCTTTCTACATCTGAAATTTCTTTTACTATTTCTTCTACCATTTTAATATTTGAAACATGCACTATTAGTGGGTTATCTCCTGCCCTGCCTTTTGCCTCAAATATTCTTTTTACAGCTTTTTCGTCTAAAGCATTTGCTCCTATGCCATATACAGTTTCTGTTGGAAATAATACTAAATTTCCTTTTTTTATTTCTTCTGCTGCTTCTTCTATTTCTTTAATATTTAATTTCTCTTTTTGATTTGAATATTTAGCTTTCATATTTATTTCTTCTTTCTAATAATATTTAGTTTAATTTCATCAATTTTTTATATAATTCGCTACTGCTTGCTTTATAAACTCATTTATTGACATATTTTTTTCTTCGGACTTTATTTTTGCTTCAGTATGAAGCTTAGGTCCTAGTCTTATATTTAAAGAGCCCTTACATTGTACTTCAGGTTTTTCATTTAAATTTTTACAACACTCTAAATAATGGTCAATAGCAGCTTTAAAGTCTTTTTTCAATTCCTTTACTGTATTGCCTTCAAAACAAATTAAATCATTTTTTAGTCCCTCTACTTTTCCACAGAAACACTCATCTTCATCACTATATTCTATTTTAGCTATATAACCTTTATATTCCATTATATTTTTCATTTATATTATACATAATCTAATTATATAAATAATTAGATTTTTCTCCTTTCTTCAAATTTTATATTACTTTCATTTGTCTTAAAACATCTAATAAATTTTTAATTACATATAATTTTAGTATATTATTAGGATGTGGTTTATGTAATTCTATTTTTATATGTGCTTCTTTATTTATAAATGAAACTCTTGAACCTGACGTTTTACCTTTATTATATTCAATAAATCCTAAATTTTCTAATAATTTTTTTGCTTCTTCATATGTAAAATCTCTTGGCTTATGTTTTAATTTATTTATTAGTTTTTCTACTTTACTCATAATTATACAACATTCCTTCCTTTTTTGCAACTATTTTTAGTTGCTTTTTTATCATAACCACTTCCTCATTTCATTCTATAAATTCTTTAATTCTAACCCTACCTTTATAATCCAAAGTAAGCATTATTTCTCCGCTTTTATCTGTTCTATAAATTCTTGCACCAATTGCTTTAAGCCTTTCTAAAACACCTTCATTTGGATGTCCAAAATGATTATTTTCTCCTACACCTATCAACGCAATCTTAGGCTTAACCATTTCTATAAAACTTTGAGTTGATGACGATTTGGAGCCATGATGTGCAACTTTTAAAATGTCAGCTTTTAATTCTGTCGTTCCTAAATAAAGCTCTACTAATTTATTTTCTGCAATTTCTTCAATATCGCCTGTGAAAAGAATTGTAAAGGGATTAGTTTTTAGATTTTTTTGATAACAAAATTTAGCTACGATTGAGTTATTATTTAAAATGTTTTGTGAAATTAAATCCTCTTTAGGAAAAAGTATTTTGAAATAAGAATTTTTATCAATTTGAATTTTATCTCCAGCTTTTACTTTGATTACATTTGTTTTTGATCTTTTTACTAGACTAACTAATTTTTGAAGATTTTCACTATTTTTTCCTTGTTTAGAAATTATGATATTTTTTACTTTTATTTTTTCTAACAATGTAAGTAGCCCGCCCGCAATGGTCTGTATCTAGGTGTGAAAAGAGCATATAATCTATTTGCATTATATTATTATCTAACAAAAATGGCAGTAGTGTTTTTTCTCCAACATCAAAACTACCTACTTCACTTCCGCCACCGTCTATCAAAATTGTTTTCCTCGATGGTGTTTCTATTAAAGTGCTGTCTCCCTGTCCTACATCAATGAATTTAAGGCTTAAATTTGACATTGGAAATTTAATAAAATATGGTGCTAAAATCAAAAATATTACTAAAATTAAAATTATTTTTTTAAGTTTTATAAATGTAATTATAGGCTTAATTTTTGACTTATTTGAGAATTTATTTTTTAATTCGCTTATTTGATTTTTAGATTTATATAATATTAAAAATAAATAATATAAAAGTATTTGCCACATATTTGGTGTTGGAATTAGGATTTGTGAAAATGGAAGTTTACCTGTTATTTTTGCAATAAATGTTAAAAGCTCTAAAATCGGACTTAGTATAAACGAAATAAGTACTGCTAGTGGTTTAAATACGAGTAGAAGAAATATAAATATCATGCTTCCTATTAAGCTAACTGCTAGTATTGGTGAGGCTAATAAATTTGAAATTATGAAAGTTAATGAAATAGTGTTAAAATGATATACCATAATTGGAAGAATTATTAAGTTTGCAGATATTGAAACCTGAGCAATTGGTTTTATATATGAAAAAATTTTTGAAAGTATTTTTGATTTCCATTCTTTATTTTCTTCTATTACTTTATTAGTAATATTTTTCTTGTCTTCGCTTTCTATATTCTTTTTTTCTAACTTTCTATTCATTAGTAGAATAATTCCAATTGTTCCACCAAATGAAAGCTGAAAACCAATATCTAATAAGTAATATGGATTTATAAGTAATATTATTATGCTACTAATCGCTAAGCTAGTATAAACATTAGGCTTTGTAAAAAATATATTAGAGGCTAAGGTTAAAATGCACATTATGCATGCCCTTGTAACAGATGGCGTAAAGCCTACAAGCATCATAAAGAAGACTAAAAATAATATAACTAAAACATTGCCCCACCTTTTATGGACTTTTAAGAATTGAAATAAGTTAGTAATTCCAAGCAATATATATGATACATGTGCACCCGAAATAGCCAGCATATGTGATAAATTGCTTTGTCTAAAACTATCTTGCACTTCTTCTGAAATATATGATTTATCTCCTAATATTAAGCCAATACAAAGTGATGATGCTTTTTCTGGTAGAACTTCTCTTATTTTTTCTATTAAATTTTTCTTTAAATCATGACTACACTTTTGAATTAAACCTATTTTATTATTTTCTATTACTTTTACACTTTTAGCAGTTATAATACCTGAAATTTCTTTCTCTTTTAAATATATACTGTAATCAAATCCGCCTTCATTTCGTGCCGCTTCTGGCTTTTCATATATGCCAGTAATCTCAACTTTATCACCATAATTTAATTGGTTTATACTATTAGAATTTTTCTTTATATATAATAGTAACTTTGTAGATATCTTATTATCTTTGGACGTTAGTTTATTTTCTTCTTCAATTCGCTCATTTTTTTCTTGTGGGCTTTTTTCTTGTAAGCTGTTTTCTTGTAAATTGTTAGATAAAGCTTCAATACTTAATACCTTAATTGTATATACATCTTTATATTCCTGTTTTTCTGCATCAGTAACTACTATTGCTTCTAACTTTAATTCATCATTATCATATTGATATATTCTGTTATATTTACTTTCTAAAAAACCGACATATAAATAAAAAATTAATATACATACAAGAAATATTAAGCATAAAGTTATGTTTTTCTTTATAAATACTTTTTTACATGTAAATATTAGTAACAGAAATATAAAAGAAATTAGAAACACAAAAAAGGCTATACTTTTTAAGTATAGCCCCATTATAATTCCTAAAATGGTTCCTATTGAGGCAACACACATCTTCATTGTTAAATTTCCTTTCGTTTGCCCCAATTTTGTCTTTTTATTTTATAATTCTAATAAATTACTTTAATTTGTTTTTTATTTAATTATATGATTTTTGCATTTTTTATTAAATAAAATAATTATATTTAATCCTTTTTATATAACTAAATTACTCTAAGACCTGCATAAAATCTACCCTTATACATTGTATTTAAACTAGAAATAGTTACTGTATTTGTTGTTGTAGATGCATGGATAAAATCTCCATCACCTATATAAATTCCACAATGTCCTATTCCTACCCCTGTTTCATAATCTGTTAAAAATACAAGGTCTCCTGCCTTCAAATCACTTTGTTTTGTAATTTTAGTTCCTTTTCCACTATTATATTGTGAAGTCGCACCATGTGGAAGGCTTATTCCAAAATTTTTAAATACATACATTGTAAAGCCTGAGCAGTCAAATGTTTTGTTTGAGCCATCTCCACCATACACATATTTACAACCTAGATATTTTTTTGCATAACTTATTACTTCTGATGCGTTAATTGATTTAGAACTTGTACTTTCATTTTTACTATCTTTTGAAGTTTCTTCTGTTTTAGAAGTGTTATTATTTTGAGTCTCCGTACTTTTTGTTTCTGTTTTCTGAGTAGTTTTTTCTTCTTTCACATTTTCTGTCTTTTGACTTTGTGTGCTTGCACTAGTTAAATTAGATTCTTCTTCTTTTTCCTCATCATCTAAAGTTCTAGTGTTACTATTTCCTCTTGTTGAAGTAATTTTAGTATCTGATACAAATTCTTTAGAGATATATCCTGTATCATTTCCAGCTTTTACTTGATACCATGTTCCTTCTTCTTTAAGAATTGTAACTTTAGTGTTTAAGTAAAGAACTTTAACAACATTATAATTAGTTCCTGCACCTTTTCTTAAATTAACACCTTGCTCATTAACATATCCTACTTTTTCTTCAGAAGTATCGTTATCTTCTGTAGCTGTAGTTCCCCCTATAGTCGTAGTTACAGTTTTTGCTTCTCCTAATGAGCTTGTTCTTACCCAACCATTAAATGTATCAGTTTGAATATATGACCATCCTCCTGTTGTTTCAGTAATTATAATAACTTCTACACCTTTTTTTACATTTCCAATTTCACTTGAATAAATTAGTGGTAAGATTTTTACATCTGTATTTTGTAAAAATTTCTTATATACAACTTTTACTTCTCTTGGCTCTTCTACATCAGAATTATTACTTCCTGTTTCTGAATTGTTGTCTACATTTTCACTATTTGAATTATTGGCATTTTCATCATTGTTTTGGCTATTTGTAGTTTGATTGTTTGTAGTCTCATTATTTGTAGTTTGATTATCTGTAGTTTGACTATTTGTACTTTGGTTATTTGCTTCATTGTTGTTTGTGGTTTCATTGTTTTTATTGTCACTAGTTTCATTATTGTTTCCACTACTTAAGTTAGGACTTTCACTATTTTGACTACTATTATCTTCTACTTTTTTAGAGTAATCTTTGCTAATATAACCGGTATAACTTTTATACTTTATTTTATACCAACCATCTACTTCTTCTAAAAGTTCACACTCTACACCTTTAGATAACATAGCTATTACTTCTGAACTTGTAGAAGCACCTTTTCTTACGTTTATGGTATCTCCTGTAACTTTAACAGTAGTAGCTTGTGAGCATGTAGCCATTATAGATACTGTTGCTACAGTCAATGCTCCTGTTAGAATTACTTTTTTCATAGTATTCATTAAAGATTTTCTCCTTTATATTTTAGTATATTCGTTATTTTTCCTTAAGTTGCTTACAGTATATAATTAAACTCTAAAAAAGTCAATTATTCTACAAAATATTTCACATTATATTTTATTAATTTTTATACTGATTTTTAAAGAAAGTTTTAAGTTTCTTTGCTTTACAAGGTTTTTTATTACATAAAAAATAACAAGGTATTACATTATTTGTAACCCTTGTTATTTATATATTTAGCTTAAATTTAATTAAGCAATAATTTCAGATACTACACCTGAACCTACTGTACGTCCACCTTCACGAATAGCGAATCTTAATCCGTTTTCGATAGCAATTGGAGTAATAAGTTCGATTGTCATGTCTACGTTGTCTCCTGGCATAACCATTTCTGTACCAGCTTGTAATTCGATAACACCTGTAACGTCTGTTGTTCTGAAATAGAATTGTGGTCTATATCCATTGAAGAATGGTGTATGACGTCCACCCTCTTCTTTTGTTAGAACGTATACTTGTGCTTTGAATTTTGTGTGTGGGTGAATTGAACCTGGTTTTGCTAATACTTGACCACGTTCAACTTCGTTTCTTTGTGTTCCTCTTAATAGAACACCAATGTTGTCTCCAGCTTCAGCTTGGTCTAATGTTTTTCTGAACATTTCAACACCTGTAACAACTGTTTTGCTAGATTCTTTTGCAAGACCTACGATTTCAACTTCGTCTTGTAATTTAACAACACCTCTCTCAACTCTACCAGTAACAACTGTACCTCTACCACTAATTGTCATAACGTCTTCGATTGGCATTAAGAATGGTTGGTCTGTTGGTCTATCTGGTGTTGGGATGTAATTGTCAACTGCATCTAATAATTCTTTAATTGGAGCATATACTGGATCGTTAGGATCTTGAGATGTGCTCTCTAATACTTTTAATGAAGATCCTTTTATAATTGGAATCTCGTCTCCTGGGAAATCATAGCTTGAAAGTAAGTCTCTAACTTCCATTTCAACTAATTCTAGTAATTCTGGATCATCAACCATATCACATTTATTTAGGTAAACAACGATGTATTTAACACCTACTTGTCTTGCTAAAAGAATGTGCTCTCTTGTTTGAGGCATTGGTCCATCAGCTGCTGATACAACTAATATTGTACCATCCATTTGAGCTGCACCAGTAATCATGTTTTTAACATAGTCAGCGTGACCTGGGCAGTCAACGTGTGCATAGTGTCTTTTTTCTGTTTCATATTCTACGTGAGCTGTATTAATTGTGATTCCTCTTGCTTTCTCTTCTGGAGCACTATCGATTTGATCATATGCTTCATATTGTGCTTTTCCTAGTAATGCTAGGTATTTTGTAATAGCTGCTGTTGTTGTTGTTTTTCCGTGGTCAACATGGCCGATTGTACCAATGTTAACGTGTGGCTTTGTTCTTTCAAATTTTGCTTTAGCCATTTAATTTTCCTCCTTATTTTAGCTTGGTGGAATTGTTTTTTAGTTTCCACTTGCTACTTTTATATTTTTTAATATTAAAATCTAGTTTTGTAACACTTGTATTCTATACTATTTTTCCTATAAAAGCAAGTGTTTTTTATAAGTTTTATTTTTATTACAAAATTTAGTAAATTGTTATAATGTTACTCTTGTTTTTTAGCTCTTGATGCAACAATTGTATCAAATACTGATTTTGGAACTTCCTCGTAATGACTTGGTTCCATTGAATAAGTACCTCTACCTTGTGTTTTTGAACGTAAGTCTGTTGCATAACCAAACATTTCTGATAATGGAATAAAGCTTCTGATAACTTGGTTTCCTTGAATAGATTCCATACCTTCTAGCTTTCCACGTCTTGAGTTAACGTCTCCAATAACATCTCCCATGTATTCTTCTGGAACTGTTATTTCTACTCTCATGATTGGTTCTAGAATAACTGATTTACCTTGTCTACATCCTTCCTTGAAGGCCATAGATCCAGCAATTTTGAAGGCCATTTCTGATGAGTCAACTTCATGGTATGAACCATCTACTAATGTAGCTTTAAAGTCTATAACAGGGTAACCTGCTAATACACCACTTTGAGCTGCCTCTCTAACGCCATCCTCGATTGGTTTAATGTATTCTTTTGGAACAACACCACCAACGATTTTGCTTTCAAATTCAATTCCTTTACCTGGCTCTAATGGTTCCATTTCTAGCCATACATCACCGTATTGTCCACGTCCACCAGATTGACGAATGAATTTACCTTGTACTTTAACTTTATTTCTAATTGTTTCTTTGTAAGAAACTTGTGGTTTACCTACATTACACTCTACTTTGAATTCTCTCTTTAAACGGTCTACTATAATGTCTAAGTGTAATTCACCCATACCAGCTATAATTGTTTGACCAGATTCTTGGTCTGTCCATGTTTTGAATGTTGGGTCTTCTTCTGCAAGTTTTGCAAGAGCAATACCCATTTTTTCACTATTTGCTTTATCTTTTGGCTCAATAGCGATATCAATAACAGGCTCTGGGAATTCCATTGATTCTAGAATAACTGGGTGTGCTGGGTCGCAAAGTGTATCACCTGTAGATACTTCTTTTAATCCAACTGCTGCTGCAATATCACCTGCATATACTTTTTCAATATCTTGTCTGTGATTTGCGTGCATTAATAGGATTCTTCCCATTCTATCTTTCTTATCTTTATTTGCATTTAATATTGTTGAACCTGCATCTAATGTTCCAGAATATACTCTGAAGAAGCAAAGTTTTCCAACAAATGGGTCAGTTGCAATTTTAAATGCTAATGCTGAGAATGGTTCTGAATCAGATGTTTTTCTTTCTACTTCTTCTCCATTTTCGTCTACACCTTTGATATCTGGAATATCAAGTGGTGAAGGCATATAATCTACAACTGCGTTTAATAATTCTTGTACACCTTTGTTCTTATATGATGAACCACAGCATACTGGAACTATTTTATTAGCTATTGTTCCAATTCTAATACCTTTTTTGATTTCTTCCTCAGATAGTTCTTCACCATCTAAATATTTCATCATTAATTCATCATCTTGTTCAGCAGCAGCTTCTATTAATTTTGCTCTATATTCTTCTGCCTGAGCTTGTAATTCTGCTGGTATATCACATTCTTCGATTTCTTTTCCTAAATCGTCTTTATGAATAAATGCTCTCATTTTTACTAGGTCTACAATACCTTTAAAGTTTTCTTCTGAGCCTATTGGTAATTCAATTGGAATAGCATTTGCTTTTAAACGATTGCGTAATTGATCAACGCAAAGCATAAAGTCAGCACCTGTTGTATCCATTTTATTAACATATACCATTCTTGGTACCATGTATTTATCTGCTTGTCTCCAAACTGTTTCTGTTTGTGGTTGAACTCC
>CANRNR010000017.1 GCA_947632035.1 uncultured Clostridia bacterium | reverse complement strand
GTTCAGAAGCCACATACTTAGTATTTCAATAACAGATATTTGTAAGAAAGTGTGACATATGTTTGACAAACCTACATGAGGAGAGAATAGGAAGCCTATAGACACTTGAATTTTATGTTAAGTTATGGTATAATAGCATTATGCAAAATCCTAACAATACAAAAGTTAGGTGCCCAAAAGTGGGTAATTTTAAACAGAAAGGAGGTTCTCCTATGAGTACGGGGAACCCGGAGTTTACACTACCAAGTGCACCAGATATGTGGAAAATGGTAGCTGAAAAGCAGAAAGAAGTTTTCGAAAGAAATCGGCAGGAAAGAATAAAGAGTCAGCTTTCAATTGTTAAAGAAGCAATTGAAAAAGCTACTAAGGAGCTTGAAGAAAAGGCATCAATTGGAATACTTGACAAAAAAGAAAGAAAAATTGTTGTCAAAGTAAGATTTACTATTAAAGATGCTGAGATTGATACCAAAGAGATGGAGCCGGAAGTGATGAAGGCTCTTACAGATGCTGGCTGGTCTGCTCCTGTTCAAAGTGGAAGCTGTGAAGGGCTTATTTATACTTTCGAATACGATCCGAGTAAAAGAAAGTAAACTCTTTTCTCACTACAAAAACACACCTGTAAAAAAAGCAGGTGTGTTTTTGTGGTTATTGAACATTTTTAATTAAAGTATAAGTTTTTATTCTTATACTGGTTTACTTGTTTCATATAAAGAACATTTGTAAAAAAAGGTCGAAAACTTCTCATAATTCGACAAAACTTCCTAAGTTTTACTCTAGTAAAAAACTGGAAAAAAATGTATAATAGGACAAGCAAATAACAAGGAGGTAATTAGCATGGATAGTGAATTTAACGAACTAGAAAAAATGCTTAATATTTTTATTACCGAGGAAATAGACCATCATACTACAGAAAAATTAAGGAGGAAAATGGATTATGAGATTACAAGATTTATGCCTAGAAAAGTTGTGTTTGATTTTAGTAAGGTTTCTTTCATGGATAGTGCAGGAATAGGGCTTTTAATTGGAAGATACAAATTAGTAAAACTAATTGGTGGAAGTTGTGAAATTACACATTGTATACAAAGCATAAGCAAAGTGCTAGAAATGAGTGGAATTGAAAAAATAATTCCAATTCAAAAAGAAGAAAAAGTAGGCTAAGAAAGGAGAGAAAAATGAAAAGTAGGTATGACAATGAAATGGAACTTAGTTTTTTAAGCAAATCTAATAATGAGGCATTTGCTCGTATTACAGTAGCAGCATTTGCTGCACAGTTAGACCCAACAATAGAAGAACTAGCAGATATAAAAACAGCAGTATCGGAAGCAGTAACAAATTGTATTATTCATGGCTATGAAGATACAGAAGGAATAATTAAGGTAAGAGCCACATTATTAGATAATTGCTTAGAAGTTGAAATTTCAGATAATGGAAAAGGAATTGAGGATGTAGAACTTGCAAGAAAGCCTTTGTACACTACAAAAGGCAATTTAGAAAGGTCAGGAATGGGCTTTACAATAATGGAAAGCTTTATGGACGAAGTTAAAATACATTCCGTAGTAGGAATTGGAACAAAAGTAACAATGAAAAAGAAAATTAAAAAAGAAGAAAATAAAAGTTTAAATGATGACGAAGATGTTTTAATAAATACTTAAAACCTAAAAATATAAAATCTATAAAAACATTTAAATATAAAACTAAAAATGTGCTAACAAAATAAGTAAAATTTGAAGAAGAAAATGCACTAATAGACGGATGACAATAGAATAGGAGGCATTTTCATGCAGGATGATTATGAAATAAACAACACAGAGTACATAATAAAAGCACAGCAAGGCGACGAGCAAGCAATGACAAATTTAATAGAAACAAATAAAGGGCTTATTTGGAGCATAGTAAAGCGCTTTCAAGATAGAGGCTATGAAATAGAAGATTTATATCAAGTTGGTGTAATGGGATTTATTAAGTGCATTAAGCGTTTTGATAGTAGTTTTGATGTTAGACTTTCAACATATGCAGTTCCATATATCTTAGGAGAAATAAAAAGATATTTAAGAGATAATCGGACCTATTAAAATTAGTAGGAGCCTAAAAGAAATGGCAATGAAAGCATTAGATATAAAAAATGAGTATTATAAAAAAAGAGGAGAAGAAATAAAAATAGAAGAAATGGCAAAAATTTTACATACTTCAAAAGAAGAAATAGCACTTGCCTTAGAAACACTACAGCCGATAAATTCAATAGAAGAAAAACTATATGATGAAGGCGAAGATGGAATTAGCTTAATAGATAAAATGAGCTCTAATGTAGATGAAACTACCATGCTAACTAATAAATTATGTATAGAACAACTATTAAATAACCTAAATGAGCAAGAAAGACAGCTAATTCTTCTTAGGTATTACAAAGGAAAAACACAAACAGAAATTGCAAAAATTCTTGGCATTACACAAGTGCAAGTATCAAGAATTGAAAAAAGAACTTTAGAGAGAATGAAAATGAAGCTTGCAATGTAATGTACTAAAATAATGGCTTTTGCTAAATAATTTTAAATTACATTGAATTAAATAAGTTATAAATGATGAAATCGGAGGCAAAATGAAAAAATATATAATTTATTTTCTTGTATTCTTAGCCTTGTGTTTTTCCATTCCAATTTTTCTAACTTCTCAATTTAAAGAAAGATGGAAACAAGTAGATAATGTAAAGCCTTTAAATGAAATAATACAGTCAACTTATGATTATAGTAATTATAAAACTGTTAAGCTATTACATAAAAGTACAAATAAAGTAGAAGAACTTCCACTTGATGAGTATTTATATCGGGGTGGTTAGTAGTGAAATGCCAGCTAATTTTGAAATGGAAGCTTTAAAAGCACAAGCAGTAGTTGCAAGAACTTATACTATATATAAAATAAAAAATAATAAGAAAAAGCATGGGACAGCGGATATATGTGACGACTCTGGGTGTTGTCAGGCATGGATTTCAAAAGAAGATAGATTTGCAAAGTGGGATAAAAGTAAGCAAGATGAGTATTGGAATAAGATTGTAAAAAGTGTTAATGAAACACAAGGAAAAATGATTACATATAATGGAGAGCCAATAAATGCCTTCTTTCATTCTAATAGTGGAGGAAGCACAGAAGCACCAATAAATGTATGGGGTGGTAGTGGATATCCTTATTTACAGTCAGTACAAACAGCAGGAGAAGATGCATATAGTCAATATGCATCAGAACTAACAGTAACAAAAAAACAATTTGAAGAAACTATAAAAAAAGAGCATAGTGATTTTAAGATTGATTTTACCAAAAATGATTGCATAAAAATAACAGAATATACTGAAGGAAATAGAGTAAAAACAATCAAAATTGGCAATTTAAACTTGTCAGGTGTAGAAGTAAGAAATTTATTTAATTTAAGGTCTGCTAATTTTGAAGTGACTATTACTAAAGACGAAATAAAATTTGAAGTTAAAGGCTATGGACATGGTGTTGGAATGAGCCAAACAGGTGCTGATAGCCTAGCAAAACAAGGAAAAAATTACGAAGAAATAATACATCACTTTTATACTGGTGTTGAAATAGCTAATATTTAGGTATAATAATAAAAATCTGTAAAATATTATAGTTTTTGCACCTTGCTGTCGCACCATAAAGGTGCTCCAAACGCGCTTCGCTTGAACGCTTAAGCGGTGCTTCAAACTATGATATTTTACAGCTAAATTGAATAATAATTACTAAATTTTGTATAAATTTCTCTAAATTGTTAATAATTGTACTAAAGAAAAGTTAAGGAGGAATTATTTATGAGAAGAGATAATAGAAGAAAGCCGGTAGATGAAGGATTAGATGTAAAGAAAATGATATATATAACAGGAAGTGTGTTAGCATTAGCAGTTATTGTATTTGTTATTACTTTTTTATTATATAGTAATAAATTAGAAAGTGAAACAAATTTAGGAAAATTGAATACAAATACAATAGGTAATATATCGGCTGAACAGGCAAGTACACAATATGGCAAAACAGTAAATGAAGTTAAAGATGAAAATACAGAAAAAGGAAGTACAGAAGGTAGTAGTTCTAGTGATGAAATTAAAAGTGGAACAGCTACTCAAAACGGAAATACTTCAAATTCAAGCAGTACATCAAATTCTGGAAGCACAAAAAATGATACAGGAAGTAAAATAGCTATAAACACTAGTGCAGCAGAGCAAAAAGTAGAAAACTCAAAACAAAATGAAAATAAAGAAACAAGCCAAACTACTGAGACAGAAAAAGTACCTGATCCAGAATTTGTAAAGCCAGTTGATGGAGCTATTATTAAAGAATTTGCAAATAATAAATTAGTATATTCAAGCACTTTAGATGTATGGTCAACTCATAACGGAATAGATATTGAGGCGGAACAAAGGAGTGTTGTAAAAGCATCAGCAGATGGAACAATAACCTCTATTAAGAATGATCCACGCTATGGTTTAACAGTTATTATAGAACATGTAAATGGCTATAAAACAGTATATGCAAACCTTTTAAGTACAGAATTTGTAAAGCAAGGTGAAAAAGTACAACAAGGGCAAAGCATAGGAACAGTTGGAAATACTGCAGCATTTGAAATTTCAGATGAAGCCCATCTTCATTTTGAACTATTAAAAGATAATGAACAACAAGACCCTGAACTATATTTAAACTAAATATTTTTAATTAAGATTTTCTTATGATAAAAATGAGAAAATCTTAATTATATTACATATAATGTATTGATAAATGGCACATGATGTGGTAAAATTTAGTGGATAAAGGAGGTATCATATGAGTATTAGATACAATGTTATTATACAAAAAGAAGAAAATTGGTATGTTGCAAAATGTGTTGATAATAATGTAGCATCACAGGGAAAAACCATAGAAGAGGCAATAAAAAATTTAAAAGAAGCAATAGAACTATACTACGAAGATGAAGAACTTATTATACCAAAAGAAACATATATAACAACTGTGGAGGTGACTGTATGAGTTCAAAATATCCAGTATTACCACCTCAAAAAATTATTTCAATATTATCACAATTTGGTTTTGAAAAAGTTTCTCAAAAAGGAAGCCATGCGAAATATAAAAATAGAATTACAAATTCAATTTATATAATACCTATGCACAAAGAAGTAGCAAAAGGTACTCTAAAAAGTATATTAGAGCAAGCTGATGTTGATATAGATGATTTCTTAAAATTTATTTAATTTCTAAAAAATTCCCAAAATAAAATCCAGATATTAAAAAATTATGAATATAATAAAAATTTAATCAAGACAACCCATTGAAAACTAAATTTTATTAAGATATAATAAATGCGAAAAAAGAAGAAAAGAGGCAAATTATGTCTGAAGTAAAATGGACCAAAGAGCAAATGCAAGCCATAGAAGAAAAGGGTTCTAATATTTTAGTAGCTGCTGCCGCAGGTAGTGGTAAAACTGCTGTGCTTGTAGAAAGAATTATTCATAAAATAATAAATGAAAAAATAGACATAGATAAAATGCTAGTAGTTACATTTACAAATGCAGCTGCAAGTGAAATGAGAGAAAGAGTATTAAAAGCAATTTACAAGAAAATAGAAGAAGAACCAGAAAATACATATTTACAAAGGCAAATTACTTTACTTTCAAAAGCAAATATTAGTACAATTCACTCTTTCTGCTTAGATGTTATACGTAATAATTTCTATGAAATAGATATACCAAGTAACTTCCGTGTTGCAGATACAGCAGAAATTTCACTTCTAAAGCAAGAAACTTTGGACGATTTATTTGAAAAAAAATATGAAGAAAATGATGAGGATTTTTCAAGCCTATTAGATTTATATGCAAATTATAAAGGTGACGAAGCTTTACAAAATTTAGTTTTGACAATATATGGCTTTATTCAAAGTAGTCCTTTTCAAAAAAAATGGTTAGAAGAAAAAATAGCAATGTTTGAAGAAACAATAGGAATAACTGACTTTGGCGAAACAATATGGGGAAAAATAATTTTAGAAAACGTTAGGGAGAAAATAGAAGAAACCATAATTGGTCTTCAAGATTTAGAAAATAGTTTAGCTAAATATGATGAACTTGCTTCATTTACACGGAATAGTAGCAGAAGATAAATTAAGATTACAAAACATTATACAAAATGCAAAAACATGGGATGATTTTAAAATCATGTTATCAGGTATAGATTATAATGATTGGCCTAAAGTTAACAAGTTAGATATGGAGTTAAAAGCAAAAAAAGACGAAGCACATAAAATTAGAGACGATTTAAAAAATAACATAAGAGAAAAAATTGCTTTATCAGTATCAAGGGATTCTTCCTCAATAATGCAAGATTTTGATGTTATAAAGCCAGTACTTAGAAAATTATCAAATTTAGTTTTAGAATTTGCAAATGAATTTGAAACAAGAAAAAAAGAAAAGAACTGCTTGGATTTTAATGATTTTGAGCATTATGCACTTAGAATTTTAGTAAATGAAGATGGAACACCTACTGAGGTTGCAAAAAAGTATCAAGAAAAGTTTATAGAAATTGCAATTGACGAATATCAAGATAGTAACTTAGTACAAGAAACAATTTTGAATAGCATCTCTAGAGGAAATAATATTTTCATGGTGGGGGATGTTAAGCAAAGTATATATAAATTTAGGCAAGCACGACCAGAACTTTTTCTAAAAAAATATGAAACATATAAAATAAAAGAAAATAAAAAAGAAGAGGACAACTTAAAAATTCAGCTATTTCGCAACTTTAGAAGTAGAGAAAATATACTAGACTTTACAAACTTAGTTTTTGAAGCAATCATGACAAAAAATGTAGGAGATATTAATTATAACGAAACTGAGTATTTAAACTTAGGTGCAGATTATAAAAAGCCAGAGGAAGATATAAACTATGCAGGAACAGCAGAAATGCTACTTATAGACTTAAAAGAAAATGAAGAAACGACTGTATACAAGGAAGAAAGTGAAGAAGAAACTGAACGAGTTGAAGACCAGGTACTAGAAGCAAGTTTAGTTGCAAGAAAAATACAAGAACTTTTTAAAAATAATTACATGGTATATGATAAAGCGGTAGGTTATAGAAAAATAAGACCAAAGGATATAGTAATTCTTTTAAGAGCTCCATCAGGCTTAGCACCTATTTATGAAAAAGAGTTAATGGATTTGAATTTGCCTGTTTTTAGTGATACTTCAGTATCATATTTAGAATCTGCAGAAATTGAAACAATTTTATCAATTTTAAAAATAATAGATAACCCATTACAAGATATTCCATTTGTAGTTGTTTTAAGGTCAATAATTGGAAATTTTACAGACAATGATTTAGTAAAAATTAGATTAACAGATAGAAATTGCCCTTTCTATGAAGCATTTTTAAAGGCAAGAATTTCAGCAGAAGATGATTTAAAGAATAAAATTGAAAAATTTATGGAAAAGCTAGAAAGTTGGAAAGAAAAAGAAAAATATATTCCTTTAAACGAACTGATTTGGCAAATTTATTTAGACACAGGCTATTACCAATATGTAGGATTACTTTCAAATGGCGCAATGAGGCAGGCAAATTTAAAAAGTTTATTTGAAAAAGCAAAACAATATGAAAGTGCAAGTTATAAAGGTTTATTTAATTTTATTCATTTTATAGAAAAATTAAAAAAACAGAATGGAGATTTAAGCTCAGCAAAGCTTATTGGGGAAAATGAAGATGTAATTCGTATTATGAGTATTCACAAAAGCAAAGGACTAGAATTTCCGGTAGTATTCCTTTGTGGTATACAAAAACAATTTAATTTAACAGATTTAAATGATAGTATTTTATTACACAATGAACTAGGTTTTGGACCAACAATTATAGATAATGAGAGAAAAATAAGATATTCTACAATGGCAAAAAATGCAATGAGATTAAAAATGAGGCAAGAAATACTTTCAGAAGAAGAAAGAGTTTTATATGTAGCCCTAACAAGAGCAAAAGAAAAGTTATTCATTACAGGAAGAAGTAAAGACCTTACAAAAGATTTACAGGCAAAAGAAAAATTAGTAGAACTATATTCAAATACAAGAATAGATGATATAAAGCTAGATAGTAAATTAATAGATAAAGGAAAATCTTATTTAGACTGGTTACTTTATGTGTATATGTCACAAAAAGGAAAAACAGTTACTTTAAAAGGAAACAAGCTTCCATTAGATAAAATTGTAACAATAACAACATATACTAAAAAAGAGCTTATAGATAGTCTGCAAGTTAAAGAAGAAATAGAAAATTCTAATTTAAGAGAAAAGATAGAGCAAAAACTAAAAGATACTAAAAAAGAAGAAAGCGAAAAAATGCAACAAGATTTAAATGAACTGTTATCTTGGAAATATAAATACATGGTTGATACTAAACTTCCAACAAAAACCTCTGTTACAAAAATAAAAGAGGAAAAAATGAAATTAAGTGATGATTTAAATTTAAGTGAAAATGTAGAAAACGAAGAAGATGCAAAAGAAATAAAATTAAAAGAAAATTTAGATGAAAAAGAGCAAATAAATAAATTAGAAATTTCACCTAAATTTTTACAAGAAAAAGAAACTATAACAGGTGCTCACAAAGGTACATTAGCACACTTATTAGTTCAAAAGTTAGACGAAACTAGAGACTATACTATGGAAGATATTAAAAGCTTAATACAAGAGTTAGTAGCAAAAGAGATTATAACAGAGGAAGAAGCAAACGTAATAGATACAAAAATAATCTATCGTTATACACAATCTAATTTATTCAAAGCTTTAAAAGAAGCAAAAGAGATACATAAAGAGCAACCATTTTATATCACATTACCTGCGAGTGAAATAATAAAAGAAACACAAGAAGTTGAATCTCAAAAAACGATTTTAGTTCAAGGTATTATAGATTTGTATTACATAAGCAAAGATGATGAACTAATTTTAATTGATTTTAAAACTGATTATGTTGAAAATGAAGAAAATGCAAAAGAGGAGCTTTATAAGAAATACAAAGTGCAATTAGAAATCTATAAGCAAGCATTAGAAAATGCACTAGGAAGAAAAGTAGAAAAGGCAGAGTTGTATTTGCTAAGATGATGTGACCAAAAGTCCACTTTCCAATTTTGGTGTGGAACTTTGGATAGATAATAAGAAAGGAAGGTTGTTATCATGAAAGAAAAGTACGATATTATTGTAGTAGGAATGGGACCTAGCTCAATATTCATGGCATATGAACTAATTAAACTAAATAAAAACAAAAAAGTTCTGCTAATTGAACAAGGAAAAAAAGTAGAAGATAGATATTGCCCAATATATAAAACTGGAAACTGCATTAAATGTAAGCCATTTTGCAATATTACAAGTGGATTTTCGGGAGCAGGAGCATTCTCAGACGGAAAATTATCATTATACAATAAAGAAGATGATGACATATACATAGGTGGAATTTTACATGAATATGTAGGTGTTCCAAAAACAAAAGAACTAATTGACTATACAGATAAAATTTATTTAAGTTTTGGAGCAGACACTAAATTAGAAGGAACAGAGCATAAACAAGAAATTAAAAAAATATATGATAAAGCCAAAAAAGAAGGAATTACTTTAATAAATATTCCAATTCGTCATTTGGGTACAGAAAAAGCACATGAATTATATAAAAGACTAGAAGATTACCTACAAGAGCATAATATTGAAATGAGATATCAAACAATAGTAGATGACTTAATTATAGAAAAAAATGAAATTAAAGGTGTAAAGGTAAAACCTGCAAGCCAAGTTTTAAATGAAGAAGCGGAGTTAGAAGAAATTTATGCAGATAATGTTGTATTAGCAGTAGGAAGAAAAGGAGCTAACTGGCTTGTAAAAATGTGTGATAAGCACCAAATAAAAACTAAAGCTGGAATAGTAGATATTGGTGTACGTTATGAGCTTCCAGATGAAATTATGAAAGATATAAATACATATATGTATGAAGGAAAATTCATAGGAAATCCAGCTCCATTTAAAGATAAAGTAAGAACCTTCTGTCAAAACCCAAGCGGATTTGTTGCATCAGAAGTTTATGATAATAACCTAAGTTTAGTAAATGGACATTCATACAAAGAAAGGAAAAGCACAAATACAAATTTAGCAATTTTAGTATCACATCATTTTACATATCCATTTAACAAGCCAATTGATTATGGTAGAAATGTAGCTAAAAACTTGAATGAATTAGGTGCAGGAAATATTTTAGTACAAAGGTTAGGAGATATTTATCGTGGAAAAAGAACATGGGAACAAGAACTTAGCAAAAATAGTGTTGAGCCAACATTAAAATCAGCAGTTCCAGGTGATATAACTTATGCGATAGGTTATCGTACAATGACTGATATTTTAAATTTTATTCGTAGTATGGATAAAGTAGTAGAAGGCTTTGCTGACCCAGACAACTTACTATATGCACCAGAAATTAAATTTTATAGTAATCAAGTAGTAATAGATAATAACTTCGAAAGCAGTATTAAGGGTTTGTATTCTATTGGAGATGGTGGAGGCATGACAAGGGGATTAATGATGGCATCTGCATCAGGTGTACAAATGGCAAGAATTTTAGGAGAGAAGTAATATTTGAAAGGAAGCATGAAAGAAAAAAGGGTGTAAAAGAAAAATTTTACCCCTTTTCTTTTTTTATTAAATGTAATATAATTAGGCAAACAGCAATACAAAATACACTTTGATAAAGAATATTTAAGAGATGCTTGCAAACTATTCTATACCTTTGATAAATTTAAATGTAACAAGAATATTATAAAATAAAATGAAACACAACGAATATCACAAAGTAAAAATTAGAAAGGAACTTGGGAAATGTCAAATTTTGTACACTTACATATACATAGTGAATTTAGTTTGCTTGATGGAGCAAATAGAATAAAAGATTTGCCTGTTCGTGCAAAAGAGCTTGGAATGGATGCAATGGCAATCACAGACCATGGTGCTATGTTTGGTGCAATAGATTTTTATAAAGCCTGTAAAGCAAATGGGGTAAAGCCAATTATTGGTTGTGAAGTTTATGTAGCACCACGTTCTAGATTTGATAAAGACCCTAATATAGATGGAAAGTACAGCCATCTTATTTTGCTTGCAAAAGACAATAATGGTTATAAAAATTTGGCAAAATTAGTTTCAATAGGTTACACAGAAGGCTTTTATTATAAGCCTCGTATAGACCATGAGGTATTAGAAGAATACCATGAAGGCTTGGTATGTTGTAGTGCTTGCCTTGCAGGAGAAGTAAATCAAGCAATACTTGCAAATGATATGGAAAAGGCAAAAGAAGTAGCTTTATGGTTTAAGAATTTATTTGTAGACGATTATTATTTAGAAATTCAAAACAATGGAATTAAAGAGCAAGTGTTAGCAAATCAAAAGCTAATACAGCTATCTAGAGAACTAGATATACCTTTGGTTGCAACAAATGATGCTCACTATTTAAAAAGAGAAGATGCATATAACCATGAAGTGCTTTTATGTATTCAAACAGGAAAACGTATGTCAGATGCAGATAGAATGCGTTTTGAAACAGATGAGTTATATGTAAAATCACCAGAAGAAATGTCTGATTATTTTAGAAATGTTCCAGATGCTATTGAAAATACAGTAAAAATTGCAGAAAAATGTAATGTGGAATTTGAATTTGGACATACAATACTTCCAAATTATGATGTGCCAGAAGAATTTGAAACTCATTACGATTATTTAGAAAAACTTACAATGGATGGGCTAAAGCAAAGGTATGGAAAAGGCTACAATTTACAAAACGAAAAAGCTATTGAAGAAAAAACAAACGATGAAAGCATAGAAACTAATAAAGACGTAGAAAAACAAAAAGAGAATATAGAAGAAACTTATGCAAGCATTCCACAAGAAATCCTAGAAAGAGCAAAATACGAATTAAGTGTAATTAAAAAAATGGGCTATGTAGATTATTTCTTAATAGTGTGGGATTATATTCATTATGCCAAAACACATGATATTCCAGTAGGACCAGGGCGTGGCTCAGGAGCAGGCTCTATTGTAGCCTATAGCATAGGAATAACAGATATTGATCCAATAAAATATGGCCTTATTTTCGAGCGTTTCTTAAATCCTGAAAGAATTAGTATGCCTGATTTTGATGTTGACTTTTGCTATGAAAAAAGAGATAAGGTAATAGAATATGTAGAGGGGAAATATGGAAAAGACCATGTATCACAAATTATTACATTTGGTACAATGTCTGCTAGAATGGTAATTCGTGATGTTGCAAGAGTACTAGATTTACCTTATGCAGAAGCTGATAAATTGGCTAAAATGATACCAAATGAAATACATATAACTATCAAAAAAGCTATGGAGCAAAATAGAGAGTTAAAAGAACTTTATGATGGAAGTGAAGATATAAAAAAATTATTGGATATTGCAATGGCATTAGAAGGTATGCCAAGACAGGCATCAACACACGCTTGTGGTATTGTTATCACAAAAGAGCCAGTTGTAAACTATGTTCCACTTTATGTAAGAGATGGTGCAATTTCTACACAATATATAATGACAACCTTAGAAGAACTAGGACTTCTAAAAATGGACTTTCTAGGGCTTCGTACTTTAACGGTTATAAAAGATACAATTGATTTAGTAAAGCAAAATCAAGGAATAGATGTAAAATTTGATGAAGCAATGAATGATCCAAAAGTATATAAATTGTGGCAAAATGGAGAATCAGTTGGAATTTTCCAATTTGAAAGCCAAGGCATGACAAACTTTATGAAAGAGCTTAAACCAGACTGCCTAGAAGATATTATAGCTGGTGTTTCACTATATCGTCCAGGACCAATGGACCAAATTCCAAGATATATTGCAAACAAAAAAGATCCAGAACACGCAATTTATACACATCCAGCATTAAAGCCAATTTTAAAAGTTACTTATGGTTGTATGGTTTATCAAGAGCAAGTTATGCAAATAGTAAGAGATTTAGCAGGTTACTCATTAGGAAGAGCTGACTTGGTAAGAAGAGCAATGGGTAAGAAAAAGCTAGATGTAATGGCAAAAGAAAGAGAAATTTTTATACATGGTCAAGAAGATGAAAATGGAAATATAGTAGTTCCGGGTTGTGTAAGAAATGGAATAGATGAAGCCTCTGCAAATAAAATATTTGACGAAATGGCAGAGTTTGCAAAATATGCATTTAATAAATCACATGCAGCAGCTTATGCAGTAGTATCATATCAAACTGCATATTTAAAAGCATATTATCCAGCAGAATTTATGGCAGCTATGCTAAATAGCTTTTTAGGAAATCTTGATAAAGTTCCAGGCTATATTGAAGAATGTAAAAGGCTTGGAATTGAAATTTTAAAACCTGACATAAATAAAAGTGATACTAAATTTACAGTTGATAAAAATCAAATTCGTTTTGGATTAGGAAGCATTAAAAATGTAGGAACATCAGCGGTAGACGAAATTGTTAGCATAAGAAATAAAGGTGGAGAATTCAAAGATTTTAGTGATTTTTGTGAAAGAATTAAAGATGCACAAGTAAATAAAAAATGTGTAGAAAGTTTAATAAAAGCAGGTGCATTTGATAGCTTAGGTCAAACTAGAAAAACTTTAATGGCATCATTTGAAATTATTATTGATATGATTAGTGATAGCAATAAAAAGAGTTTTGATGGACAAGTAAGTATGTTTGATTTAGGCGGAAAAGCACCAGAAATTGAAGAAATGAAATATCAATATACAGTTTTGCCAGAATATACTCAAAAAGAAATGCTTAGCATGGAAAAAGAAATGTTAGGATTATATATTTCAGGTCATCCATTAGAAAATATAAGAGAGCAAATTGAAAAAATAACAAATATAAACACAATGATTTTAAGACAATTAAATGAAACTTCAGATGAAGAAGAAAATGACAATGTCCCAGAATTAGAGCAAAGAGCAAAAGTATTAGGTATGCAGGATGGACAAAATGTTACATATGCAGGAATTATTTCCTCAATAAAAAAGAAGTACACTAAAAATAACAAATTAATGGCATTTATAACAATAGATGATTTATACGGCTCTGCAGAAATTATAGTGTTTGAAAGTTGTTACCAAACATGTGCTAACGTTCTCCTAAATGATAATATAGTTTTAGTAGAAGGAAGACTTAGCATTAGAGAAGATGAAGAACCAAAAATTGTAGCTAAAACTATAAAAGAATTTACAGATATAAAAAATGGAATAAATGGCACAGAAAATACAAATAATTTAAAAGAAATTAAAAAGAAAATTTTCACTTTAGATATAACCAATTTAGATGAATTAACAAGAGAAAAACTAAAAGGTGCGATTTACTTTTTTAAACGGAGAAAAAAACAATATTCAAATGCAAATTGTAAATGGAGAAAAGAAGGATTTAGTGCGAGGAGGAATATACTTAAATACTGAGATTTTAGCACAATTTCAAGAGTTGGTCGGACAAGAAAATGCAAAAATAGAAGAATATTAATTATGTAATTAATAAAGCTAAAAATACAATAGTTTTTTGCACCTTGTTGTCGCAACCTTTTATTTAAAAAATTGTATAAATACAATTTTTTAATATATGTTGGTTGCTCCAAGCGCACTTCACTTCGTTTCGTTTGAACGCTACGCGGTACTTTCAAACTATTGTATTTTTAGCTTGAAGTAAGTATAAAATTAATAATAAAAACATTTAAGCTATAAAAAGTAAAAAAAATCTATTTTTTTCTTGCTATTTTTTAATGTTTATTGTATGATATAAGAAGTAAAAAAATGTATAATAGATGAAATAAGGAAGGGGCAAATAATTCATGAAAAAGGCAATAGCATTTGTATTTATATTCTTAACATTGTTTTGTACTATAACTGTATGTGTTAGTACAAAAGCATCTCAAGTCGAAGTAAATAACACATTAACAACTAATACAGGAACCACAAGTTTAGTAGAATTAAAAGATAAAGCCTTAAGTACTCTAGAAGATTATAAAAGAGAATATGGAGATGACACATATGGCTTTGCAGCATATGCTTTAAATATTATCAGAATATATAGCATTCCTTTTGGATTTATAGGAATTGTAATAGCAGCAATTTATCGTTATGTAATAGGAATTAGAAGATTAGATGTACAAGACAAAGGATTTGGCGTTTTAGTTGCCATTATAACAGTAATGGTAATTTGCCAAGTATTACCATTGATTTTTGCAATTGTTGTAAAAGGTTGGAGGGGTTAAACGAATGAAAGTATTATTTGCAGTAAATAATGAAAGCATTTCGGAATCAATTATAAAAAAATATCAACAAGAATATAAAGAAATTATTTCAGTAAAAAATGTATATTATTTTAATGCAATTATTAAAGAATTACAAAGAGATAAAACTTATGATAGGATTATTATAAGTGAAGATTTACAGCCATATTCAAATAATGATTATAATTCAATAGATAAATTTATATTTGAAAAATTAGATAGCATTAGTGATGAGGCAACAAATCAATCTGGAAATGATATACCAATAATTTTAATATGCACAGATAGAAGAACTAAATCAGAACCATTATTAGTAAAATTATTTGGTATAGGAATATATGATGCTTTACTTGGAAAAGATAGAAGTATTACCAATGTATGTGAACTATTAGCAAAGCCACGTTCAAAAAAAGAAGCAAAGGTTTATTATCATATTGATTCTGAGGATGTTGATTATAAGGTTGAAAATGAAGGAGATGTTACTGAAGTAGAAATTCAGAGCATTATAAATCATTATAAAAAATTAGGTAATAATGAACAAAAGTATGTAGAAAGCTTTGAACATATTGCAAGTCAATACACAGATTCACAATTAAGACTTATCGCAAAGTTTTTACCATTAAATGTAAAAGCTGTTTTAGAGGCTAATAGTACTAAATATCAAGAGGTAGTTTCATTTGGAGAAACACCTTCAAATTCAAAGAAATTGAAACTTGATAAAAAAGAGAATAAACAATATATAAAAGCTGTTAATATAGAACATAAAAATGATCAAACATCAAATTTAGATATAATTAAAGATAATTTAAATAGAAATAAAATTACAGAACCTGTTATTATACCATCTGCAATAGATAAAACTAAAATAAGAAGAACAGATAGTCAAATAAATAATATAGGACAAGAAAATAGAACTGTAATACAGCCTGAAAAAATACAAAAAATACAAGAAATAGATGATATTTTAGATGAATTACCAACAAATGAACCAAAAGTAAATAATGAAGTTACTGATAATTCATTTGCTCCAATAACAAAATTGGAAACTTCAAATGTAAACATGACACAGCCACAAGAAATGGAAATACAAAATTTAAATGAACAAGTGCCAAATGTAGAAAATAATGAAAATAATAATCAAAATTTGAGTGAAGTAAAAACAGTTGAAGTAAAAAGAGGAAGAGGAAGACCTAGAAAAGTACAACCAGAAGGTGTTACACCTATACCAGTTGTAAAGAGAGGAAGAGGAAGACCTAGAAAAGCAAGCCCAGAAGTTGTAGAATCTAATGAACAAACATCTATATTGGATGAGATAAAATCTAATGATCAAACATCTATAATGGATGAAATAAAATCTAACAATCAAACATCTATAATGGATGAAACAAAAACTAATAACCAAGCACCTACAATAGATGAAGTAAAACCTTTAGAACCAATACAACCAATGGAGCAAAACATAACAACAGAACCAACTGCTCCTATAAATTTATTTGAATTAGGTGAGGATGATGAGCCAGCTAGACCTACAATTCAAAGTGATAATGATTTTGTACTTCCTGGTTTAGATGATGAACCTGTTGTTAATCAAGAACCTCAAAAAACTTCAAATGATGTATCACCATTTAATCTATTTGATGAACAAGAAAATACATCAAGTGAAAACATACAAAATTTAGGTAATGGACAAGAAATTGAACAAATACAAAGTAGACCTATAGATAATCAACAAAATTCAACTCAAAGCCAAGTGCAAAATGTACAACCTAATGAAAATTATCAAAGCTTAAGTAATTTATTAACAAGAGAAAAGAAGATTGTAGCATTTGTTGGAACTTCAAAAAATGGAACTTCATTTTTAGTAAATAATATAGCCGAGATGATTTCACAAAAAGGAATAAATACAGCTGTTTTAGATTTAACTAAGAACAGAAATGCTTATTATATATATACAGAAAATGAAGAATCTTTAAGAAAAGTAGCATATTCATGTATCGACAACTTAAGAAGTGGAAGAGCACAAGGAATTGAGGTGCATAAAAACTTAACAGTATATACAGCACTTCCTGATGAAGAACAAAATATAAATGATTATAACAACATTTTACAGACTTTAATTAAAAATTATTCTTTAGTAATTTTGGATTGTGATTTTGAAACAGATATAGGATATTTTAAAGAAGCACAAGAAATGTATTTAGTACAATCTTTTGATATACTTACAATTCAACCTTTAACAGCATTCTTAAGAAATCTAAAAGCAAAAAATGTACTAAATCCAGAAAAATTAAGAATTGTATTAAATAAAGCAGTAAGATTAAAAAGTATTTCTGAAAAAACAATTATTGGAGGAATGGCATTTTACAATGATCCAGCGATGTCATTTATGACAGAATTATTTAACAGAGATCTTGCAGTTTATTGTACAATACCATTTGAAGAACAAGCATATTCAAAATATTTGGAAGGCTTAGTTAATTGTAAAATTTCATTAAATGGATTCTCAAAAGTATTTATGAATGCACTTTCAAAATTAGCAGATATGGTTTATCCATTAATAAATAATAATATGAATAAAACAGGAAATATTAATTATAATAACTATAATAAATTTCCAAATTCTATGAATAGTACATTAGATAAAATGAAAAATAATTATTAAAAATAGATAGCTATAAAAGAGGTGATTTTTTGATAATCGGATTAATAATAATACTAGTAATAATAATAGTAGCATTGATGATATACAATATGTCTGTGCACAAGAAAATACAAAATTTTAACAATTTAAATCAAAAAATAACAAGCCTAAATGTATTGCAGGATTTCATAAATACAATTAGTGAAGTTACCTCTGTTAATGAAAAAATACAAAAAATAAATGATATTCTTATAGAAAGGTATAAAATAAAATATTCTACAATAGTTGTTTATGATGGTGCAGAATATATAGTAAAAGCTTCTAATGTGAATGAAAAACATTGGCCAGCATTAAAAAATTTACAAAATGAAGAAATTTTTAGAGAAAGTATAAGTACTGCAACTCCAAAATATATTACTATTGAAAATGAAAATGAGAGGCTTCCTTATCAAAAAATGGAATTCGGCAGAGCTAAATCTGCGATGTTTTTCCCTCTTTATGTAGAAAATGTATATATAGGCTATTGGATAATAGAAGGAGGAGAACCACACGAATTTGATAATATAGATACTACTTTATTAGAAGTTATTAAAAACAATATTGTTTCAGTACTACGAACAGTAGAAAATCAACAAGTAATAGAAAATATTGTTAGGGATGATTTATTTAGCAATTTAAAATCAGCAGAATATTTATTTGGAGAAGGAAAAAAGACAATAGATAAATATCCAACATCGACATTGTGCTTATTAAAAATTACAAACTTAGAAGAAATAAATAAGGTACATAGCAGAGAAACTGGAAATAAAATTATAACAACATTATGCGATTTCATAAAACAAAATTTATCAAAAGAATATATTTTTGTAAGATATATGGGACCTAAATTTGCGATTGTATTTTCTGGAATTGATATGGATGCTGTTGTAGCTTTTATGAAAGAGTTAAAACAAAAAATAGAAAATATTGAAGTAGAGACAGTAAATACTGAAAAAGCAGAAATAGTAAATCCAAAAATAAATGTAGTATTATCAACATATTATAAAGGTACGGCATTGGAAGGACTTACTAAAAAATTAGAAGAGTATTTAGATGGTGCACCAAATGAAGAAAATACAATAAATTATTTATAGGAGGTATTTTAATATGATATCTGATGAAACCGTTAGTTTCAAAGTAGAAAAAGATAAGAATTTGAAGGCACGAGAAATATTAAAAGAAGTATATCATGCATTAGAAGAAAAAGGATATAATCCAATTAATCAAATTGTTGGATATATTCTATCAGGTGACCCAACATATATTACAAGTCATAATGACGCAAGAAACTTAATTAGACAAGTAGAAAGAGATGAACTATTAGAAAAGATGGTAAAAAATTATATAGGATTGGATGATTAATTAATGCGAAAGCTAGGAATAGATTATGGCGATAGTAGAATAGGAATAGCAATCACAGATGAACTTGGAATTACTTCACAAGGCTTAGAAACAATACATCATAAAGGAAATGATAAACTAGCACTTAAAAGAATAGAAGAAATATTAAATGAATATCAAATTGATGTGTTTGTTATAGGAATGCCAATAAATATGAATGGAACTAAGACAGATAGAGTAGAGATTACAGAAAAATTTATTCATAAATTAAGATGTAGATTTCCAAAAGTGGCTGTAGAAACGATTGATGAAAGGCTTACAACAGTAGCTGCTCATAAGACTATGAATTATTTAAATATTAATAAAACAAAGAAAAAAGACATAGTTGATACTATTTCGGCAGTATATATTTTAGAAACATACATAAATAAAAAGAATAGTTAAAATTTATAAATAAAAACATTATTAAGTTTGAACTAGAAAATATAAATAGCAATTTGCATATATTTCACAAATATGCAAATACTAAAAATGATATTAACATTGTAGAAATATAATGATTATATATAAACGAAAGGAGAAAATTAAAATGAGTGAAAACGAAAATTTAAATCAAAATCCAGAAGAAAATTTAAATGAGGGAGAGGAATTAGATAATATATTAGTTCTAAATGATGAAGAAGGAAATGAAGTAGAATTCGAATTTTTAGATCTAATTGAATATGAAGGAGAAGAATACGTGGTACTTCTACCAGTAGAAGAAGAATCAGAAGAACCTGGTGAAGTAGTAATTCTTAAATTAGAAGATACAGAATCAGAAGATGAAGAATCATATGTTAGTGTTGATGATGAAGCAACATTAAATAAAATATTTGAAATATTCAAAGAAAAATTTGAAGATGAATTTAACTTTGTAGATTAAGACAATGGGATGGGTTTTTTGTCTTGAGCTTTTGAGAAATAAAATCCTAACCTTATATAAAATTAAAATATTTTTAAAAATTGAAATTATTATAGTATAAGATGCACTTTTAGAGGAGGAAACCAATGAAAAGTTTATCTAGTTGGCTAATAGCCATGTTTGCTTTTATGTTTTGGGGATTTAGAGTAGTAACTGCAGTATTATATTCTATGGGAAAAGAATTTGTTGCAGAACCAATGGATTTAACAATGGAAATCGCATTATTATTTATAACATTTGTATGCATATGCTTTATAGCAAAAAGAAAATTATTACCAGTTGTTATTTATTTAATCGCTCATGCACTATATTATGGAGCTTATATCTATCAAAATGTAATGTCAGTAGTAGAAGGAACGGGTAGTTTAAATAGTTATATGTCATTATTTGTAGCTGCCATCGGTGTTGCAATCCCAGTATTTGCATTTTTTGATGTACTTTTAGATAAAGGTAGAAAAGCACATCCGGTAGATAAAAAAACAGATTGGTTTTACAAAAATGAACAGTTTGATAGAAAAGTGGATGAAAGAGCAGATAGAAATCAATATAAAACTTTATAGAATATAAAGAAAAAAGAATTAATAAGTTCTTTTTTCTTTTTTTTTTATATAAATATTATTGACTTTTTTTAGTAGTTATTATAATTTATAAGAGAAAAATAATGCTATATAATTTTAAGAAAACAAAGGAGGAGAAAATTTGCAAACAAACAACAAAGAAAAAGTAAAATCAAAAATAGATAAAACTATAAAGGAAAGAGCTAAGAGAATAAAAAGAAGTAATTTACTTATTATACTTGTAACAATTGTTACAATAATTGCAATTTATTATTCATATCGATTATTTTCATCACTTCTAACAAGAAGAATTGTTGAAATGTCTCTTCGAAACATGAGAGAAATATCAAAACATGATGAAAAATCAATTATGTCTGGATTAGAGCACAGATGGTTTAATATTGAAGGAATTGCAAAAGAAATAAGACAAAATAAATATGAAAATACTTCAGATATGTTAAAACAATTAAATATTAAATCACAAGCAGCAGAAAGTACAGAATTAGTTTTAATTACAGATACAGGTGATACATTTAGTAGCTCTTATATAGAAAAAGAAGATTTAGAGCTATTTAAGTTATGTAAAGATTCATCAAAAGATAGATTTGTACATAGAAATGACGATGATACTACTGCAGTTGACTCACGTAAAGCGACACTAATTTTAGGATCAAAAATTGAACCTTTTACAATTGATGGAAATCGATTTGTATATATAGCAGGCTATTATAATATTGGAAGTTTAACAGATGAATTAAAAATCGAAAGCTATGGTGGAGAAGGATATAGTAGTGTTATTGATAGAGATGGATATTATTTAGTGTCAGTATATCGTAATGATAATATATTTGAAAGAGAAGATTTTTATACAGTAATAAGTAAAGAGAAAATTGGTGGTGGCTTAACTTTAGATGATGTGCGACAAAAAATGGAGGCAAGAGAAAGTTTTTCATTAGATTACATGCTAGATGGACAAGAACGTATAATGGTTTGTACACCAATGACTGATGTTGATTGGTACTGTATTATGTCTGTACCACTTTCAATTTATCAAGAACAAAGTGCAGAATTATTACAAATGTTAACTATATTAGTATTAGCAGTATTAGTAACATTATTTATTGTTATTATTTTAATATTTAGAAACCATTCACAAAGAAGTTCAATGAATTTTGAAATAAAACATAGAGATGAATTAGAAGAGGCTCTTGCACTAGCGGAACAAGCTAACAGAGCAAAGACTACATTTTTGAATAATATGTCACATGATATTCGTACTCCAATGAATGCTATTATAGGATTTACTTCACTTGCTAAAACACATATAGATAATAAAGCACGAGTTGTAGATTATTTAGATAAAATTACACAATCTTCAAATCATTTACTTTCATTAATAAATGACGTTTTGGATATGAGTAGAATAGAATCAGGTAAAGTAAGTATAGAAGAAAAAGAAGAAAACCTTGCAGATATACTTCATAGCATTAGAAATATTGTGCAAGCTGACATAAATGCAAAGCAAATGGAATTTGTTGTTGATACAGTAAATGTAACAGATGAAAATATATATTGTGATAAATTAAGAATTAATCAAATACTTATTAATCTTTTATCAAATTCAATAAAATTTACAGAACCAGGAGGAACAATATCTGTTCGAATCACACAAAAGCCAATGAAAAGAATTGGTTATGGAATTTATGAGTTTAGAATTAAAGATACTGGAATTGGAATTAGCGAAGAATTTCTAAAAGAAATTTTTGAACCATTTGCAAGAGAACGTAATTCAACAGTAAGTGGTATTCAAGGAACTGGACTTGGAATGGCTATTACTAAAAATATAGTAGACATGATGGGTGGAACTATTGAGGTAGAAAGTGAGGTAGGTAAAGGAACAGAATTTATAGTAACATTAGAATTAAGATTACAAGAGAAGCACAAAGAAATAGAAGAAATAGAACATCTAAAAGGAGTACATGCTTTAGTAATTGATGATGATATGAATTCTTGCCAAAGTATTTCACATATGTTAAGGCAATTTGGATTAAAATCAGAATGGACAATGTATGGAAAAGAAGCTGTTGTTCGTGCAAAAGAAGCAGAACAAAATAAAGAAAAATATCAAATATATATGATAGATTGGCTAATGCCTGATATGAATGGTATTGAAACAACAAGGCGTATAAGAAAAATAGTAGGAAAAGAACCAAAAATAATTATGTTATCAGCATATGATTGGGGTGAAATTGAAGCAGAAGCAAGAGAAGCAGGAGTTACGGAATTTGTTAGTAAACCACTATTCCCATCAGATGTAAGAAGAGTACTTCTAAAAGTTTCAGGAGAGGAACAAAAAGAACAACCAAAAGAAGAAAAAGCCGACTTTTCAGGAAGAAGAATTCTTCTTGTAGAAGACAATATGATGAATAGAGAAATTGCTACAGAATATTTACAAGACTTTGGATTTTTAGTAGAAAATGCAGAAAATGGAAAAGAAGCTTGTGATATTTTGGAAAAATCTAAACCTGGATATTTTGATCTTGTATTAATGGATATTCAAATGCCAATTATGAATGGATATGAAGCAACCAAAAGAATTCGTCAATTTGAGAATAAAAAAATTGCTAATATTCCTATTTTAGCAATGACTGCAAATGCATTTGAAGAAGATAAACAAGCAGCAAAAGAAGCAGGAATGAATGGACATTTAGCAAAACCAATTGATGTAGCCAAACTAATAGAAGCATTAAAAGAAATTTTAGATTAAAAGGAGCAAAGTAAGATGAATAAAAAAACAATTATAATTTTAGTAATATTAGCAATATTAGTATTAGGATTAGCATTAGGAGGATATTTCTTAATTAAGGATCAATCAAATAAACAAAAAGAAGCAAAACAGAAACCAGAAGTAACATTAATTGTAAAGACACCAGTTCTACAAACAACATCATATAAAGATGAAGAAATAAATGATTCATATACTCTTATGAAGAGATTAACTAAAGCATTTGAAGAACAGTATCAAGATGCAAATGTTAAAATAGAACTTGTACAATTTGAAAAAGCAGATGAAGATAATCAAATAATAGGATGTTTTGATACAAATAGAGCAGCCGATATTTTATATGAAGAATATTTCAATATGTCAACTTATGTTCACACAGGAAAGGTTGTTCCAATAGATGATATAATTACAGAAGAAATAAGAAATGATATAGATGATAGCTATTGGGATATAAGTACTTTAAATGGAAAAACATATATGATGCCATATTTAGGTATGCAAAACACATTATGTTATAATAAAGACTTATTTAAACAAGCAGGACTTGAGAAATATATAACAGACGAAGATGTTATTCAAAATTGGTCATTAGAAGATTGGGAAGTAATTCTTTCTAATTTACATTCAAAATTACCATCAAATAAATATACTATGTTAATGTATGGAAAAAATGAAATGGGAGACACCCATATAATTACATTACTTCGTAGTAGAGGAAGTACATTCTTTGATGAAAATGGAAGAGTAAAATTAACTACTCCAGAGGGAATAAAAGCTGTACAATGGTTAATGGATTGCAATAAAAAAGGATATTTCCCTGCAAATGCAGAAAGCCTAGAAATAAATGATTGCTATGACTTATTTACAAATGGACAATTAGCTATTTACATTAATAATGCAGTATTAGATTCTTCAATAAGCCAAAGTGGAATAAATTATGGACATGTAAATTTCCCTTCTGTTGATGGAAAAGGATTTAACACAACATTTTTAACAGGATTTGAAGTATTTGATAACGGAGATGAAGAAAGATTAAAAGTAGCTAAAGATTTTATAAAGTTTATTTATGAAACAGAAGAATTATTAGATTATTCAGCTGGAGCAATACCATGTAGTAATAAAGTGGCTTTGAAATATGCAGAGGCACTAAAAGATAAACAAAAATATATAGACAACAATAAACAAGGCTGGAATTTTACGGGAAATGTACCAGAATGGAGAAAAGTAAGAGAAGTATTCTATAAAGATGTTAGAGAATTACTATATGGTGAAAAAACAGCAGAAGAAATAGCAAAACAAATAGAGGATGATTGCAACAAAGCTATAGATGCAGGATATGCAGAAAGTAAATTACATGAATAAAAGTGTAAAAATAAGTAGTATATAAAATGAAGAGAACCCAAATTATTAAACAAGATAAAATTAATAATTTGGGTTCTATATAGTAAAAATAGGAATTAGCGTAATTTAAAAAAGGAGTAAACATGATTAAAATTAAAGAAAATAATAAAGATGTAGATGAATTCAATTTATTATATGATTCTGTTGGATGGGGTGCATATGACAATGAGGTTGCCCAAAAAGCACTAGACAATACATTTTACTCAATAAGTGTATATGATGATGATAGAATTATCGGTTATGGTAGACTTATAGGAGATACAATTTGTTTTTTGTACATACAAGATATTATGGTAAAACCTGAATATCAAGGTAATAAAATAGGAACTTTAATAATGGATAAATTATTAGAAAAAATCAATCAAATAAAAAAAGAAAATCCAAATTTAAGAGTTTATTTAGGTGCATCTAAAAATAAAGAGAAATTTTATGAAAAATTTGGTTTTGTAAAAAGGATAGATGCAGATCTAGGCTATGGAATGATTTTAAAAAGATAAATATAAATTCAATTTAAAATTAAAAATTTAGCAAGCCCATAATTAGAGTTATAGTATTGTCAAAGCAAGAAATTAGTTGAAAATTGCTTGCTTTTGTGTTATATTGAAAGTATTGAATTAACAAAAAGGTATAGAAAAGTGAAAAAAGGAAGATAAAATATGAAAAAATTATTATTAGTAATTGATGCTCAAAGAGATTTTATTAATGAGCATACTCTTAATACATTAAACAATATAAAAAGTTTAATTAATTCTGAAAAGTATGATTTAATTGCATTTACTAGATTTATTAATGATAAAGATAGTATTTGGTATAACAAATTGAATTATAAAGGTTGTATGACAATAGAACAACAAGAAATAGTAATAGATACTAAAAATTATAAAGTATTTGATAAAAGAGTGTATACTGCCTTAAACGATGAGTTAAAACAATTTATAAGCGAAAATGATATTGATGAAATTTACCTATGTGGATTTGATACAGATGCTTGTGTCCAAAAAACAGCATTAGACTTATTTGAACAGAATTATGAAGTATATGTACTAAAAGATTATTGTATGAGTCATAAAGGAAAAGAAACTCATGATTTTTATATTAATAATATGAAAAGATTAATTGGAAAAGATAAAGTAGTATAATATTATTATATATTTGATAAAAAGAGGAAAAATAATGAAAAAATTAGTATGTATTGGTGGAGGAGAGATTCCAAGATATAAAAATGGTGTTTTACTTCCATATGAAACAAAAGAAATAGATGAAGAAATTGTTAAATTATCTAATAAAGAACATCCTAAATTTTTATTTATAAGCATTGCATCGTCTAATCCAAAAGAATACTTTAATGGGATTAAAAAAGTATATGAAAATCTTGGATGTATTGTTTCACATTTAGATATAAATAGAACATATAAAGAAATTCAGGAAGATATATTAAACTCTAATATCATTTACATTGGTGGAGGTAATACTAAATATTTAGTAGAACAATTGAAAACTAGAAATATTGATAAATTGTTAATTAAAGCATATAATAATGGAATTGTGTGTGCTGGTCTTAGTGCGGGTAGTTACTGTTGGTTTAAATATAATTATGATTTAATAGAAGGTATGAATGTCATTAATGCTGTTAATTGTGTTCATTATGATCAAAAAGATAAAATAGCCAAAGATAAATTTTATAGTGTGATAAAAGAAAATAATCTTATTGGTTATGCAATCGACAATTGTGTTGCTTTAGAATTTATAGATAATAGTATAAAAGTAGTAAAAAGTAATTATGATAAAAATGCTTATAAGATTAATTATATTAACAATAAAATAGAGGAAGAAATAATGTAATGAGGGAAGTGAAAAGATGAACGAAAATAAAACAAATATCAACTGGGATAGTACGAATTATCTAAACACTAGCCAAAAATATTGAAAAATCAACATTCTTTTGATTTCTTATCTTTTGTAATTTGATAAAAATGGAGGTGAATATATGCCAAATAAAATAATAGAAGTTCAAAATATTCAAATAAATGTAACTAATATGAATGAAAAAGATTATATTTGTATTTCTGACATAGCAAAAGCAAAAAGTGATAAATCACGAGCAGCTGATGTTATAAGAAATTGGCTACGCAATAGGAGTACATTAGATTTTCTAACTACTTGGGAAGAACTATACAATCCAAATTTTAAAGTGTTCGAATCTGAACACTTTAGAAAACAGGTAGGATTATTAACTTTTACACCAAGTGTTACAGAATGGTGTGAAAAAACTAATGCGATAGGTATGTATTCTAAAATGGGAAAATATGGTGGAACATATGCACATAAAGATATTGCATTTGAATTTGCATCTGCAATAAGTCCAGTTTTTAAATTATATTTAATAAAAGAATTTGAAAGATTAAAACAATTAGAAAATCAAAACAGAGAATGGGATATAAAAAGAATATTAACAAAAAATAATTACTTAATACATACTGATGCAATTAAAAATTATATATTACCAGATAATGATTACTATAAAAATAAAGAATGGCTAAAATATGCAGAAGAAGCGGACATCTTAAATGTAATTATTTTCAAAACAACTGCAAAAAAATGGAGAGAACTTAATTCCGATTTAGCTAAAAATTCTAATGTTAGAGATTATGCAACAATTAATGAATTAACAGTATTATCTAATTTAGAATCACATAATGCTGAATTAATTAAAGAAGGAAAAAGTAAAGAAGAAAGATTTGAGATATTAAGTGCTATTGCAAAATATCAATTAGATGTACTTAACAATGCTGAAAAGATAAAATTATTAGGAGAGAGTAAAAGTAATGAATAATAAAGAAAAAAATTATAATTCTCATGCAAAATTTATGGCAGATATAGCTTTAGCAATATTAGGAGGTAATAAGAATGTACTTGATGTAAATGGAGTAAAAGAAATAATATCATTATACTTATTAATTCCATATATTGATAAAGGGAAAGATGGACAATTAGAGACTCCAGGACCTAATTATGTTGTTCCTAAGGTAACTGGAAATTTTTGCGATGATATAAAATTGGAAAATTTGAGAGATGCTTTATGCCATTCTTTTATTACAACAGAAGAAAATAAAAATGATGGAACTATACATGGAAAATATTTAATATTAGATGATAGAGCCAAATATAATCGAAAAGAACATGATAAATTGACTTGTAAATCAGGTACTGTTTGTATTGATACTAATTATTCGCATAAAAAGTTAGTTGAATTATTTAACGAAATTATTAATAATTAAAATGGAGGTAGTTCAAATGAATAACAAGCAAAATGTAATGAATATTAACTGATTGATTATGATTTATTTAACCCCTAATGAAACTCTTATAAATAAAGGGCTTTAGTGAAAAATTATCTTACACATTTTTATTAAAAAGAGGCTAAAATTACTAAAACTTGATAAAAATACTTTAATTTTCGTTAAAATTATGTGAGAAATTGAAAAGGTGATTACGACATTTAACCCTTATAAAATTATACATTTGAGATTTATTATGTTTAAATGAAAGAAAAATTAAATAAATGTAAAAATATGCAAATAGAAGATGTAACTTTAGATGATGTATTGAAAGGAAAAAAATAAAATGAAAAAAGATTTAATGAAAACCAATGTTTATGATACTCAAAATATAATGGTAATTGTAGGAAGTTGCTTGGAAAAAATGCAACCTAAAGCATACAATACACTAACTAAATATTCAGATATATTTTATGATGTTTGTTTAGAAGAAACTCATATAAATATGGTAATAACTAAAATTATAGGAATGATTTGTAGGACAAATATTGATAAAATAGTATTTGCTTCTGTAGATAAATCTCCTCATTGTGTACAATTACACTACATAGAAAATGAAATAAGAAAAGCTATAGATATAAGCAATATAAAAATAATTCACTATGTTGCTGTGGATAATAATTTAATTGAGATATCAAATGAAACTATAAAAAAATCGAAAGCATTAAGTGAATTAGAAAAAATGAAATAAGATTAATTCAGTTAGGAAGTGATTTAAATGGACAATCAACAAAATTTGACAAACATTAACTGGTACCCACGGTCACATGGCAAAAACAAAAAAACAAATAATAGAAGACTTAAAATTAATTGATATTGTAGTAGAAGTATTAGATGCAAGAATACCAATATCTAGCCAAAATCCAGATATAAAAGAAATAACAAAAAGCAAAAAAAGACTTATTGTTTTAAATAAGTCAGATTTATCAAGCGAAAAAGAAAATCAAAAATGGGTATCATATTTTGAAAGACAAGAAATACCGGCAGTCTTAGTAGACTCTGTTTCTGGAAAAGGAATACCAGAAACAATAAGAAAAATAGAAGAAATTTATGAAAATGAAAAATATGAAAGCAAAGGTAGAGTAGGAAAAGCAATTAGAATAATGATACTTGGAATTCCAAATGTAGGTAAATCATCTTTTATAAATAGAATGGCAAAAAAAAGTGTTGCACAAGTAGGAAATAAACCGGGTGTTACAAGACAAAAACAATGGATAAAAGTAGGAGACAAAATAGAATTGCTAGATACACCAGGAGTTTTATGGCCAAAATTAGAAAAACAAAAGGTGGCTTTTAATTTAGCATATACAAGAACAATAAAAGAAGAATTACTAGATACATTAGAAATTGGGTATGAATTATTAAAACTTTTATTAAATGATTATACTATTAATTTAGAAGAAAGATATGGAATATCACAAGAAGAAATAAACTCTATTATGCAAATTGATAAATTACAAGAAAATGAAAAAGTTATAGAAGTTATGAACTTAATTGGCAAAAAAAGAGGTGCTGTAATTTCTGGTGGAGAAATAGATTTAGAAAGAGTAGCAAGTATTTTATTAGAAGATTTTAGAAGCGGAAAATTAGGTAGAATAACAATAGAAAAGGTAAATTAACAAAATAGTTAAAAATGAAATAATAAAAGTGAAGTAATAAAAAATTAAAAACAAAAGCATAAAAATATAAAAATTAATTGGAGGAAAATGCTTTGGAAATATTTAATTGCAATAAAAAAATAGAAGAAGTAAATCAAATGTCACCATTAACTTGGGCATATATTGGAGATGCAGTATATGAATTATATATTCGTAAAAATCTAGTATGTGAAACGAACTTAAAACCTCATAAATTACATATAGAATCAATAAAATATGTAAAAGCACAAGCACAAGCTGAATTACTAAAAAGCATAGAAAAAGATTTAACTGAAGAAGAATTAGAAATAGTAAAAAGGGGAAGGAATACTAAAAACCATCACATTGCAAAAAATGCAAGTGTGCAAGATTATATGTATGCAACAGCCTTTGAAGCTTTAGTTGGTTATTTATATTTAACAGGAAACGAGGAGAGATTAAAGGTTATATTAAGTTTGAGTAATGACATTTTATAAAAAATAGAAACAAAAGAGACTGCAAGCCTTGACTACTAAACATTAAATATGTTATATTATATAGGTAGCAAAATTAGAGGCCCCTTGGTCAAGCGGTTAAGACGCGGCCCTCTCAAGGCCGAATCATGGGTTCGATTCCCGTAGGGGTCACCAAAAAAATTCCCTCACTATCTTAAGTAAAGAATGTGAGGGAATTTTAATTATTTATAAGAACCTCACCCACCATCACAATCAAAGATTGTGAGTGGGTACCCGAGAACCTTGTTGTTTCACAATAAAAAATCCCAATGAAGAGACTAATGTTCATTGGGATTTTTGCTAAAATCAAAGATTTTAACATAAATTTCAGGAAATAAATACTTTATTTTTGAGAAATTTTCCTGTAGAATCTTCCGTTAGGACCTTTGCGATAAGGTGCATCAGAATTTCTATGGCATTCCCTCAAATCTTTCCGCTTGTTTACAAAAGAATCCGCTTCTTTAGAAGCCTCTGATTCGATTTGTTCTACAAGTTCCTTTGTTCCCTGATTTGGTTCGAGAGGAAGTGCACGGCTGTACTTACCCATGATGAAACCCCCTTAAAAATAAAATATAATTACATCGCATTTGCGAGTGAACTAATTATATCAAAATGAGTTAAAAAAGTAAATAAAATCCCATAAAAACTATATGTTTTTGAACTAATTTTTACTTAAAAAAGTGAATCAAATTATATATTTTTATTAAGAAAAATTTAAGCTCAACTGCAAAAAAATAAAAAAATTAAAAAAATAATTGACAAAACAAAAATTTGGTATATAATATGTATATACAAACAAAATTTTGCAAATAAATTATAAAAGGAGAGTGCTTTTATGATAACCACATTACATATAAAAAATGTAGGAATAATAGATGATTTAACTGTTGATTTTAATGAGGGATTAAACATTTTAACAGGAGAAACAGGTGCAGGAAAAACTTTAATAATTGGTTCGATTGCCATTATTTGTGGTGGCAGGTTTTCAAAAGAAATGATTAGAAAAGGAGAAGAATTTTCATTTATAGAAGCTAATATTTATTGCCCTGAAAGTAGTATATCAATGGATGGTAATATTATAGTTTCTAGAGAAATTCATTTAAACGGAAGAAGTTCTTGTAAAATCAATGGCAGACTAGTTACAGTAAATGAACTAAAAGAAGCAATGAATCAAATTATAGATTTACATGGTCAGCATGATAGTCAGCTATTATTAAATCCAGCAGAGCATATCTCTTATTTAGATAGTTTTATAGGTGATAAATTGCAAAAGCAAAAAGAAGAATATGAAAAATTATTTGAACAATATACAAGCCTAAAACAAGACTTGAAAAACAACTATGGAGATGAGCAGGAAAAAGCAAGAAAATTAGATTTACTTAATTACCAATTAAATGAAATTGAAGTAGCAAAGCTAAAAGTTGGAGAGGAAGAAGAGCTAGAAAACCAAAGAAAATGTATTCAAAATGCAGAAAAGTTAAAGCAAAGTATGAATGCCATAGATGAAGAGCTAAATGAAAATGTAATAGGTGGAATTAGTAACTGTATTCGTAATTTAGAAAAAATAGAAGATTGCGGAGAAATTTATCAAGAAAAGCTAGCAATATTAAAAAATAGTTATTATGACATTCAAGAACTAGCAAGAGATATATCATACATGAAGGACGAAACTGATTTTGATGAAGAAACACAAAATGAAATAGAAAATAGACTAGATTTAATTTATTCATTAAAAAGAAAATATGGTAGCACAATTGAAGCAATTTTAAAATATAAAGATGATATTTCAGAAGAAATAGAAAAAATACAAAATTTAGAACAAATAAATGAAAACATAAAAATAGAATTAGAAAAAACAAAACAAAAAATGAATACTATATGTGAAGAAATGAGTAAACAAAGAAAAGAACAGGGACAAATACTTTCAGAAAAAATAAATAAAGAACTAGCAATTTTAGAAATGCCAAATGCCAAATTTTCTGTAACAATTACAAAGCAAGAAAGCTTTACAGTAAATGGTTTAGATAAAGTAGAATTTTTCATTTGTACCAACATTGGGGAAGAAGCAAAACCACTTGTAAAAATAGCATCAGGTGGAGAAATGTCTCGTATAATGTTAGCAATAAAAACAGTACTTGCAAGTGTAGATAAAGTATCAACTTTAGTATTTGATGAAATAGATACAGGAATGAGTGGCAAAGCTTCAAAAGCAGTAGGAGAAAAATTAAAAACAATTTCAAAAACTCAGCAAGTTTTATGTATTACTCACTCTGCATCTATTGCAGCAAAAGGTGACTATAACTACTATATTAGCAAAAAAGTACAAGGTGAAAAAACGTATACAGATATTAAAGAATTAAATGAAGATGAAGTAATAGAAGAAATTGCAAGAATATCATCTGGAGATATTACTAAAATTGCAAAAGAGCATGCAAAAGAATTAAGAAAGGCTAGCTAAGCTAAATATTTATTTTATTACGAGCAAGTTAGAAATTTATTACAAAATTATTGACATTTTAAATGTGAAAAATTAAAATATATTTATAAAAAATAAAGGAGGAATAAAATATGACAAGAGTTGAACTAAAAACTGCAGCAAAAGAACAATTTAAAGGCAAAATTGGAACCTTAATAGTAATGCTTTTAATTGTTTTTGCTATTGGATTTGCATGTGCATTTATACCAATAGTAGGACCAATAGTATCATTTATTATTACACCAGCATTTGGACTATCTTTTTGTATAGTATATTTGAAAATTACTAAAAGAGAAGAAATTAGTGTTGGGGGATGTTTTTTCAGGTATTAATCAAACTGGAAGAGCTTTATGGTTAAACATATTAGTTAGTTTCTTTACATTTTTATGGTCTCTATTATTTGTAATACCAGGAATTATTAAACAATACTCATATTCAATGGCATTTTATGTACTAGCAGATAATCCTGAACTTACAGCAAGAGAAGCATTAGCTAAAAGCAAAGAGATAATGCAAGGACATAAATTAGATTTATTCGTATTACATTTGTCTTTTATTGGTTGGTTTTTCTTAGTAGGACTTACATTTGGAATTGCAGCTATATATGTAATACCATATATGAGTACAACCGTAGCTAATTTCTATAATTCAATTAAAGGATAAAGCAAATAAATCAAAAATAATATTCATAAATAAAGAATGATTTAGTAAAATAACCTTGTATACTAATTGTTATTAGTAATACAAGGTTTTAATTTTGTATTGTAAAAAAATCTTTTTTCAAGATTAAATAAAATTTCTTTTTTCAATATTAAATGTTTACATATTTCAACTTTTAATGTATAATAAATGCGTTAAAATATAAATAGATAGGAGATTTTCTTATGGATCAAAACATAAACAATAATCAAGAACAAGAATTGGATTTAAACCAATTAATGAAAATAAGGAGAGAAAAATTAGCAAAACTTCAAGAAGAAGGAAAAAATCCTTTTGAAATAACAAAATTTAATACAACACATAATAGTAAACAAATAAAAGAAAATTTTGAAAAATTAGAAGGAAAAGACGTTACCATTGCAGGAAGAATGATGGCAAAGCGTATAATGGGTAAAGCCTCTTTTTGCCATATTCAAGACGCAGAAGGAAAAATTCAAAGTTATGTTAGCATAAATGAATTAGGAGAAGAAAGTTATAAACAATTTAAAGAAGATGATATTGGAGATATTATTGGAATTACTGGCTTTGTATTCAAAACAAAAACAGGAGAAATTTCAATACACGCAAAACAAGTAACATTACTTTCAAAATCTTTAAGACCATTACCAGAAAAATTCCATGGATTAAAAGATGCAGATTTACGCTATCGTCAAAGATATGTAGATTTAATTGTAAATCCTGAAGTAAAAGATACATTCAAAAAGAGAATTGAAATTCTAAAAGAAGTAAAAAATGTATTAGATGAAAAAGGCTATTTAGAAGTAGAAACACCTATATTAAACACAATAGCAGGTGGTGCTACAGCAAGACCATTTATTACACACCATAATACATTAGATATTGATATGTATTTAAGAATAGCAAATGAGCTATACTTAAAAAGACTAATAGTAGGTGGATTTGACAAAGTATATGAAATGGGAAGAATGTTTAGAAATGAAGGAATGGATATTAAACATAACCCAGAATTTACAAGTATAGAGTTATATTCAGCATATGAAGATTATAACGATATGATGGATATTACAGAAGAAATAATATCAAAAGCAGCTTTAAAAGTATTAGGAACAACAAAAATAACATATCAGGGAACAGAAATAGATTTAACACCATCATGGAAAAGAATAACTATGATAGATGCTATTAAAGAAGTGACAGGTGTAGATTTTAATAAAATAGAAACAGATGCAGAAGCACTAAAAGCTGCAAAAGAATTAAATGTAGAATTAGATGAATTAAAACTAACAAGAGGAGAAATTATAAATCAAGTATTTGAAGCAAGAGTAGAAGAAACTTTAATTCAACCAACTTTTGTTTGTGATTACCCAGTAGAAGTTTCTCCACTTACAAAGAGAAAACCATCAGACCCTCGTTTAACAGAAAGATTTGAGTTATTCATTGGTGCAAGAGAATATGCAAATGCTTACTCAGAATTAAATGACCCAATTGACCAATATGAAAGATTCAAAAAACAAGTAGAAGCTAGAGAAGCAGGAGACGAAGAAGCAAACATGATGGATGAGGATTTCGTAACAGCACTAGAATATGGAATGCCACCAACAGGAGGGCTAGGAATAGGAATTGATAGATTAGTTATGCTACTTACAGACTCTGCTTCTATAAGAGATGTATTATTATTCCCAACAATGAAACCACTAGGAGACCATTAATACAACTACATTTTAATTGCTTTGATATAGGAGAAAAATATGGAAAATTTAACAAGACAGTCATTGACAGATGATGAATTTTTGCGTTTATTAGGTGTTTGCCAATGGGTATTTAATTCTAATGTTAGTTTTATAATTGAAATGGTAGATAAGGAACATCATAATAATTCTGAAGAAAGTTGGTTCAATTTAATAGAAAAAACAGCAGGAAATTTAAAAGATTATAAAAATATAGTATATAATATTTTAGGAAAAGATATATATGATTTATTTAATGAATTACTTCTTGAAAGAAATGCTATATTTCATAGTTTCCCGACTGGTGAAAAAGTGGATAATTATTATATACCAATATATAGAAATGATTCTAAAGGATTAAATATAGAGATTGATAAGGAATATTTAAAAGCATTTATAAAGAAAAATGAAAAATTATCTGATTTAATTTATAGATTTAGAGGATATTAATTTATTATCAAGATTTAGAAAATACAAAGAAAGGAAAGCCATAAATTGCAAAATAATGATAAAAATTTAATAAAAAAGGAATTTTTAATTTATACAGATGAAAATGGGGATGTAAAAGTAAATGTTATGCTTATCAATGATGACTTATGGTTAACACAAGACTTAATAGCAGAATTGTTTGATAAAGATAGAACTGTTGTTACAAAACATATTAATAACATATTTAAAGAACAAGAATTAGATGAAAAAAGTAATGTGCAAAAAATGCACTTTACAAATTCAGATAAGCCTGTAAAAATTTATAATCTAAATGTTATAATAGCAGTAGGATATAGAGTAAATTCAAAAAAGGCAACACGATTTAGAATTTGGGCAACAAAAGTTTTAAATGAATATATAACAAAAGGTTTTGTCTTAGATGATGAAAGATTGAAAAATGTAGAGAACTTTTTTGGAAAAGATTACTTTAAAGAACTTTTGGAACGAATTCGCTCAATTAGAACAAGCGAACGTAGAATATGGCAACAAATAACAGATATTTTTGCAGAATGCAGTATAGATTATGATAAAAATTCAGATATAACAAAACAATTTTATGCGACTGTTCAAAA
>CANRNR010000016.1 GCA_947632035.1 uncultured Clostridia bacterium | reverse complement strand
TAAAAACAAAAATATGAAACGAGAATATAACTACATTTTTTAGAAAAAAATTGTTGCATTGGCAACGAAAATTTTGCAAAAGCAAAATTTTTACAAAAAAACCAAGTAAAACCATTGACACAAGCTCTATGAATATGATATACTTATTAGGTAAATTTTAAAATAAACATAAAACACACTTTAAATCTTGTTATGTTAATTTAAATAAAAAGAGGAATTGTTCTATAATTCCTTACGGAAATGGGATGTTTGGAGAGCAGGAACAAAACATTTCGTAAACCAATTATAGAAACAAGAAGGACTTTTTATTTAATCATCATAAATATTTTTTTCTGCTTAATATTTATTAGGGGTGATTTTTTTGTTAAAAGAAATTAAACACGAGAAATGTTCTCGCAAAACTTTTGCAAAAATCGGCGATTCAATCGAAATGCCAAACTTAATTCAAGTTCAGAAAGATTCCTACAATTGGTTCATAGAAGAAGGCTTAGGAGAAGTACTTGCAGATATTTCCCCAATTGTTGACTATTCTGGAAATCTTGTACTTGAATTCTTAGACTACTACATGGAAGAAAAAACAAAATACACACTAGAAGAAGCTAAAGAGCGTGACGCAACTTATTCTACAAGATTACACGTTAAAGTAAGACTAATCAATCGTGAGACAGGAGAAATTAAAGAGCAAGAAATTTATCTTGGTGATTTCCCACTTATGACAGATAGTGGAACTTTCGTAATAAACGGTGCAGAAAGAGTTGTTGTTAGCCAGTTAGTTCGTTCACCAGGATGCTATTATGCACAAGACTTTGATAGCAAAACAGGTAGAAGAATTTACACATCTACTGTTATGCCTATTCGTGGTGCATGGATAGAATATGAAACAGACGGAAATGATGTTTTCTACGCTAGAGTAGATAGAACAAGAAAAATTCCTGTTACAACATTATTAAGAGCATTAGGAATTACTACTGATGAAGAAATGATACAACTATTTGGAGAAGAAAACAAATTAGTAACAACAATCCAAAAAGACCCTATTAAAACTCAAGATGAAGCTTTAATTGAAATCTACAGAAAATTAAGACCAGGTGAACTTCCAACAGCAGATGCTGCAAGAAACTTATTCAATGGTCTATTCTTCGATAAAAGAAGATATGACTTAGCAAAAGTTGGTAGATACAAATTCAACCAAAAATTAAACTTAGCAACAAGAATTACAGGTAGAATTGCATATAGCGACATTGTAGATTCAGAAACAGGCGAAGTATTAGTAGAAAAAGATGCTACAATTACAGAAGATGTAGCAATTAAAATTCAAGACCTAGGAATTAACATGGTAGATGTTAATGTTGATGGAAAACCAGTTAGAGTAATTGGTAATGCAACAGTTAACATCCACAGCGTTTTACCAAAAGTAGATTTAAGTGATTTACATATTAAAGAAATGGTAAATTACACAGTATTAAAATCAATAATTGATACAACAAACAAAAAAGATTTACATGATGTAATTAAAGAGAGAATTGATGAGCTTATTCCAAAACATGTTACAACAGAAGATATTATAGCTTCTATTAGCTATTTATTAAACTTAGAACATGGTTTAGGAAATGTAGATGACATCGACCATTTAGGAAATAGACGTATTCGTTGCGTTGGAGAATTACTTCAAAATCAATTTAGAATTGGTTTAACAAGACTAGAAAGAGTTGTTCGTGAAAGAATGACAATTCAAGACTTAGACGTAGTTACTCCACAAACTTTAATTAACACAAAACCAATAACATCTTCAATTAGAGAATTCTTTGGTAGTTCACAATTATCACAATTCATGGACCAAACAAACCCACTATCAGAATTAACTCATAAGAGAAGAATTTCAGCATTAGGACCTGGAGGACTTTCTCGTGAGAGAGCAGGCTTCGAAGTTCGTGATATTCACTATACACACTATGGAAGATTATGCCCAATAGAATCACCAGAAGGACCAAACGTAGGTTTAATTTCAGCACTTTCATCATTTGCTATTATAAACGAATATGGATTTATAGAAACACCATATAGAAAAGTAGACCACAAAACTGGTGTTGTAACAGATGAAGTAGTATATATGTCAGCAGATCAAGAAGATAAATACATAATCGCACAAGCATCTGAACCAGTAGATGAAAAAGGAAGATTTGTAAATGATAGAATTCGTGTACGTCACAGAGAAGAAATAACAATGGTAGATAAAAACCAAGTAGATTTCGTAGACGTATCACCAAAACAATTAGTATCTGTAGCTGCAGCCATGATTCCATTCTTAGAGCATGATGACGCAAAACGTTCTTTAATGGGTGCAAACATGCAACGTCAAGCAGTTCCTTTGCTTATGCCAGAAGCACCAATAGTAGGAACAGGTATTGAATACAGAGCAGCTAGAGACTCAGGAATCACAGTTATTGCTAAAAATGATGGTATCGTAGAAAAAGTAACTGGTGATGAAATTCAAATTAGAAATAAGAAAGATGAATTAGATGTATACCATTTAAGAAAATTCAAAAGAACAAATGGTGGTACATGTATAAACCAAAGACCAGTTGTAAGTGTTGGTGAAAAAGTAAAAGAAGGAGAACTAATTGCCGATGGTCCAGCTACTAAAAATGGAGAAATGGCATTAGGAAGAAACGTACTAATCGCATTCACAACTTGGGAAGGTTATAACTATGAGGACGCTGTTTTAATTAGCGAAAGATTAGTTAAAGAAGATGTATACACATCTATTCACATTGAAGAATACGACTGCGAATGTCGTGATACAAAATTAGGTCCAGAAGAAATCACACGTGATATTCCAAACGTAGGTGATGATAGCTTAAAAGACCTAGATGAAAACGGAATTATAAGAATTGGTGCAGAAGTAAGACCTGGAGACATCCTAGTTGGTAAAGTTACACCAAAAGGAGAAACAGAACTTACTGCTGAAGAAAGATTATTAAGAGCAATCTTTGGTGAAAAAGCTAGAGAAGTTAGAGATACATCACTTCGTGTACCACATGGTGAAGCAGGAACAATAGTAGATGTTAAGATATTTACTAGAGACAACTCAGACGAATTAGCACCAGGAGTAAATCAAGTAATTCGTTGCTATATTGCAACAAAGAGAAAAATCTCTGTTGGTGATAAAATGTCTGGTCGTCATGGTAACAAAGGTGTTATTTCAAGAATATTACCAGAAGAAGATATGCCATTCATGCCAGATGGTACACCAGTAGACATCGTATTAAACCCATTAGGTGTTCCTTCACGTATGAACTTAGGTCAAGTTCTAGAAGTACACTTAGGTATGGCAGCAAGAGCACTTGGCTGGAAGGTAGCAACACCAGTATTCGATGGTGCAACAGACGATGAAATAAAAGAATTATTTAGAAAAGCAGGACTTAGCGAAGATGGAAAAACAGTAGTATATGATGGTAGAACAGGAGAGCCTTTTGATCACCCTATTACAGTTGGTGTAATGTACATGTTAAAACTACACCACTTAGTAGATGACAAAATACATGCTCGTTCAACTGGACCATACTCACTTGTTACACAACAACCTCTTGGTGGTAAAGCTCAATTCGGTGGACAGCGTTTTGGTGAGATGGAGGTTTGGGCACTAGAAGCTTATGGTGCTGCATATACATTACAAGAAATGTTAACAGTTAAATCAGATGATATCGTAGGAAGAGTAAAAACTTATGAAGCAATAGTAAAAGGTGAGAATGTACCAGAACCAGGAGTACCAGAAGGATTTAAAGTACTTATAAAAGAACTTCAATCTTTAGGACTAGATGTAAGACTTCTATCAGAAGATAACCAAGAGCTTGAACTAAAAGAAAATATCGAAGACGGAATAGATTTTAATAGTATAGAAGATGCTAAGAAAATAGACGAACAAGTTGTAGATGAATCAGAATTATCAGACGGCTATACAGAAGAAGGGGAAGACGTTGATCCATTAGATGATGAAATGGAAGATGATGATAGCTTATTTGAAGATTTAGATGATGAAGAAATTCTTTTAGATGATACAGACTTAGGAGAAGATAACCTTTTAAATGATCAAGATTTACTTGATGATGATGGAGAATAATTTAATAGCCTTTGTAATCAGTACAATATAATGACTAATAAAAATTGTACAGCGGTGGATATTATAAAGTAATAGATTACAAAAAACCAAAGATGGCAAGGGAAAAAGCCATCAAAGATATGATAAGAGCAAAAATAAAGCCTTTATCATAAGAAAATAAAATATAGGGGGCTAAATAAACGTGGATGAATTAGAGATTTTTGACAAGATTAAAATTGGATTAGCATCAGATGAAAAAATTAGAGAGTGGTCAAAAGGTGAAGTTAAAAAGCCTGAGACTATCAACTACAGAACTTTAAAGCCAGAAAAAGATGGTCTATTCTGTGAAAGAATATTTGGACCAACAAAAGACTGGGAATGCCATTGTGGAAAATATAAAAGAGTAAGATATAAAGGTATTGTCTGCGATAGGTGTGGTGTAGAAGTAACTAAATCTAAAGTAAGACGTGAAAGAATGGGACATATCGAGCTTGCAGCACCAGTTGCACATATTTGGTATTTCAAAGGAATTCCAAGTAGAATTGGTTTAATGCTTGACATTACACCAAGAAGCTTAGAGAGAGTTATATATTTTGCATCATATATAGTAGTAGATAAAGGTACAAGTGGACTAATTAAAGGTCAAGTATTATCTGAAAAAGAATATCATGATGCAGAAGAAAAATATGGAGTAGGCTCTTTCAAAGCAAAAATGGGTGCAGAAGCTATCCAAGAATTATTAAGAGAAATAGATGTTGATAAATTAGCTGAAAAATTAAAGAAAGAACTTGAAAAAGCAAGTGAGCAAAAAAGAGCTAAATTAGTAAAAAGATTAGATACAGTAGAAGCTTTCCGTTTATCTAAAAATAGACCTGAATGGATGATAATGGACGTAATTCCAGTTATTCCACCAGATTTAAGACCAATGGTACAATTAGATGGTGGTAGATTTGCTACATCAGACTTAAACGATTTATATCGTAGAGTAATAAACAGAAATAATCGTTTAAAAAGATTATTAGAATTAGGTGCTCCAGAAATTATAGTACGTAACGAAAAAAGAATGTTACAAGAAGCAGTAGATGCCCTAATTGATAACGGAAGACGTGGTAGACCAGTTACAGGTGCTGGAAATAGACCTTTAAAATCTTTATCAGATTTATTAAAAGGAAAACAAGGTAGATTCCGTCAAAACTTACTAGGTAAACGTGTTGACTATTCAGGACGTTCAGTTATAGTAGTAGGACCAGAATTAAAATTATATCAATGTGGTGTGCCAAAAGAAATGGCAGTAGAATTATTCAAACCATTTGTTATGAAAGAATTAGTAGGTAGAGGCTTAGCACACAATATAAAAAATGCAAAGAGAATGGTAGAAAGATTAAGACCAGAAGTATGGGATATTCTAGAAGATGTTATTAAAGACCATCCAGTACTTCTAAACCGTGCTCCAACACTACATAGACTTGGTATTCAAGCATTCGAGCCAGTATTAGTAGAAGGTAGAGCAATCAAACTTCACCCATTAGTATGTACTGCATTTAACGCAGACTTCGATGGTGACCAAATGGCTATTCACTTACCATTATCACCAGAAGCACAAGCAGAAGCAAGATATTTAATGCTTTCAGTAAATAACCTTTTAAAACCACAAGATGGTAAACCAGTTACAGTACCTACACAAGATATGATTTTAGGAAGTTATTACTTAACAATGGAAGTTGCAGGAGAAATGGGAGAAGGAAATTATTATTCTTCACCAGAAGAAGCAGTAATTGCCTATGAAAACCATGACTTAGGCTTACATGCTAAAATTAAAGTAAGAGTTCAAAAAGAAGTAGACGGAGTTTTAGAAACTCGTAAAATAGAAACAACAGTTGGAAGACTTATATACAACGAAGGTATTCCTCAAAACTTAGGCTTTGTTGATAGAACAAAACCAGAAAACTTATTTGAACCAGAAATTAATTTTGCAGTTGCTAAGAAAAACTTAGGAAAAATCATTGAAAAATCAATAAACAGCAATGGTTTAAGTGCAACAGCAGAATTACTAGACTACATTAAATCAATGGGCTTCAAACACTCTACAACAGCTGGTATTACAGTTTCAGTAGATGATGTTAAAGTACCAGAAGCTAAAAAACAAATTTTAGCAGATGCAAATGTACAAGTAAATGAGGTATTAAAACAATATAAACGTGGTTTAATAACTAACGATGAAAGATATAACTCAGTTATTAAAATCTGGGAGAAAGCAACAGATGATGTTACAGAAGCTATGAAAAATAACTTTGAAGACTTAAACCCAGTATATATGATGAGCCAATCTGGAGCAAGAGGTAACTTAAACCAATTAAGACAAATCGCAGGTATGCGTGGACTTATGGCAAGCACAACAGGTAAAACAGTAGAAATTCCTATTACATCATCATTCCGTGAAGGACTTGATGCACTAGAGTATTTCATTTCTGCCCATGGTGCTAGAAAAGGTTTAGCAGATACAGCTTTAAGAACAGCAGACTCTGGTTACTTAACAAGAAGATTAGTAGATGTATCACAAGACATTATCGTTCGTGAAGATGATTGCGGAACACATGAAGGAATAGTAATATCAGACATTAGAGATGGAAACCAAGTAATTGAAAAACTATCAGAAAGATTAATTGGTAGATATCCATTAGAAACAATTATAGATCCAACAACAAAAGAAGTTATAGCAGACCCAGACACAATGATTACAGAAAAAATTGCAGAAAAAATAGTTGCAACAGGTATGGAACAAGTTAAAGTTCGTTCTGTACTAGGATGCCGTACAAAACATGGTGTATGCCGTAAATGTTATGGTATGGGCTTAGCAACACGTGATGAAGTAAACATTGGTGAATCTGTTGGTATTATAGCAGCTCAATCAATTGGTGAGCCTGGTACACAGCTAACAATGAGAACTATCCACTCTGGTGGTGTTGCAGGTGTAGCAGATATTACACAAGGTCTTCCAAGGGTTGAGGAACTATTTGAAGCAAGAAAACCAAAGGGATTAGCAGTTATTACTGAAATAGACGGAACTGTTAAAATCTCAGAAGACAAAAAGAAGAAAGAAGTTATTGTTACATCAAAAGATGACTCAAAAACATACACAATTCCATTTAGATCTAAATTACGTGTAAAAGATGGAGACGAAGTACAAGCAGGAGATGCCTTAATAGAAGGTGCCATAAATCCAAATGAAATCTTAGCAATTAAAGGACCAGAAGGAGTATATGAATACTTAATTCAAGAAGTTCAAAAAGTTTATCGTAACCAAGGTGTTGATATCAACGATAAACACATTGAAGTAATTGGTAGACAAATGCTTAAGAAAGTAAGAGTAGAAGACAATGGAGATACAGACATGTTTGCAGGTTCATTAGTAGATGTACACGATTTCGAAGACAAGAACGAAGAAGCAGTTAAAGAGGGAAAGAGACCAGCTACAGGAAAACGTATTTTACTAGGAATTACAAAAGCATCACTTGCTACAGAAAGCTTCTTATCAGCTGCATCATTCCAAGAGACAACAAGAGTATTAACAGAAGCTGCTGTTAAAGGTAAAGTTGATGAGTTAATAGGCTTAAAAGAAAACGTAATTATTGGTAAATTAATCCCAGCAGGAACAGGACTTCCAATTTACAAAGACACACATATAAGCACAGAAAAAGATGAAGAGGAAAGTACTGAAAATGCCAATGAAGCAGAAACAACTACAGCTGAATAAACAAAATAAAAATAATACAGTTAAATAAACAAAAAAATAGGATGTTCAAATTGAGCATCCTATTTTTAACTATGCAAATGAAAAATCAATGATTTTAGCCTTAACAATTGACAGTAAGTATAAAAAAAGGGTAAAATATATATATAAAAGGAGTTGATAGCATGAGCGAAAAAGTATATACAATTGAAGAAATAAGTCAAATATTAGAATCTGTATTAAAAGATAAACCTGTATATCAAGTAATATTATTCGGTTCATATGCAAAAAAAGAAGCTACAAAAACAAGTGATATAGATTTAATAATAGATACGAAATCAAAATTAAAAGGTTTTGCGTTATTAAAATTAATATGTCAAATACAAGAAAAATTTAAAAAAGAAGTTGATGGATTTGAAAAATATGAAATAATAAAAGATTCTTTAATAGATAAAGAAATAAAACAAACAGGAGTGGTTGTGTATGAAAAATAAATAAAATATAAAAATAAGAAGCTTAATCAATTGACATAAACAATAAATAATAGTACAATATACATGTATACAAAGGCAAAATAGTCCTTTGTATAAAAAAAGAAAGGAATTGATTAAATAAAATATGCAAAAAGACAATAAAAAAGTATTTGAAGGAATATTGTCAAAAACAAAGATATATTTAATTATTATTGCTGTGCTATTAGTAATAATATGCGTTTTAGACGTAAAATACATAGCACCAGCAATTTTATTTTATGCCATGGTACTTATTTACACATACTTCAATAATCAAAAAAATAAAACAGAGTTAACAGAACATATACAAGATTTAACATTTCACTTAGACAAAACAGCAAAAAATACATTAATGCATACACCATTTCCATTAATAATTATCGAAACAAATGGAAATATACTTTGGAAAAGTTCAAAATTTGAAAAGGAATTTGTAAATACTGATATTAAAAGTGTTCTAGACGAAGCAATAAAAGAAATTAAGTTAGAAATAGAAAACAATGAAGAAGATCCAGAAAAGAAAGTTCATAAAGAAATAGAAGTAGGAAATAAAATTTATGAAATTCTAGGTAATTACACGAAAGTAAAACAAGAATATATTTTAACTCTATATTTCTTAGATGAAACTAAAAATGTTGAAATTAAAAAAGATTATGAAGAATCTCAAATATGTGTTGGAGTCATCATGATAGATAACTTCGAAGAAATAAATCAAAGAATAGAAGATGAACAAAAACCAATATTACTTGCTGCAATCGAAAAAACACTCTATGACTGGGCAGGAACATTTGAAGGGTTAATTATTAAATCTGAAAGAGATACATTTATATGTATTTTTGAACAAAAATATTTAAGTATGTTAGAAGAGCAAAAATTTAATATATTAGATACAATAAAAGAATTAGAACTTTCAGAAAAAATACCAGTAACATTAAGTATTGCCATTTCAAAAGAAGGAGAATCAAACTACGAAAAATATAAATCAGCACAAGCAGGTGTAGATATTGCATTAGGTAGAGGTGGAGATCAAGCAGTTGTTAGAGAAGAAGATGGAAAATACATTTTCTTTGGTGGAAAAAGCCAAGAAGTAGAAAAGAGGACAAAGGTAAAAGCAAGAATAGTATCACATGCTCTTCAAGAACTAATGCAACAAGCAAAAAATGTAATGATAATGGGACATACAAATGGAGATATGGATTCAATGGGTGCTAGTATGGGCTTATATCGTTTAGCTAAAACTTTAGGTGTAGAAGCATATGTTATAAACAACAATACAGGAACAAACTTAAACAATTTCATTGAAACTGCAAAAGAAAATGACGAATATTCTCAAATTATTATAAATAAAGCAGAAGCAATGTCAAAAATTTCACCAGACACACTTCTTATAGTTGTAGATACTCATAAGCAAACTTATGTAGAAGTGCCAGAACTATTAGAAGAAACAAGTAAAGTTGTTATAATAGACCACCATAGAAAAAGTCCAGATTGCATTGAAGATGCAATACTTACATTCCATGAAGTATATGCTTCATCAGCATCAGAGCTTGTTACAGAAATATTAGAATATGCTCCAAAAGAAATTGAATTATTAACAATAGAAGCGGAAGCTTTATATGCAGGAATAATGATGGATACTAAAAACTTTACATTTAAAACAGGTGTAAGAACATTTGAAGCAGCAGCATATTTAAGAAAATGTGGTATAGATATTATAAAAGTTAAAAAATGGTTCCAAAGCGATTTAAAAACCTATAACAAAATTTCAAAAATAGTAGAAAATGCAGAAATAGTAAACGAAACAATAGGAATTTCAATTTATGACCAAAACGATAAAGAAGCAAACCTTATATGTGCAAAAGCAGCAGATGAACTTCTTACAATTAGTGATATAACAGCATCATTTGTTATAGGAAAAATAGGAGAAAAAGTATATATAAGTGGTCGCTCAATAGGTGACATAAATGTACAAGTTATACTAGAAAAATTAGGCGGAGGAGGCCATATAACCTTAGCAGGAGCACAAGTTGAAGGAATGACTATCGAAGAAGTAAAACAAGAATTGATTAACAGAATAAATGAATATTTTTCAGAAGTATCTAGCTAAAATTTGTTAAATGTGTAAATCAGAAACAATAATAAATATTTAAACTAGAAACAATGTTGAATATGCAAACTAGAAACAATGCTAAATATGTAAATTAACAACACTAGATATATAGACTTGAAATAAGATGATAGAAAAATCAATAAATATATAACCAAAAAGAACAGTATAATATCAAAAATTATACTGTTCTTTTTGGTTACATAAAACATCATAATTTTTTGGCAAAATATTATGTATATAAAATTTATAAAAGCTTTACATTAACCATAATATGACAAAACTGTAATACATTTTTAACATTTTTATAAAAAAAATAAAAAATATTATATCCGTAAAAAAGAAAAATGACAAAATACGATGTACTCTAAGAAAATAAGCTTTTAAAGGTTGACATATTGCTTAAAACGGAGTAAAATTAATAGTAGGTGAAATAGTATTTAACTTAAAAATATAGCTGATTTAAATTGACATAAATTAGATAAGATAAATTGAAATAAATAAATTAAAATAAGAAGAGAGGAATTGAAAAATGAATTTAAGAAAAAGAATATTACCACTAACTTTATTTTTATTTCTAATTATTGCACTTATCAGTCCATTTAATGTGGTTATGGCAAGTACAGGAACAATGCGTTTAAACATTAAAATGGAAAGATCTTCCGGTTATGGTTATCAACTTGGAAACTCAAGTAAAAACATCTGGAAAATCTTTGATGTAGATAATGATAGAAATTACACAATTTATTGTTTGAAAGGTGGACCTGGATTTGGTTCTCAAAATATGTTTAATACTCAACCAGCAGTTCAAACATATACTAGATATTTTGATATGAGAAATCCAGAAAGTATACCAACAGAATATAAAAGATATTATAGTGGTAGCGACTATGTAAACATTTTACCAGAGCCTGATAGTCAAGCATATAAATCAATAATGTGGATATTAGATAACTGCTTTATTTTACCAGAAAGAAATAGTGGTGAACCTGCTAGTTCTGATATAACAACAGGAAATGCTAAAAGAGATAGTTTAATAAAAGCAGCAAAAGCATATGCACAAGAATCTTATCAAGAAGCAAGATCAAGTGATTTTGATAAATTGACAGATGATGATATAGATGTAGTACAACAATTAGCAATATGGTATTATACAAACCCAGATAAAGTTGATCCATATCACGTAGATGATACATTTGAACTTTGGTTAAATCCAAGCAAAGGTGACGTTACACAAACAAATACATATCAACCTTTATCAGAAAGAGGACTTTTCACAAATGGAGAAGCAAGAGCAAAAGCATGTCAAGGATTATTTTATTATTTGACAGAAACACCTAGAAGTTTAGATTATGATTACAAAAATGCAAATAATAAAAATCAAACTGTACAAATAAATGACTCAGAAGCTACAATGGAAGTATCAAATGATAGATACATCTTTGGACCATATAGACTAGAAAAAACAGGAACAGCTAGCTTTGAAATAACAGGAAAAGTAACATATGGTACTAGCGATACAGTAGTACAAGATGTTAAGTATTTAAATGAAGGTAAAGGTCAAGTATCTGAGAGTACTAAATTAAGTGATATGATAGGCCAAAAATTCTATATTTCAGTTCCAAACACAATAGATTATTCAAAAGTAAAATTTAGTATAACAGGAAAGTATTACACAACAGAAGTAAATTACTGGTCAGTAGAAGCACCAGGAGCAAAAGATCAACCAGTAGTAAAAGTAGAAGAAAAAGAAAATACCTTTACAGACGAAACAGTATTTACACCAGGAGAATTTGACTTAGCACTAAGAAAATTCATTATAAAAATCGGAAATCAAGAAATAAAAACTGGAAATGAATATACAAGAGAACCAAAAATATCAGCAGATGAAATTAGTAAATTAGCAATAAGACAAGGAACATGGAATGATGGAACAACGGCAGAGAAAAAACATCCAAAAGATCCATTACCAGTAAAAACAGGAGATATAGTAAGATATAAAATAAGAATATATAATGAAGGCGAAATAGCAGGTTATGCAACAGAAGTAACCGACTATTTACCAGATGGATTAGAGTTTATAGCACCTGGTTCAGGCGAAGGTCAAAGTACAGTTAATGAAACTTATGGCTGGCATGTAGATGGTGATTCTAAAATCGTAAAAACAAGTTATTTACAAAACATGAAAATAGATGCTTTCAATAAACAAACAATTGCATACAAAGACTTAGAAATAGAATGTAAAGTAGTAGCAAAAGCAGGAGAAAGTGATTCAGAATTAAAAAATATAGCAGAAATAACAGCACATAAAGATGAATATGGAAATACTACAAAAGCAAAAGATAGAGATTCAACACCAAACAATGTACAAAGAAATTCATATGGAGTAACAAGTCAACAAGATGATGATGATTTTGAAAGATTAGTTTTGTCAAAAGTAACTCCAGGAAAATATGAGTTAGAACTAGAGAAAGTAGATTCACATGATACATCTAAAAAACTACAAGGAGTAGGATTTAATGTAACAATAACAGGTGAAAGTTTGAGCCAAAATAATGATTATACAACAGATGGACAAGGAAAAATAAATATAACAGACATATCAATTACAAAAGCAGAAACACAAACAATTACAATAACAGAAACAAAAGCACCAGCAGGATATAGTAATCAAGGAGCTAAAATAGTAATAACAGTACAAACAAGTTTTGAAGATGGTGGATATGTAGTAAAAAGCATAAGCTCAACAGGAACAATAAAATCAGGAGCAACAAATTCTACAGAACTAAAAGGATATACAGCAGAGCTACAAGGAAGCAAGATAGTAGTTAAAATGAAAAACTATCAACTTGATTTAGCACTAAGAAAATTCATAACAACAATTGATGGAACAGATGTAAAAAATGATGGAGAAAGTACATTTGCAAGAGAGCCAAAGATTACAGACGAAGAAAAAGGAAATTTAGCAAAAGGACAAGGAAAATTAGATAATGGAACAACAGCATTTAAAGATCATCCAAAAACTCCATTACAAGTACATACAGGAAGTAGAGTAATATACACAATAAGAGTATATAATGAAGGCGAAATTGCAGGATATGCTAAAAAGGTAACTGACTATTTACCAGAAGGATTAAAATTTGTAACTCCAGGTACAGAACCAGGCCAAAGTCAAATTAACCAGACATATGGCTGGAAAAACACAAATGGAGATGGAAAAACAATAGAAACAGAACATATAGCAAATATACTAATAGATGCATTTAACGGAAGTAATTTAGATTATGAAGACTTAAAGATAGAGTGTGAAGTAGTAGCAAAACCAGGAGAAACAGAAACACAGCTAAAAAATATAGCAGAAATAACAGCACATAGTGACGAATATGGAGATACAACGGTAAAAGATAGAGATTCAGTACCACATAATGTTACAACAAATAATTATGGAGAAACAAGTCAACAAGATGATGATGACTTTGAAAGATTAGTATTACCACAAGCAGAAGGAAAATACGAAATAGAATTAGAAAAAGTAGATTCACAAAATACAGAAACAAAATTACAAGGTGTAATATTCGAAGTAAAAGTAGATGGAGTTGAATTAAACGAAACAGGAACATATACAACAGGTACAGATGGAAAAATTAGTGTTCTAAACATACCAATTAGAAAATCAGGAACACAAACAGTTACAATAAAAGAAACTAATGCACCAACAGGTTATAGCAATCAAGAAGGAACAATTACATTAACAGTAACTACAGAGCTAAAAGATGGAGAATATGTAGTAAAAGAAATAAGCTCAGTAGGAACAATAAAACAAGGTCCATCAAATTCTACAGAATTAAAAGGATATACAGCGGAGCTACAAGGAAGTAAGATAGTAGTTCAAATGAAAAACTATAAACTTGACTTAGCATTAAGAAAATTCATAACAACAATTGATGGAGTAGATGTAAAAAATGAAACAGAAGATGCACTTGCAAGAGAGCCAAAGATTACAGACGAAGAAAAAGGAAAACTAGCAAATAGACAAGGAAAATGGGATAATGGAACAACAGCAGAAAAAGTACATCCAAAAGATCCATTAAAAGTAGAAACAGGAAGCAAAGTAATATATACGATAAGAGTATATAATGAAGGCGAAATTGCAGGATATGCTAAAAAAGTAACTGACTATTTACCAGAAGGATTAAAATTTATAACTCCAGGTAATGGAGAAGGTCAAAGTCAAATTAACCAGACATATGGCTGGACAAATCCAAATGAAGATGGCAGAACAATAGAAACAAACCATATAGCAAACACATTAATAGATGCATTTAATGGAAGTAAATTGGATTATGAAGACTTAAAGATAGAGTGTGAAGTAGTAGCTAAAAAGGGTGAAAATATAACTACTTTAACAAACATAGCAGAAATAACATTACATAGTGATGAGCATGGTGATACAACAGTATTAGATAGAGATTCAGTTCCAAACAATGTAAATAAAGAAGGATATGGAGAAGAAAGTCAGCAAGATGATGATGACTTTGAAAGATTAATGCTAGAAAAAGCAACAGGAAAATATAACTTAGAATTAGAAAAAGTAGATGGACAAAACTTAAATACAAAACTTGCAAATGCAGAATTTGAAATAACACTTCCAGATGAAACTACAAATACATACACAACTACTGAGCAAGGAAAAATCACGATTAGTGATTTACCAATAACACAGCTTGGAGAACAAGTAATAACAATAAAAGAAACAAAAGCACCATTAGGATATAGCAAAAATATAGATACAATTACAGTTAAAGTAACACCTGTACTAGATGAAGGAGAATATGTTGTAAAAACAATAGAAATAGAAGAAAATAGTATAGGTAGTACATTAACAGAAGTAACATCAGGAAAGACAGAATTAAAAGCAAATGTAGTAAATGGAAAAATATATGTCCAAATGAAGAACTACCAATTAGATTTAGCATTAAGAAAATTCATAATAAGCATAGCAGGAAAAGAATTATTAGCAGAAACAACAGAAACTCCTGAAGAAACACCAGAGCCAACACAACCAGTACCACAAAGTGAAGTATCAGAAGAAGAACAATTAGAACCAGTAATAAACCCTGAAGAAGTACTAGAGCCTAAAGCAAACCAAAATGCTGAAAAGAATGCTAAAAATGATGTTGAAAATAATACTGAGAAGGCAGAACCAATTAGCTCAAAAGAAACACAACTAAAAGTGGCAAACACACCAAAATACAGTAGGGAGCCAATAATAACAGACGAAGAACTAGAAAAATTAGCAAATGGTTCAGCAAGCTTAGATGATGGAACAACGGCAAACAAAGTACATTCAAAGGAACCTTTAATAGTAGAAACTGGAGATAAAGTAATATACATCATAAGAGTATACAATGAAGGAAAAATAGCAGGATATGCTACAAAAGTAACAGACTACTTACCAGAAGGATTAAAATTCTTACCAGAAAGTGAAATAAATAAAGAATATGGTTGGACAAATCCAAATGGAGATGGAAAAACAATCGAAACAGACCATATAGCAAAAACATTAATAGATGCTTTTGATGGAAAAACTTTAGATTATGAAGATTTAAAAGTAGAGTGCGAAGTAGTAGCAGAAGCTGGTGAAAAAGATAAAAGCTTAAAGAATATAGCAGAAATAACAGAGCATAGTGACGAGCATGGAGATAAGACAGTAGAAGATAGAGATTCAACACCAGATAATGTGAAGAAAGACGAATATGAAGATAAGAGTCAAGAAGATGATGACGATTTTGAAGAACTAATACTAGAAAAAGCAAAAGACGGAAGCTACAATTTAGAGATAGAAAAGATAAATGGACAAAATATAAGAGAAAAACTATCAGGAGCAGAATTTGAAGTAACATTGCCAGATGGAAGTAAACAAACATTAACAACAAATAAACAAGGAAGCATCTCTATTAGTAATTTACCAATAACAAAATTAGAAACACAAACAATTACAATAAGAGAAACAAAAGCACCAGAAGGATATAGCAGAAATATAGATACAATAACAGTAAAAGTAACAACTGCAATAGAAAATGGTAAATATGTAGCAAAAACAATTAAAATAGTAGATGAAAATTCAAATAGTTCATCAAGTTCAGAAGGTTCATCTAACAAAGAAGATTCAGTAACATTAGGAAGCCAAGAAAAAGATGTAACAGTAGGAAAAACAAATATAACAGCAAGTGTAAATAATGATACAATAACAGTAAAAGTAAACAACTACATGCTTGACTTAGCATTAAGAAAATTCATAACAAAGGTAAATGATACAGACATAACAAACAGAGTGCCAGTATTTACAAAGGTAAGTGAAACAGAATTTAAATACGAACATCCAAAGGATCCTGTACAAGTAGCATATGGAAACATAGTAACATACACATTAAGAATATTTAATGAAGGAAAAATAGCAGGCTATGCAAGTAAAGTAAAAGATGATTTACCAGAAGGCTTAACCTTCTTACCAGACCACGAAACAAACGTAGAGTATAGATGGAAAATGTATACTGAAGAAGGCGAAGAAACAAATAATATAGAAGAGGCAAAATATATTGAAACAGATTATCTAGCAAAAGAAAATGAAAAAGAGGAAAATGCAAACTTATTAAAAGCATTTGACCAAGAAACAATGACAATGCCAGATTATAGAGATATAAAGATAGCCTTTAGAGTATCAGAGCCAAATACATCAGATAGAATAATAATAAACACAGCAGAAATAACAGACGATAGAGACGAACACAATGAGCCAGTAGATGATGTAGACTCTACACCAGACAATGATGAGCCAGAAGAAGACGACATAGACGAAGAAAAAATAAAAGTACAATACTTTGATTTAAGCTTAAAGAAATGGGTAAGCGAATCAATAGTAACATATGGTGGAAAAACAACAGTAACAAAGACAGGACATACAGGAGATGAAAACCCAGAGCCACCAGCAAAAGTAGAAATAAGAGGAAGTAGAATAGATAAAACAACAGTCAAATTCAAATTCGTAATAAAAGTAACAAACGAAGGAGAAATAGCAGGCTATGCAAAAGAACTAATAGACTACATACCAGAAGGATTAAGATTTGATCCAAAAGATAATCCATTATGGAGGGAAGAAGACGGAAAAGTATTAACAGACCAATTAAAAGATACATTACTACAACCAGGAGAAAGCGCCCAAGTAGAAATCATACTAACATGGATAAACAATAAAAACAACTTAGGAGAGAAAGTAAACTGGGCAGAGATATACAAAGACGACAACGAGCCACATTCACCAGATATAGACTCAACACCAGGAAATAATGAAAAAGGTGAGGACGATATAGACAGAGCACCAGTAATTCTAGGAGTAGTAACAGGTAGCGTTCCAACATATATAGGATTAGTAATAATAGCAGTAAGTGTTATAGCAGGTGGAGTAGTTCTAATCAAGAAGTTTGTAATTTAATACATCATAAAAAATGTAGTACCTATAAAAATTAGGTACTACATTTTTTTGCTTCAAAAGACTTATCATTGTCTTCTCCCTAAGTAATAATAAATAAATATATGAAAAAATTACAAAAATGTAATTTAAATGTAATATTTTATACAAAAATTTAAAAATCCTATATCCGTAATAGGAAAAAAATACAAAAGGAAAAGATTGCAAAATGTGCTAAAACTTGATATTGACAGTATATAAAAATAAAACTAAAATTATTAGTATAAAAAAAGAAAATTTTAGAAAGAGGATTTTTAAAATGAAAATTAAAAAGAAAATCATATTGCTAATTTTATTTTTTGTACTAATAACCACATTTATTAGTTCATTTAATGTTGTTTTTGCAAGCCAAGGAACACTTAAATTAAACATTAAAAAGAAGAGGTCATCTGGTTATAGTTATATGCTTGCAAATTCACAAAAGTATATATGGAAAATATATGAAGTGGGTAATGACAGAAATCAAACTATTTATTGTTTGAAAGGTGGACCTGGATTTGGCTCTAACAACATGTTTAGTAATTTAACGCCACAAGAAGAAGATTATACAAACCATTTTGATATGAGACATCCAGAAACAATGGCAAAACCTATGTCATATTCTATTATAAATGATGATAGCGTTCTTCCAGATGTTAGTAGCCAAGATTATAAAGCTATAATGTGGATTCTGGATAATTGTTTTATATTACCAGAAACAAATAGTGAAGGGGCTAGTAACTCTGATATTACAATAGGAGATTTAAGAAGGGATAATTTATTAAAAGCGGCAAAACAATTTGCAGAAGAAAACTATGAAGAAGCTAAAGATAGTGATTTTGATTGCTTAACAGATGATGATATAGATGTAGTTCAACAATTAGCAATATGGCATTATACAAATAAGGATCAAGACTATCATATAAATAGTGGTGATACATTTGATCTTTGGTTAAATCAAAGAAAAGATGATGTTGACCAAGAAAGTACATATGAAACTTTATCAGAAGGAAGATCTTTCGAAAATGGAGAAGAAAGAGCAAAAGCGTGTCAAGCATTATTTGATTACTTTGTAGAAACATCCGAAGGTATGGATTATGATTATACAAATGAAAATGAGAACACAAACCCAGTAACTTTTGATGGAACTAATGTAACAATGGAAGTGTCAGGCGATAGATATATTTTTGGACCATATAAATTGACAAATAATGACAGTAAAAAATATAACTTAAAAGCAACAGTAAAAGGCGGAGAAGATGATAACACAGTAGATGATGTTAAGTATTTAAATTCAAGAAAAGAAGAAGTGAATATCAAAACATTAGATGAATTAGTAGGGGAAAATTTTTATATTTCAGTTCCAAATACAACAGATTATTCTAAAATAATATTAGAAATATCAGGTACATATTATACAACAGATATAACTTATTGGTCAGTTGCACAGCAAGGAGGAACACACCAACCAGTAGTTAAAGTAGAAAAAGTAAGTAAAACATTTACAAATAGCAAAGAATTTACACCAAAAAAATTTGATTTAGCTTTAAGAAAATTCATTGTAAGCATAAATGGAGAAGAGATAGCAAAAGAAAAGACAAGAGAGCCACAAATTTCACAAGAAGAGATACAAAAATTAGCAGAAAATGGTGAAGTAACAACTGCAGAGAAAACACATCCAAAAGATGCGGTAGCAGTAAAAACAGGAGATATAGTAAAATATAAAATTAGAATATATAACGAAGGTGAAATAGCGGGATATGCAACAGAAGTAACAGACTATCTACCAGTAGGCTTACAATTTATAGAGCCAGGTACTGAAAAAGGTCAAAGCAAAGTTAATCAAGATTTCAAATGGACAGTTGAAGATGATGGAAGAACAGTTAAAACAAAATATTTAGAAGACGAAAGAATAGAAGCATTTAAATCAGACGCTAATTCATTACTTTATAAAGATTTAGAAATAGAATGTAAAGTAGTGGCACTACCAGGAGATACAGAAAAAGAATTAACAAATATTGCAGAAATAACAGCACATAGAGATGAATACGGAATTACTGATCAAGACAGAGATAGAGACTCAAACCCAAACAATGTAGAAAAAGAAAATTATAATAAAAAAAGTCAACAAGATGATGACGATTTTGAAGTATTAAAACTAGCAAAAGCCAACGGAAGTTACGAAATAGAAATAGAAAAAGTAGATTCATACGATATTTTAAAAAAGCTACAAGGTGCAAGCTTTAATGTAGAAATAAATGGTGTACCATTACCTACTAATACACCTTATGTAACTAATAATGAAGGAAAAATTAGTATTACAAACATACCAATTACAGAAGCTGGAACACAAACAATTACAATAACTGAAACATCAGCTCCAGAAGGATATAGTAATCAAAAAATAAAAATTACAATAATAGTAACTACAGAGCTTAAAGGCGAGGTATATGTAGTAAAAGATATAGTATCATCTATAGAAGCAAATGAAGAAAATTCAGGTTCAAAATATTATAAAGCAACTTTAGAAGAAAATAAAATAGTAGTTCAAATAAAAAACTATAAATTAGATTTGGCATTAAGAAAATTCATAGCAACTGTAAATGGAAAAGATATAAAAAATAGTGAAGAAGATGTATTCGTAAGAGAGCCAAAAATCTCTAAAGAAGAAAAAACAAAATTAAAATCAAGAACAGCATCATGGGATGAAGGAACAACTGTAGAGAAAATTCATACAAAAGAACCATTAACAGTAAGAACAGGAGATAAAGTAGTATATAGAATAAGGGTATATAATGAAGGAGATATTGCAGGATTTGCAAGCAAAGTAACCGATTATTTACCAGAAGGACTAAAATTCCTACCAGAAAGTCAAATAAATAAAGAATATGGCTGGAGCAATCCATCAGAAGACGGAAAAACAATAGAAACAGAATACTTAAAAGATAAGTTATTAAAAGCCTTTGATGGAGAAAATTTAGATTATAAAGACTTAGAAATAGAATGTGAAGTAATAGCAGAAGCTGATGAAGCAGATAAACTTCTAAAAAATATAGCAGAAATTACAAAGCATAGTGACGAATATGGAGACGATACAGTAGAAGACAGAGACTCTATACCAGGCAATGTAAAGAAAGATGAATATGTAGATAAAAGCCAAGAAGATGATGATGACTTTGAAGACTTAATTTTAAAAAGAGGAAACTTTGATTTAGCATTAAGAAAATTCATAACAAAGGTAAATGATACAGACATAACAAACAGAGTGCCAGTATTTACAAAAGTAAGTGAAACAGAATTTAAATATGAGCATCCAAAAGATCCTGTACAAGTAGCCTATGGAAACATAGTAACATACACATTAAGAATATTTAATGAAGGAAAAATAGCAGGATATGCAAGTAAAGTAAAAGATGATTTACCAGAAGGCTTAACCTTCTTACCAGACCATGAAACAAACGTAGAGTATAGATGGAAAATGTATACTGAAGAAGGCGAAGAAACAGATAATATAGAAGAAGCAAAATATATTGAAACAGATTATCTAGCAAAAGAAAATGAAAAAGAAGAAAATGCAAATTTAATAGAAGCATTTGACCAAGAAACAATGACAATGCCAGATTATAGAGACATAAAGATAGCCTTTAGAGTATCAGAGCCAAATACATCAGATAGAATAATAATAAACACAGCAGAAATAACAGATGATAGAGACGAACACAATGAGCCAGTAGATGATGTAGACTCTACACCAGACAATGATGAGCCAGACGAAGATGATATAGATGAAGAAAAAATAAAAGTACAATACTTTGACTTAAGCTTAAAGAAATGGGTAAGTGAATCAATAGTAACATATGGTGGAAAAACAACAGTAACCAAAACAGGACATACAGGAGATGAAAACCCAGAACCACCAGCAAAAGTAGAAATAAGAGGAAGTAGAATAGACAAAACAACAGTAAAATTCAAATTCGTAATAAAAGTAACAAACGAAGGAGAGATAGCAGGCTATGCAAAAGAACTAATAGACTACATTCCAGAAGGATTAAAATTTGATCCAAAAGATAATCCATTATGGAGAGAAGAAGACGGAAAAGTATTAACAGACCAATTAAAAGATACACTATTGCAACCAGGAGAGAGCGCACAAGTAGAAATAATACTAACATGGATAAACAATAAGAACAACTTAGGAGAGAAAGTAAACTGGGCAGAAATATATAAAGACGATAATGAGCCACATTCACCAGATATAGACTCAACACCAGGAAATAATGAAAAAGGTGAAGACGATATAGACAGAGCACCAGTAATCCTAGGAGTAGTAACAGGTAGCGTTCCAACATATATAGGATTAGTAATAATAGCAGTAAGCGTTATAGCAGGTGGAGTAGTTCTAATTAAGAAGTTTGTAATTTAATACATCATAAAAAATGTAGTGCCTATAAAAATTAGGTACTACATTTTTTTGGCTTCGAAAGACTTATCATTGTCTTCTCCCTAAGTAATAATAAATAAATATATGAAAAAATTACAAAAATGTAATTTAAATGTAATATTTTATACAAAAATTTAAAAATCCTATATCCGTAATAGGAAAAAAATACAAAAGGAAAAGATTGCAAAATGTGCTAAAACTTGATATTGACAGTATATAAAAATAAAACTAAAATTATTAGTATAAAAAAAGAAAATTTTAGAAAGAGGATTTTTAAAATGAAAATTAAAAAGAAAATCATATTGCTAATTTTATTTTTTGTACTAATAACCACATTTATTAGTTCTTTTAATGTTGTTTTTGCAAGTACAGGAACAATGAATTTAAATATTAAGATGGAAAGATCTTCAGGTTATGGTTACCAACTTGCAAATTCAGGTAAAAATATTTGGAAAATATATGATGCTAGTAATGATAGAAACTACACAATTTATTGCTTGAAAGGTGGACCTGGTTTTGGATCTCAAGATATGTTCAGTACACAACCACAACAAGCAACATATACTAATTATTTTGATATGAGAGATCCAGACTCCATAACATCTCAATTCAAACAAAATATTTTACCAGATCCTAACAGTACAGAATATAAAGCTATAATGTGGATATTAGATAATTGCTTTATATTGCCAGAAAAAAACACTCAGGAGGCTAGTAGTTCTGATATTACAATAGGAGATTTTAGAAGAGATAATTTGTTAAATGCAGCAAAAGCATATGCAGAAGCAACAGGAGAGGATGCTAAAGCTGGTGATTTCAGTTACTTAACAGATGATGATATAGATGTAGTACAACAATTAGCAATATGGCATTATACAAATTCAGATGAACATGACCCATATCATGTACATGATACATTTGAACTTTATTTAAATGTAATAAAAAATGATGTAAAACAAGGTACATATGATGCATTATCAAGTGATCATTTCGATCATGGACAAAAAAGAGCATATGCATGTCAAGCCTTGTTTGATTACTTAGTAGAAAATGCAGAACAAAATGCAGAACAATATGATTATAAAAATGTAAATAAAGATGCAAAAAAAGTAAAATTTACAGATACAACTGTTACAATGACAGTATCTGAAGACAAATATATTTTTGGACCATATAGATTAGAGGGTTCAACTGATTGTGAGTTAACAGGAAAAGTAACATATGGAGATAGCGTTATACAAGATGGAGTTCAATACTTAAAAGATGTTAATGGAGAGGCATATGACAATAATAATTTGAATGCTTTAGTAGGAAATAATTTTTATATTTCTATTCCAAAACAGGAAACTTATTCTAAAATAAAATTTGAAATAACAGGAACATATTATACTACAAAAATAACTTATTGGTCAGTTGCAAATCCAGATGGTGATGACCAACCAGTAGTTAAAATAGAAAAAGAAAAGCAAACCTTTACAGATAATAGAGAGTTTACACCAGGAGAATTTGACTTAGCATTAAGAAAATTCATTGTAAAAATTGGAGATAAAGACATAGATGGAAAAGATACAAGAGAGCCAAAGATTTCAACAGATGAGTTAAAAAATTTACAATTAAAAACAGCAGGATGGGACCATGGAACAACAGCAGAGAAAAAACATCCAAAAGATCCATTGTCAGTTAAAACAGGAGATATAGTAAGATATAAAATTAGAGTATATAATGAAGGTGAAATCTCAGGTTATGCAACAGAAGTAACAGACCATTTACCAGATGGGTTAGAATTTATAGAACCAGGTACTGAAGAAGGCAAAAGTGAAGTTAATCAAACTTATAAATGGAAAACTACAGATAATGATAAAAAAACTGTAACAACTGATTATTTAGCAGGAAGAAAAATAGATGCATTTAATGGTCAAGATTTAAAGTATGAAGACTTAGAAATAGAATGTAAAGTAGTAGCAGAATCAGGCGAAACTGAACTTGAATTAAAAAATATAGCAGAAATAACAGCACATAAAGATGAATATGGCAATACTACTCAAGCAAAAGATAGAGATTCAACTCCACATAATGTTACAACAGAGGGCTACGGAGAAAAAAATAAAGAAGATGATGACGATTTTGAAAAATTAGTTTTAGAAAAAGTAACACCAGGAAAATATGAAATAGAATTACAAAAAGTAGACTCATATGATACATCTAAAAAACTACAAGGTGTAGAATTTAATGTAGAAATAACTGGTGAGGGATCAAGTAAAAATGGTCAATATACAACAGATGAACAAGGAAAAATCAATATTACTGATATACAAATTTCAGAAAAAGGAACACATACAATTACAATAACAGAAACAAAAGCACCAGCAGGATATAGTAATCAAGAAGCAAAAATAGTAATAACGGTAGAAACAGATTCTACAGATGATGATCAATATGTAATAAAAAAGATAACTTCAGTAGGAACAATAAAATCAGGAGCAACAGAATCTACAGAATTAAAAGGATATACAGCAGAGCTACAAGGAAGCAAAATAGTAGTTAAAATGAAGAACTATAAACTAGACCTAGCATTAAGAAAATTCATAACAACAATTGATGGAATAGATGTAGAAAATGAAGATGAAGACACACTTGCAAGAGAACCAAAGATTACAGAAGAAGAAAAAGGAAAATTAGCAAATGGACAAGCAACATGGGATCATGGAACAACAGCAGAAAAAGTACATCCAAAAGATCCATTAAAAGTACATACAGGAAGTAGAGTAATATACACAATAAGAGTATATAACGAAGGTGAAATTGCAGGTTATGCAAAAAAAGTAACAGACCATTTACCAGAAGGATTAAAATTCATAGCTCCAGGTACTGGGGAAAATCAAAGTAGGATTAACCAGCAATATGGCTGGACAAGCACAGAAGAAGATGAAAGAATAATAGAAACAGACCATATAGCAGATACATTAATAGATGCATTTGATGGAGAAACTTTGCATTATCAAGACTTAAAAATAGAGTGCGAAGTAGTAGCAAAACCAGGAGAAGAAGAAACACAACTAAAAAATATTGCAGAAATAACAGAACATAGCGATGAATATGGTGATAAAAATGTAGAAGATATAGATTCACAACCAGGAAACGTAGATAAAAATACATATAAAGAAGAAAGTCAAGAAGATGATGATGACTTTGAAAAATTAATATTAGAAAAGGCAACAGGAAAATACAACTTAGAATTAGAAAAAGTAGATGGACAAAACTTAAATACAAAACTTGCAAACGCAGAATTTCAAATAACACTTCCAGATGGAACAACAAATACATACACAAGTAATGCGCAAGGAAAAATTACAATTAATGATTTACCAATAACACAGCTTGGAGAGCAAACAATAACAATAACAGAAACAAAAGCACCAGCAGGATATAGCAAGAGTGTTGATACAATTACAGTTAAAGTAACACCTGTACTAGAAGAAGGAGAATATGTTGTAAAGACAATAGAAATAGAAGAAAATAGTATAGGAAGTACATTAACAGAAGTAACATCAGGAAAAACAGAATTAAAAGCAAATGTAGTAAATGGAAAAATATATATCCAAATGAAGAACTACCAATTAGACCTAGCATTAAGAAAATTCATAATAAGCATAGCAGGAACAGAATTATTAGCAGAAGCAGAAGAAACTCCTGAAGAAGTACCAGAACCAACACAACCAGTACCACAAAGTGAAGTACCACAAGGAGAACCAAAGTATAGTAGAGAACCAGTAATAACAGACGAAGAATTAGAAAAATTAGCAAATGGTTCAGCAAGTTTAGATGATGGAACAACAGCACAAAAAGTACATTCAAAAGAGCCATTAATCGTAGAAACAGGAGACAAAGTAATATACATCATAAGAGTATACAATGAAGGAAAAATAGCAGGATATGCTACAAAAGTAACAGACTACCTACCAGAAGGCTTAAAATTCTTACCAGAAAGTGAAATAAATAGAGAATACGGTTGGGCAAATCCAAACGGAGATGGAAGAACAATCGAAACCGACCATATAGCAAATACATTAATAGATGCATTTAACGGAGAAACTTTAGATTATGAAGACTTACAAATAGAATGTGAAGTAGTAGCAGAAGCTGGCTCAAAAGATAAGAGCTTAAAGAACATAGCAGAAATAACAGAGCATAGTGATGAGCATGGAGATAAGACAGTAGAAGATAGAGACTCTACACCAGGAAATGTAAAGAAAGATGAATATAGAGATAAGAGCCAAGAAGATGATGATGACTTTGAAGAGTTAATTGTAAAAAAAGAAAACTTTGACTTAGCATTAAGAAAATTTATTACAAAGGTAAATGATACAGATATAACAAACAGAGTGCCAGTATTTACTAAATTAAGTGAAACAGAATTTAAATACGAGCATCCAAAGGATCCTGTACAAGTAGCATATGGAAACATAGTAACATATACATTAAGAATATTTAATGAAGGAAAACTAGCAGGATATGCAAGTAAAGTAAAAGATGATTTACCAGAAGGCTTAACTTTCTTACCAGAGCATGAAACAAACGTAGAGTATAGATGGAAAATGTATACTGAAGAAGGAAAAGAAACAAATAATGTAGAAGAGGCTAAGTACATTGAAACAGATTATTTAGCAAAAGAAAATGAAAAAGAAGAAAATGCAAATTTAATAGAAGCATTTGACCAAGAAACAATGACAATGCCAGATTATAGAGACATAAAGATAGCCTTTAGAGTATCAGAGCCAAATACATCAGATAGAATAATAATAAACACAGCAGAAATAACAGATGATAGAGACGAACACAATGAGCCAGTAGATGATGTAGACTCTACACCAGACAATGATGAGCCAGACGAAGATGATATAGATGAAGAAAAAATAAAAGTACAATACTTTGACTTAAGCTTAAAGAAATGGGTAAGTGAATCAATAGTAACATATGGTGGAAAAACAACAGTAACCAAAACAGGACATACAGGAGATGAAAACCCAGAACCACCAGCAAAAGTAGAAATAAGAGGAAGTAGAATAGACAAAACAACAGTAAAATTCAAATTCGTAATAAAAGTAACAAACGAAGGAGAGATAGCAGGCTATGCAAAAGAACTAATAGACTACATTCCAGAAGGATTAAAATTTGATCCAAAAGATAATCCATTATGGAGAGAAGAAGACGGAAAAGTATTAACAGACCAATTAAAAGATACATTACTACAACCAGGAGAGAGCGCACAAGTAGAAATCATACTAACATGGATAAACAATAAGAACAACTTAGGAGAGAAAGTAAACTGGGCAGAGATATACAAAGACGATAATGAACCACATTCACCAGATATAGACTCAACACCAGGAAATAATGAAAAAGGTGAGGACGATATAGATAGAGCTCCAGTAATCCTAGCAGTAGTAACTGGTAGTACACCAACATATATAGGATTAGTAATAATAGCAGTAAGCATAATAGCAGGTGGAGTAGTTCTAATCAAGAAGTTTGTAATTTAATACAATGGGACGGGGATTTTGTCTTAAGGAAAACTAAGGTTTTAGAACTTAGAATTACATTAAGAAAAACAGACAATTAAATTTATCTTGAAAAATTATATAGTAATTATACTAATGTTACAAAATTAAAACCTACGGAAATACAAGTTATGAAAAATAAAGCCAAAAAAATAGTCAAAATGTGACAAAAATGTAAATAATTTTTAATAATAACCCAAAATAAATAATCCGTAAAGAAAGCTGGTAAATGGTGCAATTTACCAGCTTTCATGTTGTTTACAAGCTCTTTACAAGAATTTATAATTATATATATAAATATAAACTTTAAAACTATGTTTTATATTATTTTTTATTGTTTTTGTATGGAGGTAAACTACACATGGACGAGAATCAAAACCAAAATGAAAATTTAAACGAAAAGGAGAAAGCTAAAGAAGCAATTTTGTCAGAATCTAAAATTAGCGAAGATAAAAAGAAGGCTAAATCTATTAAGACTAAGTTTAAAACTCAAGCTAAAGGTAAAGCTAAAAAGCAAGCAAAAGGCTTAAAGCAAAAACTATTAGTAGGAGCAAGTGTACTTGCAACAGCAATAGTTCTAGTAATAGCCTTAGTAGGAAGCTATAACCAGATACAGCCACAAAGAATGGGTGAAATTGCAAGGTCAATGCAATATCCTCAAGTTAATCCAGGAGAAGAAGATGTAGCAGAAACTGGCGGTAACGTTGAGTTTGATGCGTTCTTTTTGCGTGACTTAACTGGTGATGGAATAGCAGAAAGTATAAGAGGAACATGTAGAAATGTAAAAGAAACGGATACATTATACATGGAACTTAAAGTACAAACCAATGGACGTTTAGAAGATGGTGTAATAACCATAAATGGAGAAAACTTTGCTCTTCAAGCAAGTTTACCACAAGATCAAATAATAAGTGAAAATACCATAGGAAATAATATAAAAACAATTAAACTAAACACCGTTAATAATGGTTCACAAAAGTTAATTTCAGGAATTATAAAATCAGCTATAACCAACAATGATACAAGTAAATATAGCAAAAAAGGAACAGTAAAATTAACAGGAACATACATACCAGATGGACAAGAAGAAGGAATACAAATTACAAAAGAAGTACAATTTGATGTAGATTGGCATGGATATGTAGAAGCACAAATAACAAATACAAATCAAAAAGGAGACATAGAAACAGCAATAGATGAAGAAAATGATGAATTAAAATTAAACTTTACTGTATATACTAGAGAAACCAAAGAAGAGTTAATATTAAAAAAATCACTAGTAGAAGGAACAATACCATTATTTAATGAGCAACCACCAATAAGAGTAGAATGTACAAATAGTAATGTGAAATTTAATTATGAACCCAATACAAGAAAATTTACAATAGAAAGAGAATCTACATTAAATGAAGATACAAAAATAGTAACAGATACAATATCAAGAAACAATAATTATACTATTAAAGTAGTATATCCATTAGAAGCTTATAGAACAGCAGGAATAGAAACAATAGAATTACGTATACCAGTAAAAGCATATTATGAAGGACACAATAATACGAATAGTGAATTTAATAACCCAGAAGTATCACCTAAACAACAATCAACGATTGTTTTAACATATGAAAAACCACAACCACCCACAGGTTATATATATACATCGGCATTTGATATAAAAGTAGGAAAGCATGTATATGACCCAACAAGTAGATATATAATATCAAAAGAAAAACCATTAAAAATATATAATGGTTTATCAAGCGAGGAAAAAGACGATAATTATTTAGTAACATGGCATGGCTATGCAGGTACAAAATATGGAAACTTAAAAATGGTAATGAAGGAAAGAAGAAATGATGAAGATCAAGTATGTGATCAATTTATAACAACAAATGGTGATGATGTAAGTATGGAAGAAGTAACTACAAACATAGGAATTTACTTCTCAAATCCATTATCATTATTAGGAGAAACAGGAGAAATAAAAGTATATGACGATGAATTGGATGAGCTACTGATGACATTTACAAAAGATAATTGGAGTAAATATAACTCAAGTACTCCATACTATTATGAAAAACCAGTAAAACATATAAGAATAGAAACAACAACTGTAAACAAAGAAACAAGTCTATATGTATATAACATAAAACAATTAGATGATGAATATATAACAGAGCATTATGACTTAGATACATTTATGGACTTAGAACATATTAAATCAACATTATGTGGATATATAGGAGAAGAATTAGTAAAAGTAGATACTGCAAATGCAAGATATGAAGCCCCATATACAATAGCAAGTATAAATTTAAATAAAACTTCAATATCAACACAAGTAACAGAGAAAAATATGAATATAACCATAAGAGCAACAGCAAATGAAAGCTATAACCAAGTAAAATGGCAAAATGGAGTATTTTTAGTAAAACTTCCAGAAGATATTGCAGATATTAGTATAAATAATATAAGTATAAGTAATAACAGTCTAGGTGAAGAAGTAAAAATAATAAGCTACGAGAAATATAAAGAAGGAAATAATTACTACATAAAAATAAATACTGAAAATAATACGCCAAATACATTTAATGTAGTAATAAACTGTGACATAACTCCAAACCCAACAGCAACAACACAAACAGAACAAGTAGAGTTATATTATTATAATGCAAATGCAGTAGACTATTGGAGTGAATACAAGGTAGAGGATAGTTATGATTTAGATGGAGATTTAAATAAAACAGAATCAATAGGAAAGGCAAAAACAAACCTAGGATTATTATCACCAAGTTCACTACTTACAAGTGAAACAATAACAGAATATGATAATAAGAAAAGCATTACTGTAGCACCTCAAATAGCACTTGTAGAGAAAAATCAAGGAACAGCAACAATCAATATTCAAATGACAAACAATTATGAAAGAACAATAAGTGAAATAAAAATATTAGGAAGAGTACCACATATAGGTAATAAATATGCAATAAATGGAGGAGACTTAGGTTCAGAATACGACCTAAAAATGCAAGGAGAAATAACTTTACCACCAGAATTACAAAATATAGCAAAAGTATATTATAGTGAAAATGGACAGGCAACAAAAGATTTAAATGGAGATGGTAATGATTGGAAAGAACATCCAACAGACTTTACTAATATAAAAAGCTATTTAATAGATTTAGGGGATAACAAAATTGGAAAAAATGCTAACTATAATATTAGCTATAAAGTTTTAGTACCAAAAGATGTAGACTATAATAAGGTATCATATAGCCATCATGCAGTATACTTTAGTTTAGATACTGAGCAAGGAAAATATAGAACACAAACAGAGCCAAACAAAGTAGGAATAATGATAGCAAAACAATATGATTTAGAACTTACTAAATATCAATTAGGAAGAAATAATACAGTACAAGGGGCAACATATTTAATAAAAGAAGAAAATGCAGAAGAAGGAAGAACAAAGGCAACAGATACAAATGGAAGCTTAACATTAACAGATTTTTATGTAGATAAAACATATGTAATAAAAGAGATAAAAAGCCCAACAAATTATGAACTAAATGAAGCAGAGATAAAATTTAAAGTAACAGAAGATGGTGAAATATTAAAATTAGTAGATGAAGTAACAGTTAATGGAAACTCAAAATCAATAAAATTAGTAGAACCACAAGATAATGGAAGATATAAAGTACAAGTACAAGTAGAAGACGAAGTAAAGGCAAGCTTAAAAATAGTAAAAACACAAAAAGAAAGTCAAGAAACAAAATTAAATGGAGTTCGCTTTAAATTAACAGGAAAGAATTTTGAGAATGGAAGAAGCATAACAACAAACAAAACTGGAGAAGTAAGTTTAACAGGATTAAGTATAGGAGAACAATATACCCTAGAGGAAATAAAAGCAAAAGAAGGGTATTATTTGGCAAGTAAAATAACATTTACAATAAAAAATAATGATGGAAAATATACAGTAGAAAAAGCAGAAGAAAACGGACAAAATTTAGTAACGAAAGCACAAGTACAAGAAACAGAAAATATACCAATATTAACTTTAAACATAGCCAACGAAAAAATACCAGAATATACATTAAAAATAAATAAAGTAGTAAAAGGAGAAGATACACCATTAGAAGGAGCAAAATTTAGACTATTTAAGGGAACAAAAAAAATAAATGATTATATAACAGATACAAATGGAAGCATAACAATATCAAACTTATATCAATATGAAGAAACAAAGAACTTAGACCAAACATATACATTAAAAGAATTATTAGCTCCAGATGGATATGCACAAGTAAAAGACATAACCTTCTATGTAACTAACATAGATGGTGTATTAACTATGAAAATAAACGAAGGCAAAATAAAGGAGCAAACAGCAGAGGATAACACAGTAACAATAAAAATAGAAGATAGTCCATCATTTAAATTAATAAAGAAAGATGGAGAAACAAAAGCACCACTACCAGGAACAAAATTTGCAATATACAATGTAGATAATGGAGAAGAACAACTAGCATTAGACAGTAAATACAACATATTAGGAGAAAAAGAAGTAATAAATGGAAAAACATATTATACATTAACAACAAACGATAAAGGAGAAATAGAAGCAAACTTAAGAGAAGGATTATATAAAGCAGTAGAAATACAAACAAAAGATGAAAAATACGAAATAACAAACAATGTATATTACTTTGGAATAGGAGCATCAAGAGAAGCAGAAGAAATAATGGCAACGGAATGGGCAAGTAGTTTTGGAGGAAGTTATAATGACGAAATGACTTCAATATCAGCAACTAGTGATGGAGGATATATAGTAGGAGGATATTGGACTGGAAAAAAAGGAGATACAATAACAATAGGGAATTATACATTTACAAATAATAGTATAGGTTCATATACTTCTGATGGACTATTAATCAAGTATAGTGATTATGGAGATATCGAATGGGCAAGTAGTTTTGGAGGAAGTTATGATGACAAAATAACTTCAATATCACCAACTAGTGATGGAGGATATATAGTAGGAGGATCTTTCAGAAGCAGTAGTATAAAAGTAGGAGACTATACATTAAATAATAACGATAATTACGGAAATAATGATGGACTACTAATCAAGTATGACAGTAATAATAAAGTTGAATGGGCAAGTAGTTTTGGAGGAAGTTATGATGACGCAATTAGTTTTGGAGGAAGTTATGATGACGAAATAACTTCAATATCAGCAACTAGTGATGGAGGCTATATAGTAGGAGGATATTTCTTTTCAACTAGTATAACAGTAGGAAACTTAAAAATAGAAGGTAATCATTCAGGAGGTTCTAATTCTGATGGTCTACTAATTAAGTATAAACCAAACGAAGATGTAGGTAGTAAAGATAAATATGTAGTTGAATGGGCAACGAGTATTGGAGGAGATTTAAACGATTGTATAAGTTCAGTAGCACAAACTAGTGATGGAGGCTATATAGTAGGAGGATATTTCTTTTCAACTAGTATAACAGTAGGAAACTTAAAAATAGAAGGTAATCATTCAGGAGGTTCTAATTCTGATGGTCTACTAATTAAGTATAAACCAAACGAAGATGTAGGTAGTAAAGATAAATATGTAGTTGAATGGGCAACGAGTATTGGAGGAAGTGGTTCTGACTATGTAAATGCAGTATCGGCAACAAGTGATGGAGGATATATAGTAGGAGGGAGATTCTATTCAAGTAGTATAACAGTAGGAGAAAATAAATTAACAACTAAAGGAAATTACGATGGACTACTAATCAAGTATGACAGTAATAATAAAGTCGAATGGGCAACGAGTATTGGAGGAAGAGGTTCTGACTATGTAAATGCAGTATCGGCAACAAGTGATGGAGGATATATAATAGGAGGACAGTTTGGAAGTAGTAATATAACTTTAGGAGACTATGAATTAAAGAGTAATGGGGGTGCTGATGGACTATTAATCAAGTATAAACCAAACGAAGATGTAAGTAGTAACGATAAATATGTAATTGAATGGGCAACGAGTTTTGGAGGAAGCAATGATGATGAAATAACTTCAATATCAGTATCTAATGATGGAGGATATATAATAGGAGGACAGTTTAGAAGTAGTAATATAACTTTAGGAGACTATGAATTAAAGAATAACGGTTCAACAAATTATTATGATGAATTACTAATCAAATACAATAAAAAAGAGCTAGCTAATCCAACTGTTATAAGTGCTAGAAGTTTTGGAGGAAGTACTAACGATAGCATAAACTCAATATCACCAACTAGTGATGGAGGATATATAATAGGAGGATATTGGAGCGGAGAAAAGGAAGATGCAATAACCATAGGAGACTATGAATTAAAGAGTAATGGGGATGCTGATGGACTACTAATTAAGTATAAACCAAACGAAGATGTAAGTAGTAATGATAAATATGAAGTTGAATGGGCAACTAGCGTTGGAGAAAGTGGTGCGGATATAATAACATCAGTATCAGAGACAAGTGATGGAGGATATATAGTAGGAGGATATTGGACTGGAAAAAAAGGAGATACAATAACAATAGGGAATTATACATTTACAAATAATAGTACTTATACAGGTACTTATATAGGTTCATATACTTCTGATGGACTATTAATCAAGTATAAACCAAACGAAGATGTAAGTAGTAACGATAAATATGTAATTGAATGGGCAACGAGTTTTGGAGGAAGTGGTTCTGACTATGTAAATGCAGTATCGGCAACAAGTGATGGAGGATATATAGTAGGAGGATGTTTCTCTGATTATAGTATAACAGTAGGAAGCTATACATTAAATAATAGAAGTAGATCATTATTTTATGGCGATGGACTATTAATCAAGTATAAACCAAACGAAGATGTAAGTAGTAACGATAAATATGTAATTGAATGGGCAACAAGTTTTGGAGGAGATTTAAACGATTGTATAAGTTCAGTAGCACAAACTAGTGATGGAGGCTATATAGTAGGAGGATATTTCTTTTCAACTAGTATAACAGTAGGAAACTTAAAAATAGAAGGTAATCATTCAGGAGGTTCTAATTCTGATGGTCTACTAATTAAGTATAAACCAAACGAAGATGTAGGTAGTAAAGATAAATATGTAGTTGAATGGGCAACGAGTTTTGGAGGAGAATATTGGCGGGGATAATCAAATAACTTCAGTATTAGCAACTAGTGATGGAGGATATATAGTAGGAGGATTTTTCGTATCAAGTAGTATAACATTAGGAGACTATACATTAAATAATAACAGCTATAATTCTAAAGGACTATTAATCAAGTATAATATTAGTAATGAAGTTGAATGGGCAACGAGTTTTGGAGGAGATTTAAACGATTGTATAAGCTCAGTAGCACAAACTAGTGATGGAGGCTATATAGTAGGAGGATATTCCTCTTCAAGTAGTATAACAGTAGGAGATTATACATTAAAAAATAATGGCAGTTCAAAAAGTTATTATGATGAAATACTAATCAAATATAAGCCAAATAAAAATACAAATACTAAAGTTAAATATGTAGTAGATTGGGCGAAATCAATAGGAGGAAATTCTTCTGATAAAATATATTCAGTAGTAGAACTACAAGATGGAACAATATTGGCAGGAGGAGCTTTTGACAGTCCAATAATCGAGACAGATGGAAAAACATTAACAAATGCTGGTGGAGAAGATGGAATGCTAGTAAAAGTAGTAAACATGATAGGCGTACCAGAAGTAGAAGAATTAGAAGTTAAAAATTATAGAAAAGAATTTAAAATAACAACAGATGTAGAAGAAATAGATGGACAAAGAGGAGGGGACATTTTAGGCGAAAATAAAAATCCATATGAAAAAGTAAAATATGGAGATTCTAGTACTGTAGATATAAAAATGACACCTCTAGATGATACATATGAAATAATAAAAGTAACAATAAACGGAGTAGAGCAAAGCTTTACACCAGCTGAAGATGGAAGTTATACATTAGATAAATTTGATGATGTAAAAGAAGATAAACATGTAGTAGTAACATATGCAAAGAAATCCAATAAAATAGTAATAAAAAAAGAAGATAGTAAAACAAAAGAACCAATAGAAGGAATAGAATTTAAGTTAGATCAAATTGATGACATAACATCACCAGAAAAAATAATAGGAGATTTAACTGTTAATGGAGCAACATATATAGAAGTAAATAGAGATAGAAATGTAACAGATACAGTAAAAGGTTCATTAGTAGCAAATGGAGCAACATATACTGAAATAGAAAGAGGAGAAGAAATAAAAGATGATAATATAGATTTAACGCCAAAACCTAATGGGGACTATTATTTTGTAGAACAAGATGGAAGTTATGTACCTAATAATGGTAAAAACTATACAGAAACAGGAGAAGGAATAGATAAGTCAACAGCTAATTCATATGTAAAACTGGATTTAAGTGGAAAACAAGGACAATATGTAGTAGTTGTAAATGCAAGTGTATCAAGTGAACCAAGATACGATTATGGATATTTAACAATAACTGATACACAAACAGCGCCAAAAGATACTGATGCAGATGGAAGATTTATGTATGAAGCTGGAATAATAGATGCAAAAGATTATACATCTAAAGTATTAGATGGAGAACATACATATTATTTGCATTTAGGATATAAAAAAGATGGTAGTGGAGATAATAACAATGATGAAATTGTAATACATAGTATAAAGTTATATAAAGTTAATGTTGAGTCAAGTACATATAATTTCATAAATGACAATGGAGTATATAAATCAAATAATCAACAAAAAGCAAATACAGTAGCAAATTCATATATTCCAATTAATCTAGAAGGAAAAGATGGTAACTACTTTATAATAATAGATGCAAGTATATCAAGTCAAAGTGGTTACGACTACGGTTATGCAACAATAAATACTTCTAAAACAGCACCAGCATATAATACAAGTAGCGGGCAATTTATGAAAATTTCAGGAAATGAGACAAGTAAAGAATACATTTCATTTGCAATAACAGGAGGTAATACATATTATTTACACTTAGGATATCGAAAAGATGAAAGTATCGATACAGATGAGGATCAATTAGTAATAAATAGTATAAATATATATGAAGCAAAAGATGTAAAGTATAATTTTGTAAACGAAAATGGCGAATATAAATCAAACAATCAAGGAAAATCAAACACAACAGCGAATTCATATATTCCAATAAATTTGTCTGATTACAAGGGAAAATATAACTTAAGCCTAAAAGCTAAAGTATCAAGTCAAAGTGGTGATTACGGATATGCAACAGTAACAACCGAAACAACAGCACCATCATATTATAGTAATACATCAACAAGATTTGTATATATATCAGGAACAACAGATTCAGAGTATAAAGATTATACAATAACATTAGATGGAGGTTACCAATATTATTTGCATCTAGGATACTATAAAAATGCAATTGGTGACGAGGGAGAAGATACCTTCTCTGTAAAAAATGTAAGAATAATATTAGATAATTCAGAGCTATATCACACATCAATGGTAACTAGTAGTGAAGGAAAAGGAACAACACAAATACCATATGGAAGATATAGTGTAACAGAAGTAAATACACCAGAAGGATATGTAATATTAGAAAAACCAATAGTTATAGATTTTAAAGAAGATAATAAAGCTATAATAGAAGGTTCAGAAAATGCAAGATATGAAAACGGAGAATATATAATATCAAATACACCTTTATCAAAAGTAACAGTACACCATTATTTAAAAACTGAAGATGGAACTGAAACAAGACAAGAAGTAGCACCAGATGATTTCCTATATGGCAAACCAGGAGATACATATGAAACAAAGGCACACTTAGATTTACCAAAATATGAGCTAGAAAAAAATGGTGATGAAACATATAAAATACCAGGAGATGCAAGTGGAAATTATGAATCAGAAGATAAAGAAATAACATATTATTATGTAGAAAAGAAAGTACCATTAACAGTACACCACTATATAGACGGAACAGAAAAGAAAGTACCATTAGCAGATGGTAGTGTAGCAGAAGATGTTACAACATATGAGAAAGTACATACACCATATACAACTAAAGCAAAAACTCCTGAAGAATTAAATCCTCAATATGAATTAACAGAAACACCATCAAATAGTGAAGGAACATATGAATATGAAAAAATAGAAGTAACATATTTCTATGATGTAAAAGATTCACCAGGTGTATTAGTACATCATATAGAAAAAGGAACAGGTAAGACTTTATCAGCAGATGTAACATTGCCAGAAGATGGACATACTCCAAAGTATGGAGATTCATATGAAACACATCCAGCAGAAGATATACCAGATAACTATAAATTAGTAATGACTCCAAATAATGCAGAAGGTACAATGACAGATAAGTTAACAGTAGTAACATATGAGTATGAACTAAAAGATCCACAAATAACGAATCAAAATATTAACAAAACAGGCACAGAAAGCATTGAAACAAAAGATGCAGAAGTAAGCTATATCGTAAATTACAATGTAACAGTATCAGAATATATAGGACAAGCACAAATAACAATAGTAGATACATTACCATATCCAATAGATTTATCAAAATCAAGTTTAGATAATGGAACATATGATAATGAAAAGCATACAATTACATGGCAAGAAGTAATAGATATTAACACTTATGAAAATGGAGAACCAATAGATGGAAGCGAAGAAAA
>CANRNR010000015.1 GCA_947632035.1 uncultured Clostridia bacterium | reverse complement strand
AAAAAGGAAGTAATAAAATTGGTAACAATTAAGTCTCAAAAACAAATTGAAAAAATGAAGGAAGCATGTAAGATTACAGCCTTTGTTTATGAAGAAATAGGTAAGTTTATTAAGCCAGGAATTACAACAATGGACTTAGATAAATTTGCTGAAAAAATTATTAGAGAAAAAGGAGGAATTCCTGCACAAAAGGGTTATCCAAGTGGGCAAAAAGGAGTTCCTGCTTTTCCATGTACTTTATGTGTTTCTATTAACGACGAAATTATACACGGCATACCATCTACAAGAAGAATTATAAAAGATGGAGATGTTGTAAGTATTGATTTGGTGGTTTATAAAAATGGATTTAATGGGGATGCGGCAAGAACCTATATTGTAGGAAATGCTACACCTGAAAAACAAAGGTTAGTAGATGTTACAAAGCAAGCATTTTATGAAGGAATTAAATATGCTGTAAAAGGAAATCGTGTTGGAGATATTTCACATGCAATAGGTGAATTTGTAGAAAAAAATGGTTTCAATGTTGTAAAAGAATTTCAAGGTCATGGAATAGGAGAAGAAATGCATGAAGATCCTGGCATTCCAAATTACGGAAAAGCTGGAAAAGGAATAAGACTAGAACCTGGCATGACACTTGCAGTAGAACCAATGGTAATGGCTGGAAAACCTAATATTTGCGTATTAGATGATGGATGGACAATAGTAACTGAGGATGAATCTTTATCAGCACATTATGAAAATACAATTTTAATTACAGAAAATAAGCCAGAAATATTGACATTATTATAAATTTGCAGTATAATATACAAGATATTGTACGTAAAAAGAAAGGAGATATGTTAACTTACAGAAAGTTAACATGGACAAAATATGTCAAAAGAGGATGTTATTGAAGTAGAAGGTACTGTTGTTGAAGCATTACCAAATACAAATTTCAAAGTTGAATTAGAAAATGGACATAAAATTCTAGCACATATTTCAGGAAAATTAAGAATGAATTACATTAAAATTTTACCTGGAGACAAAGTAAAAGTAGAATTATCTCCATATGACTTAAGCAAAGGTCGTATTACATGGAGAGCAAAATAGAATATAGCAAAATAAAATATTTATAAAGCAAAAAATATAAACATAAGTTACTAAGTTATAAATAGTAAAAAATTCAAAAATATAACTAAATGGAGAGGTGAAAGAAATGAAAGTAAGACCATCAGTAAAGCCAATGTGTGAAAAATGCAAAGTTATTAAAAGAAAAGGAGTTATCAGAGTAATCTGTGAAAATCCTAAACACAAACAAAGACAAGGGTAAAACCTTAAAAAGTTTATAACACAAGTCATATGAATAGCGGCTGTAAGGCAAACTTGAACAAATAATATAAAAAACTATATTATTAAAAATTAATTAAAAGTTTCCTTATAATTCAGATTTGTGTTTATATATATGTCTAAAAGCTTATTGATTGGTTTTAAAAACCAATGCATTTCACCAATAAGAAATAAGACAAAAAGCAAAATGATAATTGCAAAATTCAAAATAGACAAAAAGCTAAAAGTTAAAACAAAATCAAAAATTTTAAAAACAAAAAAGAAAAAACAGTAAATTAAAAACTATGGAGGTGCAAATAAATGGCTCGTTTAGCAGGAGTTGATTTACCTAGAGAAAAAAGAGTAGAAATTGGTCTAACATATATCTATGGAATAGGTTTAGCAAGTTCACAAAAAATATTAGCTAAAGCAAAAGTAAATCCAGATATAAGAGTTAAAGATTTAACAGATGACCAAGTACAAGCAATCAGAAATGCAATGGATGGTTACGTAGTTGAAGGTGACTTACGTAGAGAAGTTGCATTAAATATTAAAAGACTAACTGAAATTGGATGTTATAGAGGAATTAGACATAGACGTGGTCTTCCTGTAAGAGGACAAAGAACAAAAACAAATGCCCGTACAAGAAAAGGTCCTAGAAAATTAGTTAGCAAAAGCAAGAAAGACTAAATAAGGAGGGAATATTAAAAAATGGCAAAAGCAACTGTAACTAAAAAAACAGTAACTAGAAGAAGAGATAGAAAAAACATTGAAAAAGGTTTAGCACATATTCATTCTAGCTTCAATAATACAATCGTTACACTTACAGATGTTCAAGGAAATGTAATTTCTTGGGCAAGTGCTGGAGAACTTGGATTTAAAGGTTCTAGAAAAAGCACACCATTTGCAGCTGGAGAAGCAGCAGAAACTGCAGCTAAAGCAGCAATGGAACATGGATTAAAAACAGTAGAAGTATTTGTAAAAGGACCAGGTTCTGGTCGTGAAGCAGCAATTAGGTCTTTACAATCAGCAGGATTGGAAATTAGTAGTATCAAAGATGTTACTCCAATACCTCACAATGGTTGTAGACCACCAAAAAGACGTAGAGTATAAAAGAATAGAAAGAAAGGTGAAACAAAGAAATGGCAAGATATAAAGACGAACAATGTCGTATTTGTCGTAGAGAAGGACAAAAATTGTTTTTAAAAGGATCAAGATGCTACACAGATAAATGCAGTATTTCAAGAAGAAATTATGCACCAGGACAAAATGGTCAAAAAAGAAAGAAACTTTCTGAATATGGTACACAGCTTAGAGAAAAACAAAAAACAAAATCTTTTTATGGTGTAGGAGAAAAACAATTTAGAAGATATTTTGAAATGGCATCTGCTACTCGTGGAAAAACAGGTGAAGTTTTATTACAAATTTTAGAAAGAAGATTAGATAACGTAGTATATCGTTTAGGATACGGTTCTTCAAGAGCACAAGCAAGAATGTTAATAACACATGGATGCTTTGAAGTAAATGGACAAAAAGTTGATATTCCATCTTATTTATTAAAAGAAGGAGATATCGTTACTGTAAGAGAAATTAGAAAAGATAATGGTGTAATTAAATTAAATGTTGAAGAAAACTCAGCAAGACCAGTACCAGAATGGTTACAAAAAGATGCTAATAACTTAAATGGTAAAGTAGTAAGACTACCAGTAAGAGAAGACGTAGATATCCCAGTTGAAGAACATTTAATAGTAGAGCTTTACTCTAAATAATAATTTGATTGTTATAATAGAAATAATTTTTTCTATGATTTATTAGGAGGTAAAAAATGATAGAATTTGAAAAGCCAAACATTAAATGCTTAGAAATGGACGAAGAAAAGAACTATGCAAAATTTGTATGTGAACCATTAGAAAGAGGATACGGAATTACAATAGGAAATTCTTTAAGAAGAATTTTATTATCTTCACTACCAGGAAGTGCAATTACAAGTGTAAAAATTGATGGAGTATTACATGAATTTGCTACAATTCCAAACATAGTAGAAGACGTACCAGAAATTATTATTAACTTAAAAGGTGTTAGCTTAAAACAAGAAGATGTTGAAGAAAAAATATTAAGAATAGATTTTAAAGGACCTGGGGAAGTTAAAGCTGGTGACATCATAACAGATGGAACAATAGAAGTTTTAAACCCAGACTTACATATAGCAACTGTTGCAGAAGGTGGACATTTAGTTATGGAACTAACTGCTAACAAAGGTAGAGGTTATAATAATGCTGAAAAGAATAAAAAACCAGACCAAGCTTTAGGTGTACTTCCAATAGATTCTATTTATACACCTGTTAAGAAAGTAAACTATGCAGTAGAAAATACTAGAGTTGGACAAATGGTAGATTATGACAAACTAACAATAGAAGTTTGGACAAATGGTTCTTTAACACCAGATGAAGCTTTAAGTTTAGCAGCAAAAGTTATGACAGGTCACTTAGAATTATTCATTGACCTATCAGAAGCAACTAAAAATACTCAAGTAATGGTTGAAAAAGAAGAATCTAAGAAAGAAAAAGTTCTTGAGATGTCAATTGAAGACCTAGAATTATCAGTAAGATCATTCAATTGCTTAAAGAGAGCTAACATTTCAACAGTAGAAGATTTAACCAATAAGACTGAAGACGAAATGATGAAAGTAAGAAATCTTGGTAAAAAATCTTTAGATGAAGTAACAAATAAATTACATTCATTAGGATTAGACTTTGCTAGAGAAGAAGAATAATTTTATATATATAAAATAAGTTGTAAATTTAAAAATATAAATTTTTATCACGAATAAGCTTAAATGCATATAAAGGAGGGAAATAAATTGGCTACAGATAGAAAATTAGGCAGAACAACAGATATTAGATTAGCAATGCTTAAAACATTAACAACAGATTTAATATTACATGGAAAAATTGAAACAACAGAAGCTAGAGCTAAAGAAGTTAAAGCAATTGCAGATAGCATAATTGCATTAGCTGTAAAAGAAAAAGACAATTTTGAAATGGTAGATGTTAAAGTTTCTAAAGCAAAATTAGATAGCAAGGGAAATAAAGTAACAGAACTTGCAAAAAGCAAAAATGGTAAAGAGTATTTAAAAGTAGTAAAAGAAGTAACTACTGAAAAAAGACAAAAAGATATGCCATCTAGACTAAATGCTAGAAGAAAAATAATGAAAACAATCAATAAAGTAAAAGACAGCGAAGGAAATAACATAGACTTAACTGCAAAACTATTTAATGAAATAGCTCCACAATATGAAGGAAGAGTAGGAGGCTATACAAGCATCCTAAAGAAAGGTCCAAGAAAAGGAGATAATGCAGAAGTAGTTATTTTAAAACTAGTTTAGAATTTGCTCGAAATATTATTGTATAAAAGCAAATAGGAGAGTGTAAATATGGAAATAGCAAAATATATTGTATTTGGTATATATAGTATTATATGTATCGCATTAATTATTTTAGTAACTATACAAAATAAAGAAAAATCAGGAGCATCTGGAACAATTACAGGTTCTTCAACCAATAATTTTTATGAGCAAAATAAAGGAAGAACGAAGGAAGGCAAGCTAAAAAGATGGACAATTACATTAAGTGTTTTGTTTGTAATATTAGCAGTTGCCTTAGGAATTCTATATTTAGTATAAAAAGTAGTAATAAAAGTGGCAGGAAGTTTTTTCTGTCATTTTTTTTATTTGAGGTTATCTTCTTTTAAAAATATAGTAATTCTTCGCACCTTGTTGTCGCAGCCACAATATGTAATAAATTTAGCAATTTATTACATAATATAAGTAGGCTGCTCCAAGCGCACTTCGCTTACGCTTCGTTTGGCCGCTACGCGGTGCTTCAAAATTACTATATTTTTAAAAGCTATAAATAATTTAATAAAAAATGACAGAAAAAATTTGCTTGAGAGGATGAAAGATGAAAAAGGATTATAAAAGAGTATTTAAGGAAAAAAATAATTCTTCTAAAAGAAATACTGTAAATAAGAATAAAATTGTAAATCAAGATGATTTAAAAAATACAAGAATAGTAGGAGTTTTTCAAAAGAGTAGGAACTTCGGTTTTGTTGTGCCTGACGGCAAAAAAGTAACGACTGATATATATATACCAAAAAAAGAATGTAAAAAAGTAAAAAATAGGCAAAAGGTAGTAGTAGAAATTACAAAACCTAGTGTTTATGGAAAAAAGGCAGAAGGAAGAATAGTAGAAGTTATTGGAAATATTGATGAAGCAGGAGTAGACCTTTTATCATTAGTAAAAGAATACGACTTGCCATATGATTTTCCAGAACCAGTTCTTCAAGAAGCAAAAGCAATAAAACCAGAAATAGCAAAAAAAGACATTCCAAAAAGATTAGATTTAAGAGATAAAGAGATTTTTACAATAGATGGAGAAGATGCAAAGGACTTAGATGATGCAGTTGCAGTAGAAAAATTAAAAAACGGAAATTATTTATTAAATGTATCTATTGCAGATGTAAGCTACTATGTTAAAGAGGGCTCAAAAATAGATAAGGAAGCGATATTAAGAGGAACCAGTATCTATATGCTAGATAGAGTAATACCAATGCTTCCAAAAGAATTGTCCAATGGAATTTGTAGCTTAAATCAAAAGGAAGATAGGTTCGCTATTACTGTTTTAATGGAAATAGATAAAAACGGAAATGTAATTTCATCAGATGTTCAAAAAAGTATAATAAATGTAACAAGAAGAATGAGTTACAAAGAAGTACAAGCTATATTAAATGAGGCACAAAGTGGCAATGTAAAAGAACAAAAAATAGATAAAGAAAAGGAAAAATCACAAGAAAAGGACAAAAAAGATAAAATAGCAAAAGAACAACAAGAGGAACAAAATGTAGAAGAATTATATACAAAAAAAGAAAAGCAAAAGCTATTAAAAGAATGTGCTAGTTATATACCTCATTTTGAGAGAATGGCAGAACTTGCTAAAATTCTAAAAAATAAAAGAAATCAAGCAGGTAGCTTAAACTTAGATATACCAGAAAGCAAAATAATATTAGATGAAAATGGTGTTGCAATAGATGTTAAAAAATATGAATTATATTTTTCAAATGAAATAATAGAACAGTTCATGTTAACAGCAAACGAAACTGTTGCCGAAAAATATAATTGGCTAGAACTACCATTTATTTATCGTGTTCATGAAGTTCCAGACATTCATAAAGTAAAAGAACTTAATCAATTTTTATGGAATTTAGGTTATAGAATAAAGATAACACAGGATACTGTTCATTCAACAGCATTTGCAGAAGTTATAAATTCTGTAAAAGGAAAGCCAGAAGAAAGAGTAGTTTCTAATCTGATTCTTCGAACTTTAAAAATAGCTAGGTATGAAAGTGAAAACAAAGGACACTTTGGAATAGCAAGTAAATATTATTGTCACTTCACATCTCCAATTAGAAGATATCCAGATTTATTTATACATCGTATGATTTCTATGTTTTTAGAAACAAATTATCAAATAAAAGAAAGTCAACTTGAAAAGTATTATAGCCAAGCAACTAGGTATGCAGAAAGTTCTTCAGAATGTGAGAGAATAGCACAAAAGGTAGAAAGAGATGCAGATGATATGAAGAAGGCAGAATATATGCAAAGTAAAATAGGAGAAGAATATGATGGAATAATATCAAGTGTAACTTCATTTGGAATTTTTGTAGAACTAGAAAATACAGTAGAAGGATTAGTGAGATTTGAAGACTTGGGAGATGAATACTTTTTCTATGATGAGCAAAAGAAAATTTTACGAGGAGAAAAAACTAATAAGGTATATAAAATCGGAGATAAAATAAGAATAAAAGTAAAGTATGCGGACAAGCTTTCTAGAAAGATTGATTTTAGAATTTGTGAAAAGAAAGACAAAAAGAAAATAGAATACGAAGATGAGGAAAATTAAAAGTTTTTGCCAAATTGAGCAAAAACTTTTTAAGTTCCAATTTAGAAATAATAATTATTATCTATTTCATAGAATAAACTATTGTTGGTACAAAAAGAGCAATAGCAGAAAGAACAATTAAAATAATTCCACCAACTTTATTATTATTAGAATATATTTCATATAAACCGTAAGATGCACTTTCTAAGCAAGCAGAAATGGAAAATATGATAAGTAAAATAGTTGGAACAAACATAATATAAAAAACCTCCGTATATAACATAATCTATATATATTAATTTTATAGTTACGATTCACAGTTTAAAATACAAATATAGTTAGGTACCAATTAGCAAGAAATTAGACCTTACTTTAACTTCTGTATTTACATTAAAAAACGCATTATCAAAATTATCTAGCCAGTTATATTCTTCAAATTCAGAACGAGTTTTAAAATTGCTAATAGCGTACTGACCTAAACCAGAAATATCTGAATTAAATTCCTTTGAAGTTTTATATAAATAATTGCTAATATGAGTTTGCAAATAGTGAGAAGCATACTTTTCAATCTCAGTAATTCTTTCATCTGATATATCTTCTGATATTTGATTTATGGATGAAATTCTTCCGTTCATTTTTACATCAATAGAAATATATGGTGTACCATTTAAAATACTAACTTTAATTTTAGGTTTAGAATCAGCAGTTAAGAAAAAGTCAATAGCTTTAGTCTCATCTTCTGGGTCTGGAATAGAAAGTCTGCAACTTTTTAATTTGTTTGTAATAATTAAGTGGCTTAAAGTTTCTGTTTTAGATAGTGTTCCTACCATTTTATCATCTTTAAAAACTGCAAGGCCTACATTTTCAATGCCGTTATCTGCTGGCAAGTTATCTTTTTTGCCAGAGCCACTTTCTTCTGAGCCACCACCTTGTCCTCCAGAACTGCTGTCCCCTTGACCTTGAGATGCACCACCTTGTCCTTGTTGCTGAGTGCTTCCTTGACCACCTTGTCCGGTTTGCCCTTGCTGAGTGTTACCTTGTCCACCTTGCCCTTGTGGCTGAGTTCCACTTTCACCACCGCCTTGACCTGCTGTGCTTTGGCTAGGTACAGAACCTTCACTAGATGAATTTTCACTACCACTTCCACTACTAGAACTAGAAGTACCAGTAGTGCTTGCAGAAACTGCATGACCTAAAATTGCAACAGGCTCAGTAGCTTTACTTTCTAAATTTCTAAAAAAATCAATTAGCTGAATATCAGATGTGAAACCAGTATACTCACTAGAACGAGGCAAGATTTCATAAAACTTAGCAACTAAATTTTCTAAACCAGGTTTTACACTTTCTATATATTCTTGAGCAGTAGTAGTGCTAATAATAACATTACTGTCAGGTCTTACTTGTACTTTATTCATTAAACTATAAATTTCTTTGCTAATACCAGATCTGGCAAGCTCTTCTGAGATAACAATTACTTTGCAATGTGAAAGATTAACCTCTTTACTGACAAATGTATTTACTAAGTTAACAGCAGAATCTATACAAGCAGCTTCAACTGTATCTATTACAGCAGGCGCAGTTTCACCAGCATTATTTTCACCACTAGAATTAGGCATAGTAAATTGAAAAGTAACTTTTATACGCTCAGTTTCTCCAACATCAATGCCGATAGCAACAGCATAAGCTAAATCATCTACACTTTGAATATTATTAGCTCCAACAAATCCAGAGGAAAAAATTATAGCAATAACAATAATAGCAATGTATTTATATAGATGCTTTATCAATCGAAACTACTCCTTTCCTTTTTTCTAAAATAATATATTTAATATTGGCAAATACAAGAAGTGCAAGAGCAAGAACAAATATTAAACTTAAAACAACATATTGATAAACTGTATTTTCAATAAAAATAATTTGGTACATATTTTCTGGAAGTATTGAAATAGTAAATATAAATAAGGTAAATAGGGCAGTATACCACTTGGTGTATTTGAAGTTTAACATTTTTTGAAATACTTTAGTTGCAAAGAAAAATGAAATACTTAAATATGCTGTAAGCGAAATAATCCAAATTAGTAAAAATACTGCATCTAGCCTTTGAAAAAATCTACCAAATTGAATATTACGAGAAGCTAAGTAAAGAGGAAAAACTTCTTCAGTAGTAATAACACTAGGAGCTATAAAAAGTAGAGTAGCTACACTAATTAGAAGGCAGATAGCAGACAAACCAATGGAAATAAAGCCAACTTTTTTTTGAGATTTACTGTCTTTTAAATATGGTGGAATAAAATATAAATAACAAATTCCACTAAATGCAAATAAATTACTTAAACCAGAAAATAGGGTAGTATAAAGTCCATTTCCAAGTAAAGGAAGACTACGTTCTAAAGTAAAGTTTCCAATGTTTGCAAAGAAAATAAAAAATATTGTAAATAGGAAAATTGGCATCATAAATAAATTAGAACGTATAATTGCATTAAATCCTAATTTGTTTATAATAACAATAGTTAGCAAGAAAAGTATAATAATAATTGCAACAGTACTTCTAGGAAAGAAAATAATTTTCAAACCTTCGGAGAAACTTCTAAGTATAATGCTAACAGTAAAAAGAAAATATGCTAAAAATAATATGCCAGTTATGTTTTTAAGCCATTTACCACCCAAAAACTCTGAAATATCTAAAATATCTAAGCTAGGAAATCTTTCTAATAATTTACTTATAATAAAAACAATTAGTAATGCAACAATGCTAATAAATATAACATTTATTATGCTTCCAGAAGAGGTTGAAGCAATAATATTTTTAGGTAAATTTAAGACTACATGATTTACCATTACTGTAAGCACAAGTGCAATTGCTTCAAAACTTCCAATTTTGCTCTCTGACATAGTTAATCCCCCTTTTAACATTATAAAAATCTGTACTATATCTTTAATTTTTCCTTTAATATTGTTTAAAGAAATAATTCTAAATTTTTAAGTTTTATATCTCCATTTCATACTAATATGTGCTTGAGATTTTTCCTTTTTAGTATTTAAGTAATCCGGTCTTTCCTCACGCCTCCAAACTGGGTCTAAGAAATAACCATTGTGATTTACATGAGTAACAGGTGCATAAGGCACCATATATGGAACACCAAAAGACTTTAGGCTTGTCAAAATACATAAATAAACAAAAATACCTAAACCAATTCCAAAAAAGCCTGCAATATAACCGAGTATTATAAAAATAAATCTCATAAGCCTTAAATGAAAACCAAAAGAAAAGTCTGGAATAGCAAATGATGCAACAGCAGTAATAGCAACAACAATTACTAAAATAGGGCTTACTATACTTGCACTAACCGCAGCTTGTCCGGATAACTAATGCACCAACAATACCAATTGTAGAGCCAAGAGGAGAAGGAACCCTAATTCCAGCTTCACGAATAAGTTCAAAAGAAATTTCCATAATCAAAATTTCAAATATAACTGGAAAAGGCACATTTTCCCTAGAAGCCATTAGGGCAAAGAGCAATTCGGTCGGAAGTAACTCTTGATGAAAGTCAGTAACTGCAACATAAAGTGCAGGTAAAAATAAAGTTATAAAAATTGCAAGTAAACGCAAAAACTTCAAAAAGTTAGAGAACTGGAACTTTAAATTTGTATCTTCAGGAGAAGCAATAAAATCAATTAAAGTAGCAGGCATAATTAAACAATAAGGGTTTCCACTAATTAAAACAGCAACTCTACCACTATACAAATATTTTGTTGTTTTATCAGGTCTTTCAGTAGATAGCATTTGAGGAATACTATATTTATTATTTTCCTCAATTAATTGCTCCAACTCTCCAGAAGAAAGAAGTGAATCAATATCCAAGTTATTTATTCTATATTTTACTTCAGAAACTAAATCACTATTTGCAATATTATCAATGTAACAAATGGCACATTTAGTTTTGCTTATTTTTCCAACTTCCACGTTCTCAATAATTAAGTGCTCACTATTAACAAGCCTTCTTAATAAAGAAGTGTTAGTCCTAATGTTTTCCACAAAAGCTTCTTGTGGACCTTTAATAATAATTTCATTATTAGGTGTACTTACTTCTCTTTGTTTAAAACCTTTTACATCAATGTCAAATGCAACGCTAAGTGTATCTACAAAAAGAAGACAGTTTCCAACATTTACACCTTCAAATGCTTTTGAAAAGGTAGAAACTTTTTTTACATTGTTTTGAGGAAGCAAACTATCAAAAATATAATCCTCTAAATTAAATTTTTTAACTTTTCTTACAGTAATATTATTAGTTTTAGCTTCTGATATTACTTGGTCTTGATCTCTGTTAAACATATTTGCTCTATTTCTCATCATTAAAGCTTCCAAAACATTATTATTTATAAGTTCAGAATCAACCATACCATCTATAAAAAATAGCATAGCTTTATATTGTCTATTTCTAGCAGTTAAAGTAAATTCACGAATAATAATGTCACTATTGATTGAAGTATTATATTTTTCTTTTATATACTCAAGGCTTACATCAAGATTATCAAAAATATTTTTTGATTCAAAACTATTTTCATTTTGGGTTTTACCATTATTTGAGGTATTAGTATAATTACTATTGCTAGAATTATAGCCACTTTTATTATTACTACTATTTGCGTTACTATTGTTATAGGAATTAGAATCGCTATTGTTGTTATTCTTTTTAGAAGGCTCATTAAGAGTAAAATTATAATCATGTCTCTTAGAAGCATCAAAAATATTTTCTAATTTTTCAGTTAATATTTGCTTGAAATTAGAATTGTCTTTATTTTGCTTATTTTCAGTATTTGAAAGACTCATTTTATTATCAATCCTTTATATTTATACTTGTTTATATTATTTTCCATAAAATGAAAAAATATTCAAAAAATTATTTACAACAAGGTTTAGAAACTATTATTAAAGTTACTGGATTAACAAAAGAAGAAATACTAGATAATAATATAAAAAATAAGTGTATGTATTTTATTAAAACACATACACTTATTTTTTTACTTAAAAAAACTATAAATTCAATTGTTTATTAAGATAAAAGTGGCTTAAAAAGCCTAAGACAAAAACCCCGTCCCCATGTCTAAAGTTTAAAGTATAATACAAATTAATCCGCCACTACCTTCATTTACAATTCTCTCTAGTGTTTCTTGAAGCTTTGCTTGAGCCTCTGCTGGCATTCTAGCAAGTTTATTCTGTAAGCCTTCATTAACAAGTTCATGTAAGTTCTTTCCAAAGATATTAGATTCCCAAATCTTTTTAGGGTCTGACTCAAACTCAGAAAGTAAATAATTTACTAAATCTTCAGATTGTTTTTCACTTCCAACAATAGGAGAAACCTCAGTTTCAATATTTGCTTGAATCAAATGTAAGCTTGGAGCTTTTGCTTTAAGTTTTACACCAAAGCGAGAGCCTTGTTTTACCATTTCAGGTTCTTCTAGTATAAGTTCATCAATGGAAGGTGTAACTATGCCATATCCGGTAGATTTAGCTTGCTCTAATGCGTAAGCAATTTTATCATATTGTTTCTTAACAGATGCAAACTCTGTCATAGTGTTAAATAGCGCACCTTCGTTATCAATTTGAACACCAGAAATTTCAGTTAACACTTGATAGAAAAGTTCATCATGTAACTGAATATGTACATGAACATTACCTTCTCCAAGTTTAATTTCTTCTATAGTAGTTTTAGTAATTATTTTAGTAGCTTGAAGCTGATTAATGCCACTATCAATTTGTTTTAAAATATGAATATCAGAAAAAGCAGTTTGAATTTCTTGATATAATTCTTGCTTTAACCAATGGTCATCAGGAAGCCCATCAACCCATCTAGGAAAATCTAAGTCAATTGTTTCAATAGGAAATTCGTATAAAATTTTGCCAAATATGTCATCAATATCTTCCAAATCTAAACGTGCACAATCAGTTGGAATAACGGGAACTTGGTATTTATTTTCTAACTGAGATGCTAAACTTTTGGTATAATCAGAAAATGGATCATCACTATTTAAAACAATTACAAAAGGTTTATTAAGTTCTTTTAACTCTTTAACTACACGTTCTTCTGCATTAATATAGTCTTCTCTTGGAATATCTGTAATACTACCATCTGTTGTAACTAAAATACCAATAGTAGAATGTTCAGCAATAACTTTACGAGTGCCAATTTCAGCCGCTTCTTCAAAAGGAATGTCCTCCTCGTACCATGGCGTTTTAACCATACGAGGCATGTCATCTTCTAAATAACCTATTGCATTATTAACTAAATAGCCAACACAGTCAACTAATCTTGTTTTAAATTTTAAGTTATCACCAACTGTAATTTCCACAGCTTCATTTGGAACAAACTTAGGCTCTGTAGTCATAATAGTTCTGCCACCAGCACTTTGTGGAAGCTCATCACGAGCACGTTCCTTTTTGTATTCGTTATCAATGTTTGGTATAACAAGTAAATCCATAAAATTCTTAATGAATGTAGATTTACCGAGTACGAACAGGACCAACAACACCAACGTAAATGTCACCATCAGTACGTTCTGCTATATCTTGATATAATTTTAAATTCTCATCCATGAATATTTTTAACCCCCTCTAAGAAATGTTTGTACTAAACTTTATTTAATGTATATTAGCTATTCCAAAAGTTATGACAAAAATTTGAAAAATATTTACAAAAAGATTATGGTAATATATAATAGGAAAAAAGAAAATAGTTGAAAATTATTATATTCAGAATGCATTAAATGCAGTTGACAAAGTAAAATAATATAATTAAAAGGAGAAACAAATGGCAATAATTATAAATGGAAAAGAACTAGCTCAAAAGCTAAGATTAGGTTTAAAAGATGAGGTAGAAAATTTAAAAACAAAAGGAATAAATCCTAAACTTGCAGTAATTATGGTGGGAAATGATAAAGCATCTGAAGTATATGTTAGAAATAAAAGCAAGGCTTGTAATGAAATTGGAATAGAATTTGAAGAATTCTTGATGCCAGAAGAAACAACAAGAGAAGAATTATTAAACTTAATAAAAGATTTAAATGAAAGAAAAGATGTTAATGGTATTTTACTTCAAAGCCCAATTCCAAAACATCTAGACATAAGAGAAGCTTTTAATGCAATAGATTATAGAAAAGATGTAGATGGTTTCCATCCAATAAATGTAGGAAAATTAGCAATAGGTGAAGAAAGCTTTGTGTCATGCACACCAGCAGGCGTAATGAAAATGTTAGAAGAATATGGAATTAATCCAGAAGGAAAAAGAGCAGTTGTAATTGGTAGAAGTAATATTGTAGGTAAACCATTATCACAGCTTTTACTAAATGCAAATGCAACCGTAACTATTTGTCATTCAAGAACACAGAATATTAAAGAAATTGCAAGAGAAGCGGACATCTTAGTTGCAGCACTTGGAAAGCCAAAATTTGTAACAGTAGATATGGTAAAACCAGGAGCAGTTGTAATAGATGTAGGCATTAACAGAAATGAGGAAGGAAAGCTAGTAGGGGATGTTGATTATGAACATGTAGAACCTATAGCATCATACATTACACCAGTTCCAGGAGGAGTAGGACCTATGACAATTGCAATGCTTATGTGTAATGTAGTTAAGGCTGCAAAACAATAAGATAATGTGACTTATAAGAAAAATTAAAAGAATAAAATTAGGGGGAAAAATTTAGGGGCAAGATAAAATAAAAAGGAGATAACAATTATGAAAACTATTTATCAGGCTCAAAAAGAGTACCCAGAAAAATTAGAAAAAATTTATGCACCACCTGCAAAGCTATATTTGCTAGGTGATGCTTCTGTTTTAAATAAGCCATCAGTAGCTATAATAGGATGTAGAGATGCAAGTGAATATGGAAAAAAGGTAGCATATAATTTTGCATATGAGCTTGCAAAAAAAGGAATAGTTATTGTAAGTGGGCTAGCTAGAGGGATAGATATATGTAGCCATTTAGGTGCAGTCAAAGCTGGCGGAAAAACAATAGCTGTTTTAGGAAGTGGTTTCGGGCATATCTATCCATCAGAACATAAAAAATTCTGCAAAGAAATTTTACAAACTGGTGGTGCAATAATTTCAGAATATGAATATAATAAACGACCTGAGAAAATGAACTTCCCTGCAAGAAATAGAATAATAAGTGGCTTATCAGAAGGAGTTTTAGTAGTAGAAGCTAAAAAGAAAAGTGGCACTTTGATAACTGTAGATTATGCATTAGAACAAGGAAAAGAAGTTTTTGCTGTTCCAGGTGAAATAGAAAAAGAAAATTCTTATGGTACAAATGAATTAATAAAACAGGGAGCAAAACTAGTTACCACTATAGATGACATACTGGAAGAGCTAACAATATAATTTCGAAAGTTAAAAGATAAATTAAATTTGTAATAAAAAAATTACATTTTAGCCAAAGAAAAACCAATATTTAAATAAAAAATCTGCCTTGCAAAAAACGAAAAGTATGATATAATAATGTCGATTAAAATTGGGAGGGCAAATAATTGCCAAAATTTTTTGTAAAAGCAAATCAAATAGAAAATAATGAAATAAAAATAATAGGTGAAGATGTAAAACATATAGGGCAAGTATTAAGAGCAAAAGAAGGCGAAAAAATTACAATATGCAATATTGATGAGAGCATAAACTATATTGCTAAAATAGCTCAAATAACACCTGAATATGTTTTATGCACTATCGAAAATGTTTTACAAGAAAGTGTAGAAACTAAAATAGATATTACAGTATTTCAAGGGCTTCCAAAAGCGGATAAAATGGAATATATAATTCAAAAAAATACAGAATTAGGTGTTAAGAAATTTGTTCCAGTTGCGATGAAACGAAGTATTGTAAAGTTAGATGAAAAAGAGGCAAAAAAGAAAGTTGAACGTTGGCAAAAAATTGCAGAATCTGCTGCGAAACAAAGTGGTAGAGATTTTATCCCTAAAGTAGAAATGCCAATAAATGTTCTAAAATTAAGTGAAGAAATTCCTAAATATGATGTCATGATACTAGCCTATGAAGAAGAAAAAGACAATAATTTAAAGAATGAACTAAAGAAAATAACAGCTTTTGAAGGAATGAAAATTGGTGTTATTATAGGTCCAGAAGGTGGAATAGATAAAAGTGAAATTGATGAATTAAATAATACCAAAATGGTGTCATTAGGAAAGAGAATTTTAAGAACAGAGACAGCATCAATAGTAATAGTTAGCAATATAATATATGAATATGAAATGTAAGGAGGAAGTATAATGCCTGCAAAAAAACAAGAAGCAAAAGATGAAACAAAGAAAGTGTCTACAAACAAAGCAAAGGAAGTAACTTCAGAAAACGGGAAAAAAGTTGTTCAAAAAGGAACTTCTTCAAAAGCAAAACAGACAGAAACAGGAAAAGTAGAAGCTAAAAAAACAGAAACAAGAAAAGCAGAAGCAAAAAAATCAGAAACAAAAAATGTAGAAACCAAAAATGCAGAAAATAAGAAAACAGAAACAAAAAAAACAACAACGAGAAAAAAAGAAACAACTGAAACTGTAGAAGTTAGTGCAACAGTATCTACAAACAAGAAAAAAGTAAAAGCAGAAAAAAATAGTGAAAGTCCAGTAGCAGAGAATAAAAAAGTAAAAAAAGTAGAAACTAGTGGATTAGCAAGGCAAATTATTGAAGAAGGCAAAGAATTAGCTAAAAAAATGGTCATAGAAGAAAATAAAAAAGCTATAAAAGGAAATAAGTCAGCTATAAAAGAAGATAAATCAGATATAAAAGAAGAGAAAAACGCTAAATTAAATGATGATAATAAAGCAAAGGCTGATGAATCTAAGACAAGCAAAAAGGCTGATAAAGTTAAAGAAAAAAATGAAGAAAAAGATGAAGAAAAAGATGATGTAAAAACAGAAGAAGATATAGATATTAAAAAAATAGGTAAGCATAGTAAAGAACTTAAAGAAAAAGAAAATGTTGAAATCGAGGAAGCTGTAGCTAAAGAAATTAAGAAAAATAAAAAAATACCTAGAGAAGAATTAAATAAAATACGTACGAAAGTATTTAAAAATATTTTCTTTGCTGTTGCTGTTCTTTTATATTTAGATTTTGTTATATTAGGATTTATAAATATAGATTATAGTGTATTAATTACTGATTTAAAAGTATTTGGAGTTATTCTTCTTTTTATTTCAATTTATAATATTGAAAAAGCATATAAAAACAAGAGTAAATCTCATGTAATAAGTGCAATAGAAGCTGCAGTACTATCAATTAGTACAATAATGATTATTTATATAAATGCAATTATACCTAGTAAAATAGTTCCAATCATAGTATTGATTGCATTTGCTTTTGCAATATATTATACGATAAAAGCTACAATAGTGTATTTAAGAGCAAAAAAGAAATATTATATGGATGCTATGAAAGAAATCATTAAAAAATAATATTAGTTAAGAGAAATAAGGCAAACTTAGATATTAAATAGAAAGTTAATAAACAAGAAAGAGGAAATAGTAAATGAATAGTATGACAGGCTTTGGCAGAGCTAAGTTAGAAAAAGAAGGAAGAGAATATATAGTAGAAATACGTTCTGTTAATCATAAATATGCAGATATAACTGTAAGATTGCCACGAAACTTATTATATTTGGAAGATAAAGTTAGAAAAGCAATATTAAATAGAATATCAAGAGGAAAAATAGAAGTTTTTGTAAATTATGCTAACTATGGTGTGGCTGGAAAAAATGTTATAGTCAACAAAGAACTTGCAAAACTTTATATAAAGGAATTATCAGAATTAGCAGAAGAAACTAATATCTCAAGTGGACTTCGTGCAACGGAAATTTCAAAAATGCCAGATGTTTTAAATGTACAAATGGAAGAAGAAGGATTAGAAATAATATGGGAAGAACTTTCTTGTTGTTTAGAAGAAGCATTAGATAATTTTATAGAAATGAGGAAAGTAGAAGGAGAAAAAATTAAGCAAGATATAGAAAATCGTTTGCAAAATATATCGGAAAATGTCGATAAGATTTCTGGCTTTTCTACTGGACTTGTAGAAGAATATGTAGTAAAATTAGAAGAAAGAATAAAAGAAATTTTAAAAGTAGACGTAGTGGATCAAACTAGATTAGCACAAGAAACTGTAATCTATGCAGATAAATATTCAATAGAAGAAGAACTTACTAGATTAAAAAGCCATATATCACAATTTAAAAGTTTAATGGAAGAAAAAAGTGCTTGTGGCAAAAAAATAGATTTTCTAGTACAAGAAATGAATAGAGAAACAAATACAATAGGTTCAAAATCTGGAAAACTAGAAATTACAAATTTAGTTATCGAATTAAAAACAGAGTTAGAAGACATAAGGGAGCAAATCCAAAATATAGAATAGAATATATATAAATTTTAAAAATAAAAAAAGAAAGAGGTAAAAGAATTATGTTAGTAAAGCCAACAGTATTAGAATTATTAGAAAAGGTTGATAATCGTTTTCAATTAGTAATAGCTACTTCAAAAAGAGCTAGACAAATTTCAACAGGAAGTACTCCACTTACAGAAAAAGAAGAACCATCTTCTGTATCATTAGCAGCAGATGAAATAGCAGAAGGCAAGGTGACAATATGTTAGTATTACTATCTGGAGTATCTGGAGCAGGCAAGGATACAATAAAAAAAGCTTTAATTGAACAGATGGAAAATGTAGAATCACTTCCATCATATACAGATAGAGCTCCTAGAAATACTGATATACCAGGTGTAACATATAACTTTGTTACAACAGAAGAGTTTGAAGAAAAAATAAAAAATGGAGAGCTATATGAATATTCTGTTCATCATGAACATTATTATGGAACTTCTAAAAAGCTATTAAATGAAAAAATTAAAAATGGCAAAATAATAGTAAAAGATATTGAAGTAAATGGTGTAGAAAATTTATTAAAGATATTAGGAAAAGAAGTAAAAATAGTTACTATATTTTTAAGAGTTCCAAAAGACCAGTTACAAATGCGATTAGAAAATAGACCTGATAAGCCAAGTATAAAGGAAATACAACTACGATTAAATCGCTTTGATTTTGAAGAATCAAAAATCGGAATGTATGACTATGTAATAAAAAACAATAACCTAGAAAAAACAGTTAATGTTATAAAAGAAATAATTAAAAATGAATATGATTTAAAAGAAGCAGAATTTTAAGACAATGGGACGGGGTTTTTGTCTTAAGAAATTTTAGCTTTTAAACTTTAAGGAAATTTTAAAGTTATATAAACTTAAGATTTTTAATAAAAAAATTGTAAAAAGTAATAATAAATGAAAATTTTATTATTACTATTTTTTTTGTCAAATTAAAGAGTAAAAATTTTTAACATTTTTGTATAGAAACCTTTAAAAATTCTGCAATTTATAGTAGAATATTGTAAATTGTAATTATAATAGGAGAACTAGATGAATAAAAAATGGGAAGTATATGAAGAAGATGAAGAAAAAGTAAAAGAATTTGCAAAAGAGGCAGGTTTAAGCTATCTTGTTGCAAGTGTACTAAAAAATAGAGGAATAACTGAAAAAGAAGCATTAAAAATATTTTTAAATCCAACAAGAGATGATTTTCATGATCCATTTTTGATGCCGGACATGGAAATCGCAGTAGAAAGAATTTTAGAAGCAATTAAGCAAAAAGAAAAAGTAATTATCTATGGAGATTATGATGTAGATGGAATTACAAGTGTAACAGTTTTAAAGCATTTTCTATCTGAAAGAGGTTTAGAAGTAGGAACATACACACCTAATAGGCTAGATGAAGGGTATGGATTAAATAAAGAAGCTGTAAAGAAAATTCATGAAGAAAATTATACTTTAATTATTACAGTAGATTGTGGAATTTCAGGAATAGAAGAAATAAAATATGCTACAGAGTTAGGAATGGAAGTAATTGTAACAGATCATCATGAGCCAGGAGAAGAACTTCCAAAGTGTTTAGCAGTTATAGATGCCAAAAGAAAAGATAATAAATATCCATTTAATCAGCTTGCAGGTGTAGGTGTTGCATTTAAGCTAATACAAGCAATATCAATAAAATTAGAGCTAGATGCAAAGGAATATTTAAAATATTTAGATTTTGTATGTGTTGGAACAATATCAGATATAGTTCCATTAATAGATGAAAATAGAGTAATTGCTAAATTAGGATTAAAATTAATACCTATGACAAAAAGTATAGGATTAAAAACTTTACTTTCATCAATAGGTTATAGAAAAATTGATGGAACTGCAATTTCATTTGGCTTAGCTCCAAGAATAAATGCTTGCGGAAGAATGGGTGCAGAATCAGAAGCATTAAAATTATTTTTAACGGAAAGTGTAGAAGAGGCAAAAGAAATTACAGAGAAATTAAATACATATAATATTGAAAGACAAACTACTGAGAAGCAAATATTTGCACAAGCAGTAGAGCAAATTCAAAATGAAAAGGAAAAAAACTCTTGTATTGTACTTGGTGGTGAAGGTTGGCATCATGGTGTTATTGGAATAGTTGCTTCGAAAATAACAGATATGTATTTTAAGCCAAGTATTCTTGTTTGTTTTGAAGGAGATGAAGGAAGAGGCTCAGGAAGAAGTGTCCCAGGTTTTGACTTGCATGAAGCTTTAATGAATTGTAATACATATATTGAAAAATTTGGTGGCCATAGCATGGCTATTGGAATAAATTTGAAAAAAGAAAACTTTGAAAATTTCAAAAAAGAATTTGAAGAATATGCACAAAAAAATCATGTTAGTGATATAATACCAATTATTAAAATAGATAAAGAAATTGATTTAAAAGATGTTAACTTGCAAACAGTTAAGGATTTAAGTTTATTAGAACCTTATGGTGAAGCTAACAAAATGCCATTATTTTTAATAAGAAAATTAAAAGTACAAGCAATTCGTTCATTATCAGATGGAAAACATCTAAAATTAAAATTAGGACAAGATAATTATATGATAGATGCAATAGGCTTTAATATGGGAGAATATGCAGAAAAATATTTAATTGGTGATAAAGTAGATATTGTAGGTTCTTTAGAAGTAAATAGTTTTAATGATAATGAGCAAATACAAATAAATTTAAAAGATATGAGAAAGTCGTTAGAGGATTAATAGAAAACGAGGTGAAGACCAATGTCTGAAGTAAAAGAAATGACAATAGAAGATGTTATTAGTACGACTAAAAAGAACAATAGAAAATCAGACAGCAAACTAATAAAAAAAGCATATGAGTTTGCTAAAGTAAAACATGGAGACCAACTTAGAAAATCTGGTGAGCCATATATAATTCATCCAGTTCAAGTAGCATATATATTATCAACTTTAGGTCTTGATGATAGTACAATTTGTGCAGCTCTATTACATGATACATTAGAAGATACAGGAATAACGAAACAAAATCTAGTGCAGGAGTTTGGCGAAGAAATTGCGGAATTAGTTGATGGTGTAACTAAACTTAGCAAATTACAATATGCAAGCATGGAGGAGCAACAAGTAGAGAATTATAGAAAAATGTTTCTTGCTATGGGTAAAGATATAAGAGTAATACTTATAAAATTAGCAGATAGACTTCATAACATGAGAACTTTAAAATATTTAAGTAGGGACAGACAAATAGCAAATGCAAATGAAACTATGGAGCTATATGCACCACTTGCAAACCGTTTAGGTATGTATTCTTTAAAATGGGAGCTAGAAGATTTATCATTTAAATATTTATATCCAGAAGAATATCGTGAATTAGTAGAAGGAATTAATCGTAAAAGAGAAGAACGTTTAAAATTTATTGATATGATAATGGAAGAAATACGAAAAGAAGTAAAAAAACAACATATAGAAGCAGAAATAACAGGTAGAGCAAAACACTTATATAGTATTTATAGAAAGATGAAAAGAGATAACATTACGCTAGACCAAGTATATGACTTATTTGCCTTAAGGGTAATTGTAAACTCAGTTAAAGATTGTTATGCAGTTTTAGGAATAGTACATGAACTATATAACCCAATGCCGGGAAGGTTTAAAGATTATATATCAGTACCAAAGCCTAATATGTATCAATCATTACATACTACTTTAATAGGACCAAAAGGAACGCCTTTTGAAGTGCAAATTCGTACATGGGATATGCATCGTATTGCAGAATATGGTATTGCAGCCCATTGGGCATATAAAGAGGCAAGCTTCTTAAAAGGTAAAAAAGCAAATGTAGTAGTACAAGAAGATAAATTATCATGGCTTCGTGAAACACTAGAATGGCAAAAAGATATGCAGGATCCAGATGAATTCTTAAATACATTAAAAACTGAGCTATTTGAAGATGAGGTATATGTATTTACACCAAAAGGAAAGATTATATCTTTAGCAAAAGGAAGCACACCAATAGATTTTGCATATAATATACATGCAGAAATAGGAAATCACATGACAGGTGCAAAAATAAATAGCAAAATGATGCCTATTGTAACAAAACTTAAAAATGGAGATATTGTAGAAATAATAACTTCAGACCAATCAAGAGGTCCAAGTCGTGATTGGCTTAAATTTATAAAAACTTCAACAGCTAAAAATAAGATATTAGCATGGTTCAAGAAAAATGAACGTGAAGAGAATATTGAAAAAGGTAAAGACTTAATAGAAAAAGAGATCAAAAAAATAGGAATGACACATGCAGACTTATCAAAAACAGAGTATATGCAAGCTGCATTAGATAGATATAAATATGGTGCAGTAGAAGATATGTATGCAAGTGTAGGTTTTGGAGCTATTTCACCTGGTAAAATTGTAGCAAGAATGCTAGAAGAATATCGTAAAGAGCATGAAAGCGAAAACTTAGATGCAAAACTAGAAGAACTTTCAAAAGAAAGAATAGTACAAAGTAAACCATCACAAAACGGAATTGTTGTAAAAGGAATTGACAACTGTTTGGTTAAATTATCAAAATGTTGTAATCCATTACCAGGAGACGAAATTGTAGGATATATCACAAAAGGAAGAGGAGTATCAGTTCACCGTAAAGACTGTGTAAATGTAAAAAGTCTTCTTTCAGAAGAAAATCGTATGATAGATGTATACTGGTATGAAGCAGAAAAAACAAAATATAGTGTAGACATTGAAATATATGGAAATGAAAGAAGCGGACTTCTTGCTGACATTATTAAAGAAATAGAAAGTACAAAAAGCAAATTGCTTGCTGTTACATCAAGAGCAAACAACAAAGAAAAAATTGCAGTTACAGAAGTTACAGTTGAAGTAGAAAACATAGAAGAGCTAAACAAAATACTAAAACAACTACGTAAAATAGACAGCGTTTACGAGGTTAAGAGGAAGAAATAATATATTGAAACTAAGTTCCAATACACTTGAAATTGAAGAATGAACTTAGAGCTTCAATAGCTTAAAAATGTGATAAAACAAATAAGTTACAAAAGTGAAAAAAATAAAGAAAAAGAGGGAAAAACAAATGATATTAAAACAATTAAAAGTAGATAGTGGACTAATTGGAGAGCCAACAAATTGCTATATTGTACAAGATGAAGAAACAAAAGAAACAATAGTAATAGACCCAGGTGGAGAAGTAGAAAAAATTATAGATATGTTAAATATATTAGAAGCAAATTTAAAATACATATATTTAACACATTGTCACGGAGACCATATAGGAGCATTAAAAGTGTTAAAGGAACAAAAAGGTGGAAAAATTTTAATACATCGCTTTGATGCAGAAGGGCTATATAACAAAGATATTAGTTTAACAGAATATATTGGAATGGAAGATGTATCGCTAGAAGCGGATTCTAGATTAGATGATGGAGATATAATTCATGTTGGAAATTTAGAATTTAAAGTTATACATACACCAGGGCATACAGCAGGTGGAAGTTCATTATATTGTGAAAAAGAAAAATTGCTTTTCTCAGGAGATACTTTATTTCACGGAACATGGGGCAGAACAGATCTTCCAACAAGTAATTTTGAAGATATAATGAATTCAATTACAAATAAGTTGTTAGTTTTACCAAAAGATACTATTGTATATCCAGGACATGGAAAATCTACAATGATAGGTGAAGAATTACCAATATATTGTGATTTGAAGCCAAGAGGAATATAAATTCTAAAAATATAATATTCTTAGAGTTAAATAAAAAGGAGGAAAAAACATGATAGAGCCAAGAACGCTGCCAGGTTTTATGGAATTATTACCAAATGAACAAATATTATTTGAACAGATAAAACAAAAAATAGAAAAAACATATCAAAAATTCGGTTTTTTGCCATTAGATACACCAGTATTAGAGCTATCTGAAATACTACTTGCAAAAGCAGGTGGAGAAACAGAAAAGCAAATTTATCGTTTTCAAAAAGGTGATACTGACCTTTCAATGAGATTTGATTTAACAGTACCACTTGCAAAATATGTAGCAAAAAACTATGGAAATTTAAGTTTTCCATTTAGAAGATATCAAATAGGAAAAGTATATAGAGGAGAAAAAGCACAAAAAGGTAGATTTCGTGAATTTTATCAATGTGATATTGATGTTATAGGAGACGGAGAGCTTGACATTATAAATGATGCAGAAATTCCAAGTGTAATATATAGCTTAATAAAAGAACTAGGATTTGACGATTTTACAATTTGCATTAACAATAGAAAAATATTAAATGGATTATTTGAAAGCTTAAATCAAAAAGAAAACTCTGTTCAAATTATGCGTGTTATTGATAAAATTGAAAAAATAGGGGCAGACAAAGTAAAAGAAGAATTAGAAGAAATAGGCTTAAGCAAAGAAGAAGTAGATAAAATAATAGACTTTATTACAATTCAAGGAACAAATAGTGAAAAGCTTACAAAATTAGAAAGCATTGGAATAGAAAATGAAAATTTCAAAAAAGGTTTAGAGGAACTATCAACAGTAGTAAAATATGTTAAAGTGTTTGGCGTTCCAGAAGAAAATCTTAAAGTAGATTTAACTATTGCAAGAGGTTTAGATTATTACACAGGAACTGTATATGAAACTTTCTTAAATAAATATAGAGAATTAGGAAGTATATGCTCAGGTGGTAGATATGAGAATTTAGCTGAATATTATACAGATAAAAAATTGCCAGGTGTAGGAATTTCAATAGGACTAACCAGATTGTTTGATAAGTTAAATGAATTATCTTTAATAAAAGCAGAAAAATATTCAATGGCTGATGTTTTGATTATACCAATGCTAGAAGACATGACAAAGCCAATAGAGCTTGCAAATGAATTGAGGAAAAATGACTTAAATACAGAAATTTACTTAAATGATAAAAAAATAAAGGCAAAATTTAAGTATGCGGATAAGTTAAAAATACCTTATGTAATAGTAATTGGAGAAGATGAAATAAATTCAAATCAAGTAAAAATTAAGAATATGGAAACAGGCGAAGAAACTTTAGTTTCAATGAATGCAGAAGAAATTGCTAAAAATATAAAATAGAAAGTTTAATAAAAATATAAGAACCTCACCCACCATCACAATCAAAGATTGTGGGTGGGTACCCAAGAAACTTGTTGTTTCACAATAAAAAATCCTTACCAAGAAAATAATCTTAGTAAGGATTTTTTTGGGGACTATTTTTTACAGACATATAGAAAAAAGCAAAGTTGCTACGCAGAAAACTATGAAAAGAATAGCAAGTGCAACTATGTAAAATATTACATGTCCCTCATCTTCGTCGAAAGAATGATTCTTTCTGATTTTTTCCATTCTTGTAACAAAGAATGCCATTCCAGCAATAAGTGTAACCATAAAGATAATTGCTATAATGCCCTTAATAATAGCCATAATTTTACCTCTTTTCAATAGTATAAATTTATATATGTAAAACTAAAAATTAGAGGTAATTTCTTCTTACTAAATAGTAAGAGAAATTTCTCATAACTTTTTAGTAAGAAAAATATAAAAGACATAGTAAATTACTATATCGCAACTCATTATATCATAAATTGACATAATATTCAATGCATGAAATAAAAAATCAGCATATTTTCAACGACTTAGCATATATTTAATATAATACTATGGACAAAGGAGAAGCAAAATTTTATGATAAATATGGCTGTAATTAGCTTAAAAGATATATTGAGATATATAATAAAAATAACAGTTGTTATAGCAATAATTATAGCTATAACAAAATTTGTTTCAAGTAAAAAAGTAACTGATAAATCTTTAGAAATAATACAAAACAATTCTTTTTCCTCTTGCCTAGATGTTACAGTTCCAGGAATTTCATCTTTAAGTGAGGGAGAAGAAAAACCTAAAAACATTATAAATCCTTTACAAATGGCATTTACAGTAGAGTTAGAAATGTTATCTTCAATAGATGATGGCTCTCAAACTAATATTAGCGGACAGAATTTAGGTGGAAACAATAATCAAGCTTTGTTAGCACAAAATCAAGCATCAGAAGGAAATAGCCAAAGTCAAACAGAAGAGGGAAGTCAAACTACAAATGAAGCACCAGTAGAAAAAGCTGAAACTGGGTTAAAAACAGAGGTACAAAGCTCAAATGTACCAGAAAAGTATACAACTCAATATAATGGTGTGAAAGTAAAAAATGAAACAGACTATAAATTAACTAAAGAAATTCTAACTCCAAATATAGAAGTTAGCAAAGAAAACATAGTCATATTTCACACACATGCGTGCGAAAGCTATACATCTAGCCCAAAATATACATATAAACCAACTGGAAATTTTAGAACTACCGATAAAAATTATTCAGTAGTAAGAGTTGGAAAAGAGTTAAAAAATCAGCTCCAAAGCTATGGATATAATGTTATACATAATGAAACTTTACATGATTATCCATCTTATTCAGGTTCATATACAAACTCGCTTGCAACAGTAACTAAAATATTAAAAGAAAATAAGAATACTGACATAGTAATAGATTTACATAGAGACGCCATAGGTGATACAAAATATGCACCAACAGTAAAAATAGGAGATGAATATGCAGCACAAATAATGTTTGTAGTAGGTGGAAATGGAAGCAAAATAAAACATGAGAATTGGGAGCAAAATTTGAAATTTGCAGTAAAGATACAGGAAAAAGCAAATGAGCTATATCCAGGACTATTTAAACCAATTATTTTGCGTTATTCAGGATATAACCAACACGTATCAAAAGCAGCATGCTTAATTGAAGTTGGAGCAACAGGAAATACCTTAGACCAAACTTTAGTTAGTATGAAGTATTTAGCAAAAGTTTTTAGTGAAGTACTTAAATAATTATTAAAAATAATTTAAAAAATTAGTTGAATAATAGTAACAATTAGTATAAAATTATCATAGAAAATACAAAAGAGGAGGAACTAAAAGATGGTACAAAATGTAAAGCTAAGCTTGAAATATAGCACTATTGAAGAAAAAGAGATAATGGAGTATGCTGAAAAAGTTGCACAGATACATGATGAATTACATGAAAAGAGTAGTGATCCAAAAGAATTTCTAGGTTGGCTAAATTTACCAAAAGATTATGACAAAGAAGAACTAGAAAAAATAAAAAAAGCAGCACAAAAAATACGAAGTGATTCTGAAATACTTTTAGTTATAGGTATAGGTGGCTCTTACTTAGGTGCAAGAGCTGTAATTGAAGCATTAACAAATACATTTTACAATTACTTACCACAAGAACAAAGAAAAACTCCTCAAATATTATATGTTGGAAACAATTTAAACCCTGACTATGTAAATGATTTAATAAATTTAATAGGAAACAGAGATTTATCAATAAATGTTATATCAAAGTCTGGAACGACAACAGAGCCTGCAATAGCTTTTCGTATTTTTAGAGAATTATTAGAAAATAAGTATGGCTTAAAAGAAGCACAAAAAAGAATATATGTTACAACAGATGCTAAAAAAGGTGCATTAAAGCAAATTGCAGATACTGAAAATTATACAACCTTTGTAATACCAGATGATGTTGGAGGAAGGTATTCAGTATTAACAGCAGTAGGATTACTTCCAATAGCAACAGCAGGAATAAATGTAGATGAATTATTAGAAGGAGCAAAGTTTGCACAAGGCAAATATCTTGACAAAAATTTAAAATATAATGACTGCTATAAATATGCAGTAATGAGAAATATATTATACAAACAAGATAAAAACATAGAAATTTTAGTAAGCTATGAACCAAAGCTTCATTATATGATAGAATGGTGGAAGCAATTATTTGGAGAAAGCGAAGGAAAAGACGGAAAAGGAATTTATCCTACAGGCGCTGAATTTACTACAGATTTGCATTCATTAGGTCAATATATACAAGAAGGAAGAAGAAATTTATTTGAAACAGTTTTATATATACAAGAGACTATGTCAGATATTACAATTAAACAAGATGAAGACAATTTAGATGAATTAAATTATATAGCAGGAAAAGGCTTAAGCTATGTAAATAAAAAAGCAATGCAAGGTACAATAGAAGCACATCTTGAAGGAGGCGTTCCAAATATAGTTTTAAGTATAGAAAAGTTAGACGCATATAACTTAGGACACCTTATATATTTCTTTGAACTTGCTTGCGCAGTTTCAGGAAAAATATTAGAAGTTAACCCATTTAATCAACCAGGAGTTGAAAAATATAAAACAAATATGTTTAAGTTACTTGGAAAACCAGGATATACAGCAGAAAGTAAAAACGAAGAAAAAGCTGTAACAACAAAAACTACAAAAAGAAAACCTAAATCTCAAAAGAAATATGTTATAAAATAACTATAAAAAATATGACAATTTAAATATTAAATGTAATCATAAAAAATATTAACAACCATAAAAAATATTAAATTTCTGTTGACATTGATAGTTAAAATGTGCTACAATTATCAATGTTGACAGAAGTAAAATTCTAAGTTAACAAAGAATTTATAAATGCGGATGTGGCGGAACTGGCAGACGCGCTGGTCTTAGGAACCAGTGCCAACGGCGTGGAGGTTCGAGTCCTCTCATCCGCACCAATGACGTATCTGTTTGAACTAATAGAACAGACTAATACCATTCTGAAAGGGATGGTATTTTTTTATTTTTGTTTTCAGTATATACTATTACTTCATTCCCCCGAGTTTGGTATCGCTGGTCAAAACTCATAGGGGTTAGGACTTATGGCAAGGTCAAAGTCATTTCCTTCGTAATAATTTCAAGAAACTACTTATATATAATAAAAATTAGCCTATACTTCTTAATTGATTAGTAATAGGAACAAAAGAAAATTTATACAAAAATATTTTAATGTGGTTAATAAAATGTTATAATATTTATATAAAAGAAGAAAATTGTGAAAGCGATTTATTGAAGGAAAATAATGTAAAAAATGTATATGATAAATTATTAGGAATAAAATTATCTTAATGAAGTAGTGAGTGGAGGTTTTTTATGGGAATTAAATCATTGATAATAAGTAAATTAGAAAAAGATATAGAACCATCAGCAGGACATATAGAATTAGAGAATTTAAAAGAAGAAGATAGAGAAAAAATGTTTAAACAATTTGGAGAAGGAGATGCTAATTTAACAGAATTTTTAAGACAGGCTTACAAAAGTGGACTTCCAAGTATTTTTTGCTGTTCAGGACATGGAATTCAAAGTGCGTATGTTACTTTGAAGATAACAGATGAGAATATAAATATTGCAAGAAAAGTTGGTAAAATTTTATCTAAACAAGGGGTATCAACTAATTTTACGGATGACCACATAAGAGGAAAATATGTTTTGTATAGAAGTATGAAAACTACTTCCACAAAGTGGCTAAATACAGCAACACAAATTTTAGCAAATCCAGAACTGTTTGAGGATGTTGAACCAGATATTTACTATCATGAAGAAATGTATTCATCGAGAAAGCCTCTTACATTTGATCTGAAAAAAAGGCTACTTGCATATTTAAGAGGTACAAAACAAATTACAGAAGCTACAACAGCAAGTTCCATACAGAAGGTTAAGGAAAATTCATGGGAACTTTCAGATAAAGAAAAAAGTTCAATAAGGGAACATCAAAAACTTACTAATGTAAATAAAAATAGTAAGAAATTATATAACGAAAGTATTATATTAATAGGACCATCAGGAGCAGGAAAGTCAACAATAGCAGAAGAACTTAGAAAAAAGACTGGAATGCAAAGATTATGTCTAGATAGAATTGCAAATAGAGCAAGAGATACTGGATTTATGAGAAAATTTAAAAATGCAGATGAATTTAATTCTTATATGATTTCAGAAATAATAGAAAAAGTAAAGAAAGATGGTCCATATGGAATTATAGATTTTGGTGCAGGACATTCTGTATATGATGATCGAGAAATATTTGAAAGAGTTAAATCAATGTTAAAACCTTTTAAAAATATCGTTTTATTACTACCTGATGAAGATGAAGAGAAATCTTTAGATATAATGAAAAGCAGAGCGACAGGTGATACAAGAGATAATAGGAAATTTGTTGAAAGCCCATGTAATAAGGAATTAGCAACGATGATAGTATATGGTAATAATAGACAACCTGTGGAAATTGCAGAGGAAATTTTACAATTTATTAAAGAAAGAAAAGAACAGCAAATTGAAATAGAATAATATTAGTTGTAAATTAAATTTATCTAGATATAGAGTAGAAATGGCTAACAAAAACATCATCGCAATGGAAAGACGTATGTGGCAAAGGGAGACAAAATTCTGAACGAGTTGCGTGATGCTGGATACACGGAATCTAGTTTGTTTGTTCCGTTTTCAAATGGCGAACAGATTCAGAATCTTGTTCTGAATGCACGTTGGGAGTCCATCGCGAAGTAAGGTGTTTTTCCCTTGACAAGCATTGCACGTCTTGGGGCAAAGGAGTCAGTTTCGGCTGACTCCTTTTGTTTTACTGCTCGTAACTATAAATATGTGTTATAGACATTTATAACATTTTATGCTAGAATAATTTAAGTAAAATTAAAAATATAGAATATGTAATTAATAGAAGATTTAAATTTGTTGATACTATACCAAATATATAAATTATGATAAAGAAAGGAATTGTAAATAAAAATGAGAATAATATTAGCCTCAAAATCTCCAAGAAGAAAAGAATTATTAGAATTAATGGGAGTTAAGAACTTTGAAATAATAGTAAGCAATACAGATGAAACCATAGAAGATGGTTTAAGCATAGAAGAGCAATCAAAAAAATTAGCATATCAAAAAGCAAAAGCTGTATTTGACAAAACACAAGGTGAACGCTTAGTAATAGGCTCAGATACAATAGTTGTAAAAAACGGAAAAATATATGGGAAACCAAAAGACGAAAAAGAGGCTTTTCAGTTTATTACTGAATTAAGAGCAGACACACATGAAGTAATAACAAGCTTATGTGTAATAAAAGAAGAAAGTGGAAAAGTAACAGAATATGTTGATTATGAAGTAACTCAAATAGAAGTAAAATATATAACAGATGAAGAAATAAAAAAATGGATTGACACAGGAAAGCCAATGGACAAGGCAGGAGCCTACTCTATACAAGATGAATTTGCAGTATTTATTTCAAAAATAAATGGAAATTATCATTCTGTTATAGGGCTTCCAACAAGTAAACTATATGATGTAATAAAACAATATATATAATTATTAGTCAATATGTTGAAATTTTAGTAATGCTAGATTATGAAAGCATAAATAATACAAAAATATAAAATAATTATTATAAAAAGAAATGAGAAAAGTATGGAAAATAAAATACCGGTAGAGAAAAATAAAAAATATATAGTAGAAATAATTGATAATGGTTTTGAAGGAGAAGGGATAGCAAAAATTGAAGGATATACTATATTCGTTCCAGGTGCAATAAAAGGAGAAAAATGTAAAATTCTTATTGTAAAAGTAACTTCTTCACATGCATTTGGAAAAATTATAGAAATTATAGAAAAAGTAAGTTCAAGAAAAGAGCCAGATTGTAGTACATATAAAAGATGCGGAGGTTGCAGTTTAAGGCACATTAAATATGAAACTACATTAGAAATGAAAAGGCAAACAGTTCAAAATCTAGTAAATAAAACATTAGAAGAAAAAATAGAAGTAGAAAAAACAATAGGTATGCAAAATCCTATGCATTATCGTAATAAAGCACAATATCCTGTTGGAATAGACAAAAATGGAAACAGCATTATAGGAATTTTTGCACAAAGAACACACGAAATTATACCAATGGAAAATTGCTATATTCAAACTGTAGAATCTCAAATAATAGCAAAAACTATTTTAGATTTTATTAAGAAAAATAAAATTGCAGTATATAATGAAAGCACTAAGAAGCGGATATATTAGGCATATTATTGTAAGAATAGGCTTTAAAACAAAAGAGGTTATGTGCATAATAGTAAATAACGGAGAAAATTTACCAAAAGAAAAAGAACTTGTAGAAGAAATAAAAAAAGAATTTGAAACTAATCCAAAGTTAGAACAATATGAATTAAAAACAGTAGTTAAAAATATAAACAGCAAAGATACAAATGTAATACTAGGAAACAAAAATATAACATTATATGGAGATGGCTATATATATGATAAATTAGGTAATTATACTTTTAAAATATCTCCAATGTCATTTTACCAAACAAACCCAGTTCAAACAGAGGTGCTTTATAGTAAAGCAATAGAATTTGCAAACTTACAAGGTAAGGAAACTGTATTAGATTTATATTGTGGAATTGGAACTATTGGAATTTTTGCATCTAGCAAAGCTAAAAAAGTTTATGGAATAGAAATTGTAGAAGATGCCATCAAAGATGCAAAAGAAAATGCAAGGTTAAATAATATAGAAAATATAGAATTTTTATGTGGAGATGTAGAAAATACTTTAGAAACTGTTTTAGAAAAAAGTGGAAAGCCAGATGTTATATTAGTAGACCCACCAAGAAGAGGATTAGATAATACTACTGTTTCAAATATTTTAAATGTTGAGACTAAAAGACTAGTGTATATTAGTTGCAATCCAGCAACTATGGTAAGAGATTTAAAAATTTTAGAAGAAAAATATAGTCTTAAAAAGATACAGCCTGTAGATATGTTTTGTTTTACGAGCCATGTGGAATGTGTATCTATTTTAGAATTAAAGAAATAAATATAAGGAGACAAAAATAAAATGAAAGTATTATTTGCAACAACAAATCCGGCAAAAGTAAAAAAATATGCTGATGGATTAGAAAAAGAAGGAATAGAACTTATAACAATTAAAGATATAGGAATAAATATTCATGTAGAGGAAAGCGGAAAAAATGCGATAGAAAATGCATATATAAAGGCAAAAGCATATTATGATAAAACAGGAATAACAACAATTGGAATGGACAATAACTTATATATAGAGGAATTACCAGAAGAAAAACAACCAGGAACATATGTAAGAAGAATAAATGGCAAAGAATTATCTGATGACGAAATGCTTGAGTATTATACTAATTTAGTACATCAGTACGGCGGAAGATTAACAGCCAAATGGGTGTATGGAATGGTAATCTATAATGGAAAAGAAGCAAAGGAATATAGTTGGAGTAAAAGTAATTTCTATTTAGTAGATAAACCATGCCAAAAGAGAAATCCAGGTTATCCTTTAGACTCTATGTCAATCATGCCAGAGTGCAATAAGTATTTCGTTGATTTAACTCAAGAAGATAGAGATAAAGATAAGAAAAATTATAATGAAGATAATGTAATTCAGTTTATTGTAAATAATATATAAATTGGAAAAATAAAAATTAGAGAATTTGAAAAACTAATAAAATTTTATAGAAAAAATCTAAAGGGAGAAAATATATATGAATAAGATTATTCCAAGTAAATTAAATATAGGTGATGAAATAAGAGTTATTGCTCCATCTAGAAGTATGTGTATAATAAATAATGATGTTATAGAAAGCGCAAAAGCAAGATTAGAGAATATAGGATTTAAAGTAACATTTGGAAAAAATGTACTAAACTCAATAGGAGAAGATTACAAATGTGCTAGTATAGAAGATAGAATAGAAGATTTACATGAAGCTTTTAAAGATAAAAATGTAAAAGCTATTTTATCAGTAATAGGTGGTTACAATGTAAACCAAATATTAGATTATATTGATTATAACTTAATAAAAGAAAATCCTAAAATTATTTGTGGTTTTTCTGATATCACAGCTTTAACAAATGCAATTTATGCTAAAACAGGTATGATAACATATTCAGGGCCTCATTTTTCTAGTTTTGGAATGAAAAAAGGATTTGAATATACAGAAAAATATTTTAAAAAAATGTTTATGCAATCTGAAAGTATAGAAATTGAAAGTTCTAATGAATGGAGTAATGATAGTTGGTTTAAAAACCAAGAGAATAGAACATTTGTAGAAAATGAAGGCATGAAAATAATAAATAAAGGAGAAGCAGAAGGAAGAATAGTGGGCGGAAATTTATGTACATTAAATTTGCTACAAGGAACAGAATATATGCCGGATTTGAAAGATACCATACTATTTATTGAAGATGATGGTATGGCTGGAAAGGACTTTAACAGAGAATTTGACAGAAATTTGCAATCACTTTTACATTGTGCGAAAAATAAAAATATAAAAGGAATTGTAATAGGAAGAGCAGAAAACAATTGTGAAATGAATGACGAAAAATGGACAAGAATTTTAAAAAGCAAAAGAGAATTAAATGATAATCCTGTTGTAATAAATGCTGATTTTGGACATACTACTCCAATTTTTACATTTCCTATAGGAGGATATGCAAAAGTAAAAGTAGATAAAGAAATAGAAATCGAAATAATGGATTAATTTATAGTAAGATTATATTTAATAAATTGCCATAAAGTATAAAAATAAAAGAGAAAAAATAGTTAAATATTTGTTAAAAACTTAACATTTTACCAAAAAATATCTTGCAAAAAATTATATTATTGATATAATAAGCAAGAGCACATAGATAAAGGGGGAAAAGTTATGAGAAAATCACTAAAATTTGTAATTGTAATGAGCATAATAATAACAATGCTTATGGGAAACGTATCAGTATTAGCAAGTAGCGTTATTGATATAGCATCAAACTCACAAGTGGCTGACGAAATAAATGATAGTGAACAAGTAGATGACGAAATAAATAATAGTGAGCAAGTAGATGAAGAAATCAATGATGGCGATAAGACAAATGAAGAAGTTGATAACGATGAGCAAGTAAGCAAAGAAAATGATGAAATTACAAATACAGATGAAGGTTCTGAAAGTAATATGGAAGAGCCTGAAAAAGAAGAAACTTCAAAAAATGAAGAAAGTTTAGAAACAAAAGAAAATTTAGAAGAACAAGAAAATCTAGAAACTATTTCAGATGCTACTACAAGAATAGCAAGTGAACTAGAATCTGGAAAAATTTTTATTAGTTTAGATTTAAGGTTACCACAAGCAAAACAAGAAAGTTCAGATGAATCAATATTTACAGTAACTTTAAGAAATAAAAATGGAGAGCTATCAGGAATAAAACCTGAATTTTATAGAGGCTTTAGAGAAAGAGAAGACGAAACAAAACTATATTATAGTTTTAATAATGTTCCTGAAGGAGAATATACCGTTGAAATAACAAAAACAGGTTATGCTAAATTTACTAGAAGTGTTGAAGTAAAAGCAGGTACAATTTCAGAGCTATCTCTTACAAATGGCTACAATGAAGACAAATTAGATGTTTTAAGAAAAGAGCAAATTGGCGTTGTAGCAGTTGGAGATGTTACAGGAGATGAAAAAGTATTAGGATATACTTCAAACGGAAAAGCTTTAGCAGGTGTTACATCAACAAATAACGATGAAGAAGCAATGATTAAAGCTATAGAAAAATATTCAAAAAATTCTAATACATATGATTCGAAATATGACTTAAATGGTGATGGAAAAATTAACATCATAGATTTATCATATATTTCTATCAATAAAAATAAAGAAGCAATTAAAGGCGTTATTATAGAAAGTGTAGATATTACAGAAGCAACAGTAGAAGAAAGCGAGACAACTACAATAAATGAAGAACACGGAGAAGTCAAAGATATATTAGAGAATAATGACAAATATATTACATTAGAGCCAAAAAACAAAGAAGAAGATATATCTGAAGATAATCCGGTAGAAATTTCTATTGATTTAGGCGAAAATGTTCAAGCTGAAACACAAGAAATTACAATAGCACCATCTTCAAATGTAGAAAATAATATTGAAGCTGCAACAATTACAGTTGAAACAGTAGATGGACAAAAAGTTACAGTAGAAGTAAAAAATACTTCAAATGCAGAATTTAAGCCAGTTGCTTATAATACAATATCAAATCCAGTAGCTGTAATTGAGCCAGATGGTACAATTTCAGTTGATTTAGGAAATAAAGTAGCAGTAAAGAAAATAACAATAAAAGTTACAGCAACAAAAAGTAATAAATTAGCAGATATAGCTAAGGTAGAATTCTTAAATGGTAATGTAGATAGAATACCTGCACCAGATTTAAGCATTCCAACAAACATTAAATCAGAATCATTTGGCGAAAGCTTTACAGTTACATGGGATAATATGCAAAATGTAACAGGATATGAAGTAAAAATTGTAGCCACAGTAAAAGGTGAAGAAAAAACAAACGAATATGTTGTTGAAGGAAACTCTATTACTATTAGTGATTTCTTTGGAGCTGTTAAAGACAATATTCCTTGTGACTATTATGTAGCAGTTCAATCAGTAAATGGAGAATGGAGAAGTGGTTATAGCGACGCTATAAAAGTAGTAGTAGATGCAGTAAAGAGGCCAGATAAACCTGATAACGTAACATTAAAAGGTGGAATAAGAGAAATTCAAGCATCATGGAAGAAAATGAATGCTACTGATTCATATAAAGTATTTTACAGAAAATATAATGAAGGAGAATACATAGAAGCAACAAAAGGTCAAATATTAACAGAAACTTCATTTACAATTACAGGACTAGAAGATAGCCAAAGATATCAAGTATATATTATTGGTGTAAATAAAATTGGTGAAAGTGATAGATCAAATATCTCAGATGTAGAAACAACGAACATTCAACCAGCAATATTACCAAGCTATAAATTAATTAATACACCAAATGGAGAAGGAAAGCTTACTTCACATATTGAAAGTGTAGTTAAGAAATCTATGGGAACTATGGTAGATAGCCCATTAGATACAGATACAAACGGAAAACAAATACAAGTAGCGCCAGGAAAATATTCAGCAAAAGGAGTTGTAGATAATAGCTATGCTTCATATTTACAAGTAGATGACTGGGATTTCGGTGTATCTTATGAAGATTACAATGGAAAAGGTGTTGAAGTAACATTTGATAAGACATACAAAATGAACTACTTCACAATGGCACAAATTGAGAATTTAGATCATATTAGAAATGCAAAAATTTGGTATAAAGATAAAGAAACTGGAAAAACAGTAGGACCAATAACACCATCACAAGTTGTTACAAAAACAGGAGAAAATGGTAGAGAATATACTGTAATTAAACTAGATAAGCCAATTGAAACAGATACTATACAAATTGCTCTAACTAGAGTTTATGGTTATATTAGAAAAATTACAATTGCAGAAATGCGTTTCTATGAATATGATTCATTAGAAGAAGATATAAACAATTTGTATTTAGACCAAATGCATACTACATTAAAAGATACAGTAACTTTAGATGATTTTGAAGAATTACAACAAAGACTAGACACAAAAGATCCATCAAGCAATGAATATCATCCAGAAAAAGATAGTCTTCAAAAAGAACTTGATTTAGCAAAATTGATTTATGAAACAGAAAACTTAAAAGATGTAATAAAAATAGATACATCAGTTACTAAAGCAAAAGATGGACATATAACATTTAGTAGTGGATTAAATGCTTGGCAACCATTAGGAGTTGTTGCACATAGCACAGAAGTAATAAAAGTATTTGTAGGAAGTCCAAATAAAAATAGTGGAGATACTACAAACTTAAACTTAATTGCTACGCAATATTACCCAGAAGCAGCAGCTTGGTATGCTACAGCTAAATCAAAATTAAAAGTTGGTATGAATGAAATTACAATACCAAAAATAGATAACCAAGACAAAGAAAGTGGAGGTTCTCTATATATTGAATATACTGGAAACAATGAAAATGAAGTATATGGAGTAAGAGTAGTTGGTGGAGAATATATACCAGTACTTGATTTAACCAAAGTAGAAAATAATAAGGAAAAGAGATTAGAAGCAGTAAAAGAATATGTACAAAAACTAGAAACTACAGTTTCAAGCCTTGAAAGTGCACATAATTTACATCGTGCTACTGGAGCTAAAGAATTTAATTATGACTATAATGAGAAAAACTGTATATTAGGTGCAACAGAAATTGTACTAGACCAAATGATGTATTCTGTATCAGCTAAACAAATATTAACAGGTTTAGGCGAAGGAAGCTTAGATGAAAAAGCACAAAAATTATATAACTCATTAGAAGCTATGGAAGATATGGTAGATTTATTCTATCAACATAAAGGATTAAATAAAGATACTACTGAAAGAACAAAAAATACTTATCCATCAAGTAGATTAAATATTCGTTATCATCAAATGTTTGGTGGAGCAGCAATGTATGCAGGTGGATTACACATTGGTATTGACTGGGGAGATGTTCCTACATTATCAAAAGGAAATCCAATAAAAACTGAAACAGTAGGTAAAGATGGTAAATATGTAGAAGGAAATTACTTTGGTTGGGGAATTTCACATGAAATAGGACACATTATAAACGAATCTGCTTATGTTCATGGAGAAGTTACAAACAACTACTTCTCAGTATTATCACAAGCAAAAGATACAAACGAATCTGTAAGATTTGAGTATAGAGAAGTTTATAAAAAAGTAATGTCAGGAAAAACTGGCAAAGCACAAAATGTATTTACACAATTAGGTTTATATTGGCAATTACACTTAGCATATGATAAAGATGGATATAACTTTAAAACATATACAAATTATACAGAACAACAAAAGAACTTACTATTTGCAAGAATGGACTCATACGCTCGTGATCCAGCATCAGCACCAAAAGCTGAAGGAGATAAAGGAATAGCACTAACATTAACAAAAGATAGTAAGGATGATAACTTAATAAGATTAAGCTGTGCAGCAGCAGAGAAAAACTTATTAGAATTCTTTACAAAATGGGGTATGACACCAAATGAAGAAACAATAGAATATGCATCACAATGGGAAGAAGAAACAAGAGCAATTTACTTTATAAATGATGAAGCAAGAGCTTATGAATTAGCAGGAAATTCTAGAATGACAGCAGGAACAACAGTTACTGCAGAAAGAGAAATTGTACAAAAAGATGTAGATGGAAGCTTAACCAACACAAATCAAGTAAAATTAACAATGGAAACTACAAATGAAGTTAAAGGTGCAATACTTGGTTATGAAATTATAAGAACTTATATGGATAATGACCAAGAAATTACAGTTCCAGTAGCATTTGTTACAGTAGATGACAATCAAGAAGAAAGTAGTACAAAAGGAGAAATAACATATATAGACACTATTGAAACTGTAAATAATAGAGTATTTACTTATAAAGTTAAAGCTTATGATAAATACTTAAATGAAACAGCAGAGTATGTATTAGATCCAATTAAAGTAGAAAATGATGGAACAATTGGTGGAAAAGAAGATTGGGTAATTACTACAAACCTTACTTCGACTGAAGATACTAAGAAAGTTGATAGAGATTCAAAAGACTATGATATGACAGAACCACAACTAGTAAAAGTAGATTCAGAATTAATAGATAAAGACTATTCAAAAGACTATAATGGAACAACTTCAGAAGATAAAGCAAAAATTGTAATAGAATTAGAAGAAACTAAAAAATTAGTAGGATTTAAATATACTTCTGAATCAGGAGAAGAACTTAAAAATTATACAGTTTCAGTAAGTACAGATGGAAAATCTTGGACAGAAGTAAAGAAAGTAGAAACTTCATTCCTTGAAGCACTATTTAGTAGTAATAAGGAAAATACAAAAACAGTATACTTTGGAGCAGGAGACAAACTAGAAATTTATGATGCAACCTTTGTAAAATTTGAAATAGACGAAAAAGGAAATGCTAAAGATGGAGAAGAAGTTTCAATAGCTGAAATTGATTTAATTGGACCAACTGGAGACAATGTAGATTTCATAAAAACAGAAGATGGAGTATATAGTGGATATGGAATATTAACTGAAGATGTAACATTAGGAAGTAGCGATACAACTGGTGAAACAGTTAAAATTCCAGCAGGTTCTATAGTATTCACAGGAACATATAAAGGAAATCCAGCATATAACGCATTAAAATTATGGGATCAAGACAATAACTTATTAACTGGTTCAGAACAAACCTTCTATGCAGAGCCACTAGAAAAAGACGCAGAAATTACAGATGTTACAGGTGGAATATGGATTTACTGGTTACCAAAAGAAATTTATATGGATGCAGAAGGAAATCAAGTAGATAGTGCAGAAAAAGGAACACTTACAGCAAATCCAATGTATGAAAAATTCTTAAATCCAAAAGCAGGAACAACAGTAAGAGCAGAACTATATCGTGTAAATGATGCACATGAACTTACAGGAGAAAGAATAACAAGTGATACTTATCGTGTACCAATACAAAGTAAATTACCTAGCATAACAATAACAAGTGATGGAAAAGTAGAATAGAAAGGAGAATAACTATGAAAAAAAATAAACTAATAATAATGATACTTATCATTATAGCAGTACTTCTAATAGCAATTGTAAGCCTTGCACAAGCTAATATTGCTGAAATAAATAATAATGGTGAATATGAAGATAATTATTCTCCAACTGCTGATAGAACATTTGTAAGATTAAAACGTACTGCAAACGATAAAATAGATGTATATCTTGAATTAGCAGACACAACTATAGCAGACGGAACAGAAGAAGTAATACCAGGGGCAAGCGTTTCATCATTTCAAATAGGATTAGATATAGAAATGGATTTAGAAGATAAAGATTCGGCAATAAGCTTTGAATTTGACCCAAGTCTAAATGAAGAAGCATATTGCAAATTAATGAAAACAACATGGGCAGATAAAGAAAAAGAAGAAGGACACGCAATTGTAGAACAATTAAATATATATTATTCTGGAACAAAAGAACTAAATGACGCAGGCAAGCTAGAAGGTATTAAAGTTGGAACAATTACTTTTAAAGGAATTAAAGAACAAGAAACAATAACTATTGTACCAGATGCAAACTTTACAACAATTGCATCAATTGGACATAGTGAAACAAAAGTAGATATAAAACCAGAAGATAGTTTATCGCAAATTATAATTGAGCCAACTACTGGTGGTGAAACTCCAGTACCTACGCCAACAGGAGAAGCTCCAACTCCTACACAGAAACCAACACCAGGACCAACTGAAGAGCCAACACCAACCCCAACGGAGACACCAACTGTAACGCCGACACCAGGCGTAACTCCAACACCAAGCGTAACTCCAACAGAGATGCCAACTGTGACACCAACACCAAGTACGACTCCAACAGAAACGCCTACTGTTACACCTACAGTAAATCCAACTGATGGTGAAACACAAAATCCAGAGGGAACTCCAACGGAAGCACCAGAAATTACACCGACGAATGAATCAAAACCAACACAAAAACCAAGTAGCAACAATTCAGGAATACCAACAACAGGAGATATAGCAATAGAATTATTTGCCGTATTAATGGTTGTTTCTCTAATAGGAATAATAGCAATATTAAGATTGAGAAAAGTAAAAAGTGTAAAGAGTAGTGGAAATCATAAAAAATAGTAATAGAAAAATACAAATGTGATTATAAACTAAAATAGCAAAATAAGACTAAAAATGTGATTATAAACTAAAAGAGTCTATTTAAATTATAAATAGGCTCTTTTTATTTTTTAGGCTCTTTTTATTTTCTTGGTTTTCTTTTATTTTTTGTAAGCTACGTTTTTTATATACTTTCTTTTTGTAAATTATTATGGTAAAATAAAACAGCAGTTACAATTAAAAATATAGAAAGATATAGAAAAATATAAAAGGGGATATAAAATTGGACATAGAAAAATACTTATCAAATTTTTTAAACCGGAACAGGAAAACCAACTTTAAAAGCAATGGAATATCTTATGAGCGAACTTTCACATCCGGAGAAAGATTTAAAGATCATACATATTGCAGGAACAAATGGAAAAGGAAGCACAGCAGAAATGATGACAAATATACTTAGTAAAGCTGGATATAAAGTAGGGAAATTTATTAGCCCACACTTAATAAAGTACAATGAAAGAATAAGTATAGGAAACCAAAATATTACAGATAAAGAAATAGAAAACTTAATAACGATAATAGATCCAAAAATTAAAAAATATAATAGTTTAAATGACAGAAAAATAACATTATTTGAATTAGAAACAACAATGGCACTCTTATATTTTTATGAAAAAAATTGTGATTTTGTAGTTTTAGAAACAGGACTTGGTGGGCTATATGACTGCACAAACATAGTAAATCCAATAGTTTCAATAATAACAAGCATAGGCTATGACCATATGCAAGTTTTAGGAAATACTCTAGAAGAAATTGCAAAACAAAAAGCAGGAATAATAAAAGAAAATTCAGAAACTATATTTGTGGAACAAGCTAATGAAGAAAAAAATAATAAAATAAATAAAACAAATGAAAAGAATCAATTAAATGAAGTAAGAAAAGTAGATGAAATCATAAAAAATACTTGTAGAGAAAAAAATAATACACTACATTTAATAAAAAAAGAAAGTATATTAAACTACTCATATAATGATGAATTTCAAACATTTGACTATAAAAATTATAAACAAATAATGATAAATTTAAAAGGAAAAAAGCAAACATATAATGCTGTAATATGTATAGAATGTGCCAAAATTTTAAGAAATAAATCATATAATATTTCAGAAGAGGCTGTGAGAGAAGGCTTAAAAACAGTAGTACATAAAGCAAGATTTGAAAAAATATGTAATGATCCATTGGTTATTTATGATGGAGCACATAACGAACCAGCAATAGAAAATTTAATTAGTAATATAGAAATGTATTATAAAAATAATAAAAAAGCATATATTGTATCTATTTTAAAAAGTAAAGATTACGAATCAATGCTTAAACAATTAGTAAAAGATGAAGATGCAGTATTTATCTTTACGAGCGGAAATGACAGCCAAAGGTATGTGTCAAAAGAAGAATTATACAAAACTGCAATGAAATACACAAAAAGTGAAAAGATTTATATGAAAGATCTAGAAGAAGCACTAAATTTAATAAAAGTACAGAATAGAGAATTAAAAGTACTGAATAAAAAATTAAAAGAAACAAATAACTTAATAAAAGAACTATATGATAATGAAAATATATGCATAGAAGATAGAACTATATTTATTGTAGGAAGTTTCTACATATATGGAACAGTAATTAAATACTTAAATAAACCTATATAATTGCTTTTATTAATTTAATGTGGTAGAATCTATAAAAAGTAATTATGAGAGGAGAAACCATGGAGCAAGACAGAAAAACAAGAATTAGAAATTTTAGTATAATTGCACATATAGACCATGGAAAGTCTACATTAGCAGATAGATTAATTGAAATGACAGGTGTACTTTCTAAAAGAGAGATGGAAAGTCAAGTATTAGACAACATGGACATTGAAAGAGAACGTGGAATTACTATAAAAGCCCAAGCAGTTCGTATGAAATACCATGCAAAAGATGGAAATGATTATGAACTTAATTTAATAGATACCCCAGGCCATGTAGACTTTAATTATGAAGTATCAAGAAGCTTAGCTGCATGTGATGGCGCAGTTTTAGTAGTAGATAGTAGTCAAGGAGTAGAAGCTCAAACATTAGCAAATGTATATTTAGCATTAGATAATAACCTAGAAATATTACCGGTAATAAATAAAATAGACCTTCCAAATGCAAGACCTGACGAAGTAAAAAAAGAAATAGAAGATATAATAGGAATACCAGCTGAGGACGCACCATGTATTTCTGCAAAATCAGGCTTAAATGTAGAAGAAGTTTTAGAAAGAATTGTTACAGATCTTCCAGCCCCAAAAGGTGATGAAAATGCACCATTAAAAGCACTTATATTTGATTCAATTTATGATAATTACAAAGGTGCAATAGCGTATGTAAGAATAAAAGACGGAACTGTGAGAGCAGGACAAGAAATGCAGTTCATGTCTAGCAAAGCTGTATTTACAATTACAGAAGTTGGCTATTTTGAGCCAGGAAAGTATCAAGAAACAGACGAGCTAAAAGCGGGAGAAGTAGGTTATATTGCAGCTAGCATTAAAAACTTATCAGATGTACATGTTGGCGACACAATTACATTAACAGAAAATCCAGCTTTAGAACCGCTTCCAGGATACAAAAAAGTAAATCCAATGGTATATTGTGGTATATATCCAATAGATGGTGGTGATTATGAAAATCTAAAAGTAGCACTTGAAAAGTTAAAACTAAATGATGCAGCATTAGAATATGAGCCAGAAACATCAGGTGCATTAGGCTCAGGATTTAGATGTGGATTTTTAGGGCTACTTCACCTAGAAATTATAGAAGAAAGATTAGATAGAGAATTTGACTTAAGCTTAATTACAACATCTCCATCAGTTATTTATAAAGTGCACAAAACAAATGGAGAAGTAATAGAGCTATATAATCCATCAGAAATGCCACCACCAAATGAAATAAACTATATGGAGGAGCCAATAGTAAAAGCTGAAATCATTACACCAAAAGACTTTGTAGGAGGAATAATGGAAATTTGTCAAAATAGACGTGGCACATATATTGATATGAAATACTTAGATGCAAACAGAGTTACACTTCAATATGAGCTTCCACTAAATGAAATCATATACGATTTCTTTGATAGTTTAAAATCCAAAACAAAAGGATATGCCTCTTTTGATTACGAAGTAAAAGGCTATCAAAGAGCAGACCTAGTAAAATTAGATATTTGGGTAAATGGTGAAGGCGTAGATGCACTATCATTTATAGTACATAGAGATAAAAGCTATGAAAAAGGCAAGAAAATGGTAGAAAAGTTAAAAGAAGTAATACCAAGGCAATTATTTGTAATACCTTTACAAGCAGTAATAGGTGGAAAAATTATTGCAAGAGAAACAATATCAGCTATGAGAAAAGACGTACTTGCTAAATGCTATGGTGGAGATATAACAAGAAAGAAAAAGTTACTTGAAAAACAAAAACGTGGTAAAAAGAAAATGAGACAAGTTGGAAATGTGGATATTCCACAAGAAGCTTTCTTATCAGTATTAAAATTAGACGAAGAATAAGACAATGGGACGGGGTTTTTGTCTTAAGCAATTTTAGACATTAAGAATTAAGCTATTAAGAATTAAGCATTAAGGAATTAAGCTATTAATGTATTAAAATATATTAATAACATTAAAACATGACTCTTGTATTAGATGATTTTAATCTAATTATATTTAAAAAGAAAGAATATGCTTATAAAATTTTACAGTACATAAGCATATTTACGAGGAAATGTAAAAAATGGAAAATGAAGAATACCAAGACCAAGTAGAAGGCAGAAATGCAGTAATTGAATTATTAGAATCAGGAAGAGACATAAACAAGATCTTAGTGGCAAAAGGAGAGAAACATGGTTCTATTTATAAAATAATAGCAATAGCAAAAGAAAGAAAAATATTAATATCTGAAATTGAAAGAAATAAATTAAATCAAATAGCACAAACACAAAATAATCAAGGTGTTATTGCAATAGTGCCACCATTCAATTATTGCGAAGTAGAAGACATTTTAGAACTAGCAAAACAAAAAAATGAAATGCCATTTATATTGCTATTAGACGGAATAGAAGATCCACATAACTTAGGCTCAATCATTAGAACTGCAGAAACGGCAGGTGTGCACGGAATAATTATTCCAAAAAGAAGGGCAGCATCGGTAAATAGCACAGTAAGTAAAGTATCAGCAGGTGCAGTAGAATATATGAAAATAGCAAGAGTAAACAATTTAAATGAAACTATACATTACTTAAAAGAACAAGGCTTATGGATTTGTGGAACGGACATGAATACAGAAGTAACATATACAAAACAAGACTATAAAATGCCACTTGCAGTTGTAATTGGAAGTGAAGGATTTGGAATGAGTAGATTAGTAAAAGAAAATTGCGACTTTTTAGTAAAAATTCCAATGAAAGGAAAAATTACATCTTTAAATGCTTCAGTATCTGCAGGAATTATAATGTATGAAATTGTAAGGCAAAGAAAATAATGCAAGATAATAAAATTAAGTATAAATCAAAATAAAAAATAAAATTCAAAAATAAAATTATAAAATATATAATAAAAAGATTGAAAAATAAATAAGTTACAAAAATAAATAATTTTGAAATAAAAAGAATAAAAACATTAAAAAATTATATTTACAAATTTAAATTTATGGTATACTTATATTATAAAAAATTAACTAAGGAGAGAAAAATATGAGGGGTAAAAAAATAATTTTAATTGTAACAATAATAGTTATAGTATTATTAGCAGCAGCAGGAACAGTTGCGGGACTTTACTTTTTTACAGATATGTTAAAAACAAATGATCAATTATTTGCAAAATATGTATCTCAAGTTTCAGGATTAGATACTATATTAGATGTAGATAATTTAAAAGCACAAGAAGAATTTAAAAATACAAATTCACATACATCAACAGGAAATTTATCTATAAATATACAAGATACACAAAATGGAAACAGCAATTTTGTAATTGCTACTAATTCAAAATATGATGCTACTAATAAAAGAACCTTAGCAGAAGCAATAATAAAAAATGGACAAGAAGATTTAGCAAAATTTTCATTTATTAATAGCACAAATGTATATGCTATAAAATGTGAAGATGTTTATGAAAATTATATTGGAATTAGAAATGCAGAACTAAAGAAATTTGCTAGAAATTTAGGAATGCCAGATGATACAGTTGCACAAATACCAGATCTAATTTCATTAGAAGCAGAAAAACAAGTTGAAGTTCTTACAGAGCAAGATAAAAAATATCTTGTAGATGCATATTCTTCTATTATAACAAATGTTATTACAGCAGATAAATATACTAAAACAGAACAAACAAGTTTAGATATAAATGGAACAACCTATAATGCACAGGGATATACATTAACAATTGAAGGAAATGATTTTAAAACTATATTGACAAATGTATTAAACAAGGCTAGACAAGATGCTACAACATTAGAAATTATAAATAATGTATTATTATCTAGTGGAGTTCCACAAGAAGCAATAGAACAAATAAATGTATCAGAAATATTCCAAAACATTTCAAATTCAGTTCAAGAAAGTCAAATAGGCAATTTAACAATAACAGCTTACCAATCACAAGGAAAGTTAGTTAGAGTGGCAGTATCTTATGATGAAATTAACTTAACATTTGATGTAGTAACTAATGATGAAAGTGAAAAGAAAGTAATAGTAACGATTGATACTACTGATGATAGCGTAGTATTTAAAGCACAACTATTTATTACTAAAACAATTAGTGAATCAGGAGTGAATCATTTTATTGCAATAATAGGAAAAATTGATAATAATGAATACAGAGTTGAAATGAATACAACTATGGGAAATGTTATAAACAATACAATAAACAATGCAAGTGACATTTTAGTAATAGAAGGAAATTCAAGTGTAGATGTAAATTATGAAAAGACAATACAAGTTGCTACAGAACCACTAGATATACAAGAACTACAGGATTCTAATACTGTTATTATGAATAATTACCCTATGGAACAATTAACACCATTTATGACAGGTGTAATTGAAAATTATGGAAAACTATTTGAAAATATTATTACTAAATTAAATATACAATCAGAAAATGTAGGACAACTATATAATTATATTAATGGAGTTACAGGAGCAGTAGTAGCAGTTGCTAATACAAACGGAGCAAATCCTTGCATAGGAATCGGAGCTGAAATAGGAATTAGTATAGCAAAAAGTGTTTATACTTCTTTAACTACTGTATTTGACGAGGCACAATCTGCTTCACAAAATATGGAAACAGAAATATTTAATGAGCCATTTTTAGTTTATGGAGCCCAAAAACAAATTGGATACTCGGTTAAAATGTTATGCAATACGGTAAAGAAAAATAATGACTATTATCTAAATGATGTTTCTTCACAAGTAAAAGTTCAAATGGGAAGTGCGGCAGGAATAAAAGATCCTCAAACACAGCTAGTTAGTGCTGAAGAAATAGATAACATAATAAATCAAATTGATGATTTAAGTGATTACAATGTGGATTTTGGTTATAGCGTACAAGGAAAAATAGTAGCTGTTGGAATAACAGAAGTTGTTAAAACACAAACAAACTTGAATAATTAAAACAATTTAAATTATCTTAAAATTACTTAAAAATAAATTTAAATATCTTAAAGTAATATATTAAAATTTTAAATATTGTTTAAAATGATATAAATATGTAAAATAGACTATATAGAATCAAAATATATAGTCTATTTTTAATTTACATATAATATTAATATAATTTGTTAATAAAATAAACATATTAATATAAAATATGTATATACCAAAATAAAAAAATGTTCATATAAGAAAATAAAAAGATATATGATTAAGTAAAAAATATATATTAGAAAATAAAAAAATAAATAAATATATATATTTATGAAAAATAAAATATCTGAAATTAGAAAGTAAAAATTGTTGAATGATTAAAATAAAATATAATAAAGAATAAAAAATGACTAAAATAACTAAAAATAGTAAAAAACAAAAGCTCATGTAGTGCTAGAAAAATAAGCATTTCAAAGTTGGTAAAAAAAACCTTAAAAATTTTTAAAAAAATTTTTAAAAATGTGTTGACTTTGAATGATACCTGTGCTAAAATAAAAAATGTCTTCAGTCGAAACACTTCGTCTGGAGATTTTAAAAGCAAAAAGCACATTGAAAAGTAAACAATAAACCTTTGAGAAACCAATAAGAAAAAAGATAGAAAGAAACTATCTATAAAAAA